>NZ_JBNDMK010000005.1:0-304698 GCF_050436545.1 Paraburkholderia sp. GAS41
CGCTCACTCAACGTACTGACGATTGATCATCCTGTCCGAAAACAGGAAAACCTTTCCTTTCATTACTGTGTGAGACTTGATACTTTCGCTTTTGCAGCAGACCCCGAAGGACCCACCGCCGCGTCGCGCATCAAGCGCCCACACTTATCGGCTGTTAATTTTTAAAGATCGATTACGCATTCACCACCAAAACAACACCGTGCATTGTCACCATCACAACCACCCGGCACCGCTTCGTTCTGCGTCGCTGCATCAGCAGCAGAGAAACGAGATTATGAAGAATCTTTTTCGTTTCGTCAACTAGATTTTTTCGCTTTCGCTTAACACCTTGTTGACGCTACGGCCGCCTGTCCTCGCAGCGGCACTCGTTCGGAAACGAGGAGCCGAATAGTAGGCGAACATCAGCCATATGACAAGGCTTTGACCGAAATGTTTTTTTGGCGAGTCATTTTCGAGTCGAATTTACTACGGCATCGAGCGGAATCGCCTCCGCCATCGCGGCATACCCTGCGTCGCTTGGATGAATCTGGTCGCCGCTATCGAAGCCGCGTCGCAGACGGTCGGGCTGGGCCGGGTCCCGCAGCGCCGCGTCGAAATCGATCATGCCGTCCAGTTCCCGGCTCGTCCGGATCCACTGATTGACCGCCAGCCGGATGCTTTCACGCTGCGGCGGCAACGAGGCCGGCGTGAGCGTCGCGCCGAATACACGAACACCGCGGCGGTGAGCCTCGGCAATCACGCGCTGGTAACCCGCGATCAGGTCAGCCGCCGTCACGGACGTGTGCGGGCTGTCGCAGTCCAACCCAGCCCGAGCTGGCGTGGAAGAAAAGTTGATGTCGTTGATGCCGATCAGCAAGATCGCGGTCTTCACCCCCGGCCGTTCGAGTACGTCGCGCCCAAAGCGCTTGACCAGCGCATCGCCGTAACAAGGGGAGTCGTTGAGCAAACGGTTGCCGCTAATCCCCAGATTGACGACGGCGGTCGAGCGGTCGCCCTCCCGCGCGAGCCGGCGCGCGAAGGCGTCCGGCCAGCGGTGGTTTTCGTTCAGGCTCGAGCGCATTCCATCGGTGATCGAATCGCCAATCGCAGCGATGGCGGCCGAAGACGGCGCCTCCACTGAGAGACCGGTCACCCACGCAACTTGCGTGAACCGCTGATGAAAGGCCCCCGCCATGGAGTCATCCGCGTGATTGCCCGGCAACGAAACGTAATTGACCTGGCTCGACACACGATGCCAAGCCACGAACTGTTGATCCGCCCCCATGTAGGAGCTGATGGCGTACGGCGCGCCGGCGACAATATCGAGCGACACGGCGTCACTATCCAGTTCGCCGCCAGGCGGAACCGTCGCCCTTTGCTTGCCGCCAAACGTCACCGTAACCGCGCCACTGCTTTGCGCGGCCCCGCCAGTCGAGCGTGCAATGCGCAACGCCTCTATGACGAGCGGCGTTTTGCCGTATTCGTTACTGAGATGGATCCGCACGGAATTGCCGGCTAGCGTCGGATAGACGATTTGCCGAACCGTGCGTCCGGCGACCACCGGTGCGCGATACAGCGGCGGCAGATTGGCCTGCTGGGGAATGGACTGAAGCGCTGTGCCCCACGTCGAGACCCAGCGCGACGGTGCATCCGCCGCTGAGGCTACCGGTGAGATTGCGAATTGAGCACAGAGGGCCGCGCCGCACGCAGCGGCCAGAGTACGAAGGGTCATTCGGGAATCGGCTGGAGACAAAGCGCCCATTGTGCCCGATCGATCGCACCGGGTGGCGGACAGGCACCATGCATGGCGCTGCCGCCTTTGCCGTTGCGCGACTTCAGCCAGCGCGACCCAACGTCATGCTCAGTGCCAAAGCTTGCGCCACTTCGATCCCGTCGATGGCCGCTGAATAGATACCGCCCGCGTACCCCGCGCCCTCACCCGCCGGATAAAGACCTTCGACGTTCATGCTCTGGTAGTCGTCCTTGCGGCGAATCCTGATCGGCGACGAAGTGCGCGTCTCGACTCCGGTCAGCACGGCGTCGTCCATAGCAAAACCGGCGATCTTCTTGTCCAGTTGCGGCAGCGCTTCGCGAATCGCCTCGATCACGTAGTCGGGCAACGCCGTGCTGAGGTCGGTCGGCGTGACGCCCGGCTTGTACGACGGCACAACTGCCCCGAGCGAAGTCGACGCCCGGCCGGCAATGAAGTCGCCCACACGCTGACCCGGCGCGCAGTAGTTTCGGCCGCCCAGTTCGAACGCGCGCTCTTCCCATTTGCGCTGGAACGCGATGCCGGCAAGCGGTCCGCCAGGGAAATCGTCCGGCGTAATGCCGACGACAATGCCCGCATTGGCGTTGCGCTCGGCCCGCGAGTACTGGCTCATGCCATTGGTCACCACGCGCCCCGGCTCCGAGGTCGCCGCAACCACGGTGCCGCCTGGGCACATGCAGAAGCTGTACACCGCGCGTCCATTGCTACAGTGATGCACCACCTTGTAGTCCGCCGCGCCAAGTTGCTTGTGACCGGCAAATTTTCCAAAGCGGCTGCGGTCGATCAGTCCTTGCGGATGTTCGATCCGAAAACCCAGCGAGAACGGCTTCGCTTCAATATAGACGCCACGTTTGTGCAGCATTTCGAAGGTATCGCGCGCGCTGTGTCCGACCGCCAGCACCACGTGATCGCACGGCAGCGTCTCGCCATTGGACAGCTGCAGCGCGCGTACCTTGCCCTGCTCGATCTCGATATCTTCGACGCGGGTCTCGAACCGCACTTCGCCACCCAGCTCGTGAATGGTGGCGCGCATCTTCTCGACCATGCTGACGAGACGAAACGTGCCGATGTGCGGCCGGCTCAGAAAAAGGATGTCTTCCGGCGCGCCCGCCTTGACGAATTCGTCGAGGACCTTGCGACCGTAGTGATGCGGATCCTTGATCTGGCTATACAGTTTGCCGTCGGAGAACGTCCCGGCACCGCCCTCGCCGAACTGCACGTTGGACTCCGGATTGAGCACCGACTTGCGCCACAGGCCGAAGGTGTCCTTCGTGCGTTCACGCACCGCCTTGCCGCGCTCGAGAATAATGGGGCGGAAACCCATCTGCGCGAGCAGCAGTCCAGCGAACAGCCCGCACGGCCCCATGCCGATCACGACCGGGCGCGGCCCTGCAAAGTGTTCGGGTGCCCGGGTTACGAAGCGGTACTCCATATCCGGCGTCACCGCACAATGCGGCACGCCGGCCAGCCGGTCTCGCACGACCGCTTCGTCCTTGACCTCTACGTCGACGATGTAGGTCAGCTTGATGTCGGCCCGTTTGCGCGCGTCATGCGCGCGACGAAACACGGTGTAGCGGATGAGCCCGCCCGCCGGCACGCCGAGCTCGGCGAGGCGCGCGAGAACCGCGGCGTCGAGCGCGCTCCCGGGATGGTCGAGCGGGAGTTTGATTTCACTTAAACGTAACATGGGTACCGGGGATGCTGGGGGCGCACAATCGCAGCCAATCCGCGATTTTATAGGTTCTGCGGCTGGCAAGGGGTAGCAACGGCCGAGATTGGCAAGCATGCGGCATGCATTTCCCATCAGAACGCGGCTAGCAATCCGTCCCTTTCAGGTCCGCGACAACACGACGTAGCCCTTGCGCTCCAGATCACGGCGATACCATTGGTTGCCTCGCACACCGCAGTAAAGCGCGAATGCGATGCTGAGGCCGAGACTGACGACATCCGCCGTCACACCCGCAAAGCCGATCAGACCAATCGCGAGGTCCGCCGCCAGCATCAACAGGCCGACCAGCCACATTCTCTTCATCAACGCCCAGACGAAACCCAGCAGGAAAGCGGCCCAGCTAAAGCCAGCCCTCACCTCGACGGTCTCGTCTTTCGTTGGATGCCGCAAATAGATCCGCTCCGTCATCTCTCTTCCGCCCTCGCGTTAGCAACCACGGCGCGCGCCGCGCCGTCGGCCTCCACCGTACCCCATCTACGGCATCTGAACCTACCCCAAAATCAATCTTAAAAAAATCATTAACCGACCGGTCGGTTGGTTTATACTGCCGAACACAGACAACTTCGGACGAGAGCGTTCGCCATGTATACGCAATCCCTCGACATTCCCGGCAACGTTGCCCCGCTCGACGCGGCCGCCAGTTCGCCCGAGCAGGCGCGTTTTGACGCGGTCATGGAAGCCGACGGCAAAATCGAGCCGCAAGACTGGATGCCCGACGCTTATCGCAAGACGCTGGTGCGGCAGATCTCGCAGCACGCGCACTCGGAAATCGTGGGAATGCTGCCCGAAGGCAACTGGATCTCCCGCGCGCCAAGCCTCAAGCGTAAAGCCATCCTGCTCGCCAAAGTGCAGGATGAAGCCGGCCACGGGCTGTATCTATATAGCGCGGCCGAAACGCTCGCGGTGTCGCGCGATCAGCTGATCGACGCTCTCCATGCCGGCAAGGCCAAATATTCAAGCATTTTCAATTATCCGACGCCGACGTGGGCGGATGTTGGCGTGATCGGCTGGCTCGTCGACGGCGCGGCCATCATGAACCAGATTCCGCTGTGCCGTTGCACCTACGGGCCGTACGCCCGCGCAATGATCCGCATCTGCAAGGAAGAATCGTTTCACCAGCGCCAGGGTTTCGACGCGCTGTTGTCCATGATGAAAGGCACCGAGGCGCAGCGCGAGATGGTCCAGCAGGCGGTCGACCGCTGGTGGTGGCCGGTACTGATGATGTTCGGCCCGAGCGACAAGGATTCGATCCACAGCAACCAGTCGTCGAAATGGGGCATCAAGCGCATCTCCAACGACGACCTGCGGCAGAAATTCGTCGACGCCACCGTGGACCAGGCCAAGGTACTCGGCGTCACGCTGCCTGATCCCGACCTGAAGTGGAACGAGGCACGCGGCCATCACGACTATGGCGACATCGACTGGGAAGAATTCTGGCGGGTGGTCAACGGCGACGGTCCCTGCAACCGCGAACGCCTCGCGACCCGCGTGAAAGCCCACGACGACGGCGCCTGGGTTCGCGAAGCCGCCCTCGCCCACGCGGAAAAGCAGCGTCAGCGAGCCCAACAGCAAGCCGCTTAGTGGCTGCGGAAACGTAGCTCAATCCAGACAACGCCGGAAATCAGCGGGTGCGAGTCAGCGCCAGCCGGCAACAGCAACGAAAGATTCAGGAGATGCGGGAATGGACAAGTCCGTGAACAAGGAATGGCCGATCTGGGAAGTATTCGTGCGCAGCAAGCAAGGCCTCGACCATAAGCACTGCGGCAGTCTGCACGCCGCCGACGCGCCGATGGCGCTGCGCATGGCGCGCGACGTCTACACGCGGCGCCAGGAAGGCGTGAGCATCTGGGTGGTGCCGTCCTCGGCGATCACCGCGTCGGATCCGCAGGACAAGGCCGAGCTGTTCGAACCGGCCGGCGACAAGATTTACCGCCATCCGACGTTCTATGCGCTCCCCGACGAAGTCAACCACATGTAAGCGTCATGGATATCACGCCCCAACATCTTTCCTACGTCCTGCGACTCGCCGACACCGCGCTGATCCTCGGTCAGCGCAATGCCGAGTGGTGCGGTCACGGGCCGATCCTCGAAGAGGACATCGCGCTGGCCAACATGAGTCTCGACCTGATCGGCCAGGCACGCCTGCTCTACACCCATGCTGCGACGCTCGAGCACACGCTGACGGGTGCAACCAAGCGCGAGGACGACTACGCGTATTTCCGCGCCGAGCGCGAGTTCACCAATTACACGCTCGCCGAACTGCCCCACTACGGGCCGCTCGCGGGTACCGCGCATGCCGACAAGGACTACGCGGTCACGATTGGACGCAACTTCCTGTATTCGACGCTGATGGCTCATTTGTGGACGGCGCTCACCGCTTCGAAAGACGACCAGCTTGCCGCCATTGCCGCGAAATCGATCAAGGAAAGCCGCTATCACGTGCATCATGCGCGCGAATGGCTGATCCGCCTCGGTGACGGCACAGACGAGTCGCACCGCCGCGCGCAGGCCGCGCTCGACTATCTGATGCCGTACACCCGCGAATTCTTCAGCGTGGACACCGTGGAGGAGACCATCGCCGCGGCTGGCATCGGTCCGTTGACGGCCGATCTGCAAAGCGCCTGGGAAGAGGAAGTGCAAGCCGCGCTCGTCGAAGCCACGCTTACGTTGCCGGAACCGGTGAAGCACGTGACGACCGGCAAGCATGGCGAACACTCGGAACACATGGGCTATGTGCTCGCCGAAATGCAGAGTCTCGCGCGGCAGCACCCCGGCGCAAGCTGGTAAGCCCCTAAACGGAACACGACGATGACCGCGACCCTTGCGACCGCCCTCGACCCCGCGCTGGAGCGCGCATGGTCCGTGCTCGAAGCGGTGCCCGATCCGGAGATTCCGGTGGTGTCGATTCGCGAGCTCGGCATTCTGCGCGACGTCCGGCGCGCCGCCGACGGTGTGCTCGAGGTCGTCATCACGCCGACCTATTCAGGCTGTCCAGCGATGTCGCAAATCGCCGAAGACGTGGAACACGCGCTGGAAGTCGCGCAGCTCGCGCCGTATCGGGTCGTCACCGTGCTCGCCCCCGCCTGGACCACAGACTGGATGACCGCCGACGCCCGCGAAAAGCTGCGCGCCTACGGCATCGCGCCGCCCACCGGCAACTGCGCGAGCGACGCGCCCGGCGAGAAAGTGGTCCGCTTCGTCCCCAGGGCGCTGCCTGCACCGGCCTGTCCGCGCTGCGGCTCGGCGCATACCGAACGTCTGGCGCAGTTCGGCTCGACCGCCTGCAAGGCGCTGTACCGCTGCCTCGATTGCCGCGAACCCTTCGACTACTTCAAACCGTACTGATATGGCCACCCCGCAATTTCATCCCCTGCGTATCCGCGAAGTTCGCCCCGAAACGGCCGATGCGGTTTCGGTTGCCTTCGAAGTCCCTGTTGAGTTGCGCGAGCAGTTTCGCTTCACACAAGGCCAGTTTGTGACGCTGAAAACGCATATCGACGGCGAGGAAACGCGCCGCTCGTATTCGATCTGCGTCGGCGTCACCGATTACGACCGCGACGGCGAACTGCGCATCGGCATCAAGCGCGTGCGGGGCGGCCGCTTTTCGAATTTCGCCTTCGACACGCTGCAACCGGGCCACACCATCGACGTGATGACGCCCGACGGCCGCTTCTTCACCCACCTGAACGCCGATCAAGGCCAGCAATACATCGCCTTTTCAGGCGGCTCGGGCATTACGCCGGTGCTAGCCATCATCAAGACCACGCTCGAAGTCGAGCCGCGCAGCACGTTTACGCTGGTCTACGGCAATCGCAGCGTCGACCAGATCATGTTCGCCGAAGAGCTCGAAGACCTGAAGAACCGCTTCATGAGCCGCTTCGTGCTGTATCACGTGCTGTCGGACGATCTGCAGGACGTCGAGTTGTTCAACGGGGTGCTGGACCAGTCAAAGTGCGCCGCTTTCATCGAGAATCTGGTGCCCGCCGAGGCCATCGACGAGGCCTTCATTTGCGGCCCCGCGCCGATGATGGACGCCGCCGAAGCCGCCCTGAAGGCCGCCGGCGTGCCGCACGAAAGCATTCACGTTGAGCGCTTCGGCTCACCGTTGCCGCAAGCCGGGGTTCCGGCCGTGGAGATCACCGAAGACACTCCCGCAGCCGAGCTCGAAATCGTCCTCGACGGCAAGAAGCGCAAGCTGCGTCTGCCCTACCAGGGTGTCAGCGTGCTGGATGTCGGCCTGAAGGCTGGGCTCGCGCTGCCCTATGCCTGTAAAGGCGGCGTGTGCTGCACCTGCCGCGCGAAAGTGCTCGAAGGCGAAGTACGGATGGAAAAGAACTACACGCTGGAAGAGCACGAGATTCGCGACGGCTTCGTGCTGACGTGCCAGTGCCATCCCGTGAGCGACCGCGTCGTGGTCAGTTACGACGAACGCTAGGCGACCGACGGACGCGCATCTTCCGCGACGCACGTCTGAGCGCTTTCGGCTCACCCGCGATCCGCTTACACTAGGGGCCGCTCGCGATCGGGACTCGCTTCCGCTCGCCGAGTTGCCCTTTTTTGTGACTGATTTGCCTGCGAGCTGTCGATGAGCACGATTCACCTGACCAACGGCGATGTCGCCGCTGATTCCCTGCGAGCCGCCCTGCAACGGGCAGGACGCAACGATCACGTGCAGGCGTTGCGCGACGACCTCGCGGTCGGCCCGCTGCGCGGCGTCGACGATACGCCCGAGGTGCGCGCCGAGTTCTGGCAACGCGTGCTGGACGGCGCCGAGCCCGATGCCCCACCACGCAATCTCCTGCGTGAATTCGGCGAACAGGCGTCCGTGCTGGACCAGCTTGCCGCGGCGGACACGCAAGTCGCCGTCTGGCACGGCGAAAGCTCCGCCGATCAGTTGACCTTGCGCCGCGTTTGCAATCACCTGCGCAACAGCCCGCAGCGTCTGAACGAAGTGCGCCTCTCGATCCGCGACGTCGCGGATCCCGCCGCCTTCGCCCATCGCCACGCGGGACGCGCCACATCCGTCGGCATGTTCGCGCCGGAGGTTTTGGAGACGCGGCTCGCGGACGTGGCGCCGATCTCGGTGCTGCGCATCAGCCGCCTCGCCCTGGAATGGCAGGAGGTCAAGCAGGCGAACGGCGAAACCCGCCGCTGGCGTGACAACACGTTTACCAGCGGCACCTTCGGCGAACTCGACGCGCTGATTCTCGAACACGCTAGCGACGCCTGGCAGCCCGCCGCCGGCATCGCCGGGCAACTGATGGTCGCCGACCTGGGCTTCCTCGTCAGCGACAGCCTCGTGCTCTGGCGCTTCCGCGAGCTGGCCGCAAGCGGGCGCCTTAGCCTGCGCGGCAACACCTCCGGTTGGCACGCGCTGGAACTGCGCGCGGCGCTTTCCGCCTGTTCAAGCTAAGGATCCCAAGCACTATGGCCCGCACCCGCGCCCCCGACCACGAAACCCAGCGCGACCAGATTCTCGAACTGGCCGCCGCCAAGTTCGCCCAGACGAGCTATCCGAGTACCTCGATGGCCGATCTGGCCGCCGCGAGCGGCACCTCGAAGGCCCGCCTGTACCACTATTACGCGAGTAAAGAAGCGATCCTGTTCGACCTGCTCGACCGCTACACGAAGCGGTTGATGCTGATCATCGCGGAAGTGGAAGGCGCGAGCCAGCGGCGCGGGCTGAGCGAGCGCGAAACGTTCGCCGAACTGATCCGCGCGTTTCTCGCCGAATATGAAAACTCACACAGCCGGCACGTCGCGCTGCTGAACGACGTCAAATATCTGGTCGACTCGCAGCGCGAGATCATCCTCAACCGCCAGCGCGACGTCGTGGCGGCGTTTGCCCGGCAGTTGACGCGTGCCTATCCGGAGCGCGCCAGCCGTGAAAATCAGACAGCGCTGACGATGATGGTGTTCGGCATGATCAACTGGACCTTCACATGGCTGAAGCCCGACGGCCGGATGGGTTACCGCGAGTTTGCCGAACAGGTCGTCGCGATGGTCGACCATGGGCTGCGAGTGGCCGAGTAAGGCTTCTCCGTTGAACGGCAGCATTCGTCATAAGTAAGAATTGCTTGTCGCCCATCCAGCGCTTCAATCCAGACCAAAAATCAATAATGCTTAATAATCAATCACATAAAAATAGGTTCACAGCACAATAGAGCTTGGCGTCGAATCGATATGCGGGTTTTCCCTAGTTATGGGATGGCGTTTCCGATAGAATCAATCTTGCGGTGCAGCATGCCGCCTGATTAATAGGAGAACCCGACCATGACCACGCCCTCTACTCGCGCCGCTGAGCCGATCGTCACATCCGATCGCCTGTTGCAGGCTACCGGTCGCGCGCATGCTCTGGTGCGGGAACTGACCGCCATCGACCGCGAACGCCTGCTGGCGCACTTCCTCGCGCTCGGCGAAGACGACCGTCTGCTGCGCTTCGGTCAGCTCGTGCCGGACCACGTGATCGAAAACTACGTGCGCTCCATCGATTTCACCCGCGATACCGTGTTCGGCGTGTTCGACAACCAGTTGCAACTGGTCGGCGTCGGCCACCTCGCTTATCTGCCCGTGGAGCAGGCAGGCGATAAGCGCACTGCTGAGTTCGGCGTGTCGGTGCTAGAAAGGGTGCGCGGCCAGGGCATCGGCAGCAAGCTGTTCGAACGGGCCGCCATTCGCAGCCGCAACACGCACGTCACGATGCTCTATATGCATTGTCTGTCGCGGAACTCAACCATGATGCACATCGCCAAGAAGGCCGGCATGAAGATCGAATACGCGTACGGCGAAGCCGACGCGTATCTGACGCTGCCGCCGGCCGACCAGTCGAGCATCATCGCCGAAATGCTGCAGGAGCAGGCCGCCGTGTTCGACTATGCGTTGAAGCGCCAGGCTCGTCAGGCGTCGAAGATTTTCGAATCGTTTTTGCCGACGGCTGCCGCTGCATAAGCAGCACATGCATCCGATAAGCAAAAGGGCGGCTCTGAACTGAGCCGCCCTTTTGCTTTGCACACTCCCTTGAGCCGTTCGCGGACACCGACGACGTACCAGCGCACCGCCTGTCCTGCTTCCTGGCGACAGCGCCATCCATCTACAAAATCGGCAACGCCGTCGTTTCCTTAAAAGTTTCGAGCGAAAAACTCGACTTCACATCGATCACGGATGGATGGTGCAGCAGGCGGTCTTGCACGAAGCGCGAAAAGTGCGCCATGTCCTCCACCTGCACGCGTAGCAGGTAATCCATGTCGCCCGTCATGGCGTGGCACGCGACCACTTCCGGCCAGGTCTGCACGGCCACGCGAAACAGATCCGCGTGCGTCGCGCCGGCCCGTAGCGGCACGCCGTCGCCGCGCGGGCTCAGCGTTGGACCTCCGCGCTTTTCCAGCCGCACGTTGACGTAAGCGAGCAAGTCGAGGCCGAGCCGCTGCGGGTCGAGCAACGCAACGTAGCCGCGAATCACCCCACTCTCCTCCAGCCGGCGAATCCGCCGCAGACAAGGACTGGGCGACAGGTTCACCCGTTCCGCAATCTCCTGATTCGAAAGCCTGCCGTTCTCCTGCAGGATGGCGAGAATCCGCCGGTCGATCGTGTCCATCTCGATTTCAGCCATTTTCTGCCACCTGATCCCTTCATTGAGCTATAACGTAGCGCCAGCCTAATCAAGCACGATTAAATTCGCAAGTTTTCGCCGCATATCGGCCTTTACACTTCACTGCATCGCGCGACGTGCGCCCCTTTCGCTTTGCATGGCATAAGAGGAGACAGATATGCAGGTTCAAACCTGGGATAACCCCGTCGGCACCGACGGTTTCGAGTTCATCGAGTACACCGCTCCGGATCCCAAGGCGCTCGGCAAGCTGTTCGAACAGATGGGCTTCACCGCCATTGCACGGCATCGTCATAAGGATGTGACGCTATATCGCCAGGGCGAAATCAACTTCATCATCAACGCGGAACCGGACTCTTTCGCGCAGCGCTTTACGCGCCTGCATGGTCCGTCGATCTGCGCCATCGCCTTTCGCGTGCAGGACGCCGCCAAGGCTTACAAACAGGCGCTGGAAAAAGGCGCGTGGGGTTTCGATAACAAGACCGGACCGATGGAGTTGAACATCCCGGCGATCAAAGGCGTCGGCGATTCGCTGATTTATTTCGTCGACCGCTGGCGCGGCAAGAACGGCGTCGAACCGAACAGCATCGGCGACATTGGCATTTATGACGTCGACTTCGTGCCGATTGCCGGCGCTAACCCGAACCCGCTCGGCCACGGCCTCACCTATATCGACCACCTGACGCACAACGTCCACCGCGGACGCATGCAGGAATGGGCGGAGTTCTACGAGCGTCTGTTCAATTTCCGTGAAGTGCGTTACTTCGACATCGAAGGCAAGGTGACGGGCGTGAAGTCCAAGGCGATGACTTCGCCGTGCGGCAAGATCCGCATTCCGATCAACGAGGAAGGCTCGGAAACGGCCGGGCAGATCCAGGAATACCTCGACGCGTATCACGGCGAAGGCATTCAGCACATCGCGCTCGGCAGCAACGACATCTATCGCACGGTCGACGGACTGCGCGCAGCCAACATCGCCCTGCTCGATACGATCGACACGTACTACGAACTGGTGAACCGCCGCGTGCCGAATCACGGCGAGCCGCTCGACGAGCTGCGCAAGCGCAAGATCCTGATCGACGGCGCGCCCGAAGATCTGCTTCTGCAGATCTTCACCGAAAACCAGATTGGCCCGATCTTCTTCGAGATCATTCAGCGCAAAGGCAATCAGGGCTTCGGCGAAGGCAACTTCAAGGCCCTGTTCGAATCGATCGAGCTAGACCAGATTCGCCGCGGCGTCGTCCAGGACAAGGTGTAAAGGCTCAGCCTCCGGCTGGGTCACGCTTCGCAAAGAAACACGGTTCAATAAAAAAGGCGAGGATCGCAAAAATCCTCGCCCTTTTGTTCTTTGCGCGTTGTTTGCGCCGCTGCCCGGTTTCCGGCGGCGGCTAGAAATAGATCGACGAATCGCCCTAGCGATCCATCAGGAAGCCTGCCCGTCCTCGCCAGACTCGCTCGACAGCTTGATGCGCTCCGAAGCGAGACTCACGGGTGCCACTTGCGCCACGTGAGCGACCGCGCTCGCGAGGGTTCTTTCGCTGCCCGAGCGCACCGGCGCGCTCATCGCAAAAAATGCGGCCGAGACCATCAGGAAGGTCTGGATGTTTCTTGTGTTCATGCGTACTCCTTTTCTAACTGCCTGTCGGCGTGAGGCGCTACCCACCGCGAAGCGGCGCGCAGGCACGTGCACAGGTGGGGGTTAGACAGACAGTTCAAGTCCGGTTCCGCAAATTTGAACCTTTTACAGCTTGTTACAGAAGGCATCGCAAAATTTTCAATTTACTGCTGGACTGACATCACGGCGTCAACCGGCGCATCTCGGAATATCAGCACTGCGCGCCGCATCACGGCACTTTTAAGGCCCTGCGGCGGGTTTCTCCCAGTGCTACCATCCCTTAAAACACGTCAATATTGCGACCCCGGTCCAGGCATTCACAAGATGCCGAGGCCAACAAGTTTTGGTGATCCCAAACAGGGTGGAGGAGTACACACAATGAATGCCCCGCTAGACGCTGGTCAGAGAGCCTCGCTCGAAGCCGCGCTAAATTCCGTCACGCTTGACGACAAATACACGCTCGAACGCGGTCGCGCGTACATGAGCGGTATTCAGGCGCTCGTGCGCCTGCCGATGCTGCAGCAGGAGCGTGACAAGGCCGCTGGGCTCAATACCGCCGGTTTCATTTCCGGCTATCGCGGTTCTCCGCTTGGCGGTCTCGACCAGTCGCTGTGGAAGGCGAAGCAGCATCTCGCCGCACGCCAGGTCGTGTTCCAGCCCGGCGTCAACGAAGATCTCGCCGCCACCTCCGTGTGGGGCTCGCAGCAGGTCAACCTGTACCCGAACGCCAAATTCGATGGCGTGTTTTCGATGTGGTACGGCAAGGGGCCGGGTGTCGACCGCTCCGGCGACGTTCTCAAGCACGGCAATTCCGCAGGTTCGTCGCAACACGGCGGCGTCCTCGTGCTTGCCGGCGACGACCATGCAGCCAAGTCCTCGACGCTCGCGCATCAGTCCGAACATATGTTCAAGGCCTGCGGGCTGCCGGTGCTCTTCCCATCGAACGTGCAGGAATATCTCGATTTCGGCCTGCACGGCTGGGCCATGAGCCGCTATTCCGGGCTATGGGTCGCGATGAAGTGCGTGACCGACGTGGTGGAATCGTCGGCTTCGGTGGATATCGATCCGCATCGCACGAAGATCGTGTTGCCCGAAGATTTCGCCATGCCGGACGGCGGTCTGAATATTCGCTGGCCAGATCCGCCGCTGGTTCAGGAAGCGCGCCTGCTCGATTACAAGTGGTACGCTGCCCTCGCCTACGTCCGCGCCAACAAGCTGGACCGCGTGGAGATCGACTCGCAGGACGCGCGCTTCGGCATCATGACGGCCGGAAAGGCTTATCTCGATGTGCGTCAGGCGCTGACCGACCTCGGCCTCGACGACGAGACCTGTTCACGCATCGGCATTCGCCTCTACAAGGTGGGCTGCGTGTGGCCGCTCGAGGCGCAAGGCGCCCACGCGTTTGCCCACGGCCTCAAAGAAATTCTGGTGGTCGAGGAAAAGCGTCAGATCCTCGAGTACGCCATCAAGGAAGAGTTGTACAACTGGCCTGACGCACAGCGTCCACGTGTGTTCGGCAAGTTCGACGAGAAAGACGGCGCGGGCGGCGAATGGTCCGTGCCGATGGGCAACTGGCTGCTGCCGGCGCACTACGAATTGTCGCCGGCGATCATCGCCAAGGCGATCGCCACCCGTCTCGACAAGTTCGACCTGCCGTCCGACGTGCGCGCGCGCATCGCCTCGCGGATCGCCGTGATCGAAGCGAAGGAGAAGGCGTTGGCCCGGCCGCGTGTGGAAGTCGAACGCAAGCCGTGGTTCTGCTCCGGCTGCCCGCACAACACGTCGACCAACGTGCCGGAAGGTTCGCGGGCGATGGCGGGGATCGGCTGCCATTACATGACCGTGTGGATGGACCGCAGCACCAGCACCTTCAGCCAGATGGGCGGAGAAGGCGCGGCGTGGATCGGCCAGGCGCCGTTCACCCACGACAAGCATGTGTTCGCCAACCTCGGCGACGGCACCTACTTCCACTCAGGGCTGCTGGCGATTCGCGCGGCGATCGCGTCGAAGGCGAACATTACCTACAAGATCCTGTATAACGACGCGGTTGCGATGACGGGCGGCCAGCCGGTCGACGGCGTGCTCACCGTGCCGCAGATCACGCACCAGCTCGCCGCCGAGGGCGCGACGAAGATCGTGATCGTCACCGACGAGCCGGACAAGTACAACGCGAACGTCGGGCTCGCGCCGGGCATCACGATCCATCACCGCGACCAGCTCGATGACGTGCAGCGCGCCTTGCGCGAGATTGCCGGCACCTCGATCCTGATCTACGACCAGACCTGCGCCACCGAGAAGCGACGCCGCCGCAAACGCGGCACCTTCCCGGATCCGGCGCGTCGCGTCGTCATCAACGAAGCCGTTTGCGAAGGGTGCGGCGACTGCTCCGTCAAGTCCAACTGTCTGTCGGTCGAACCGCTGGATACCGAGTACGGCACCAAGCGCCAGATCAACCAGTCCACCTGCAACAAGGACTTTTCGTGTGTGAACGGCTTCTGCCCGAGCTTCGTCTCGGTCGAAGGCGGACAGTTGCGCAAGCCCAAGGCGTCGTCGGGTGCGACGGCCGATGCCATGCCCCCAGTGCCCGCACCCGAGTTGCCGTCAATCACGCGGCCGTACGGCGTGCTCGTGACCGGTGTGGGCGGGACCGGCGTGGTAACGATCGGCGCGCTGCTGGGCATGGCGGCTCACCTCGAAAGCAAGGGCGTGACCGTGCTGGACGTGACCGGTCTCGCGCAGAAGGGCGGCGCCGTGATGAGCCACGTGCAGATCTCGAACCAGCCCGCCGACATCCACGCGACGCGTATCGCCATGGGCGAAGCGAGTCTCGTGATCGGCTGCGACGCCATCGTCACGGCCAGTGACGAATGCGTCTCGCGCATGCAGGTGGGACGCACGCGCGTCGTGCTGAACAGCGCGCGGACACCGACCGCCGCCTTCATCAAGAATCCGAACTGGCAATTCCCCGGCGCCGATGCGGAATCGGATGTGCGGCTGGGTGCGGGCGATGCCGGCGTCGATGCGATCGACGCCAACCACTTCGCCGTGGCACTACTGGGCGATGCGATCTACACGAATCCGTTCGTGCTCGGCTACGCGTGGCAAAAGGGCTGGGTGCCGTTGCTATACGAATCGCTGATGCGTGCGATCGAACTGAACGCGGTACAGGTCGAGAAGAATCGTGCAGCCTTCGAATGGGGACGCCGTGCCGCGCACGACCTTGCAGGCGTGCGCAAGCTCGCGCAGTCGCAAGGGCGCGACGCTACCGCTGAGACCGCCAGCAGCAAGATCATCTCGCTGCACACGCCGAAGGCGCTCGATACGCTGATCGACAAGCGCGCTGCCTATCTCAGCGCATGGCAGAACGACGCCTATGCGGCCCGCTATCGCGAGCGCGTAGCGCAAGTGCGGGTGGCGGAATCCGCGCTCGAGCTGGGCGACGGCCAGTTGCCATTGACCGAAGCCGTGGCGAAGAACCTGCATAAGCTGATGGCTTACAAGGATGAGTACGAAGTCGCACGCCTGTACGCCGATCCGGCGTTCATCGAAAAGCTCAAGGCCAGTTTCGAAGGGGACTGGAAGGTCCATCTTCACCTTGCGCCGCCCGCTTTTTCGAAGAAGGATGCGCATGGCCACCTCGTGAAGAAGAAGTACGGCCCGTGGATCCTCAGTGCCATGCGCGTGCTCGCGAAGCTCAAGTTCCTGCGCGGCACGGCGTTCGATGTGTTCGGCAAGACGGAGGAACGTCGTACCGAGCGGGCGTTGATTGGCGAGTACGAAGCGCTGGTGAGTGAACTGATCGGCGGCCTTAGCGTGCAGAAACATGCGTTGGCGGTCGAACTGGCGAACCTGCCGGACGGCATCCGCGGCTATGGACACGTGAAGGAAAACAACCTGAAGGGTGTGCGCGTGAAGTGGCTGGACTTGCTGGCGCGCTGGCGTTCACCGCAAGGTAGTCAGTCCCAACACGCTGCCTGATGGACAGGTATCTGAGCAACATACTGCCGCCTACGCTCTTGAGCTGGCTGACCGAGCGTTCTGGCCTGATCGGCTGAGCAAGGTGCGGTAGATGAAAATGGAAAAGGCGACTGCCCGCAAGGACAGCCGCCTTTTTTTGCCTGTGGCCCGCACCTGAAACGAAAGCGCGAGAACGGGCGGCACTGCTACCACCACTACTACCACGTACAACACCAACACGACTTACAACAACTTCACCTACTACTGCTACTACAACTGCTACTACAACCATCAACTACCCACACTGCTTAACAACACCTTCACCTGCCTCTACAGCTACTACGACTACTACAGCTACCTCGACTACTACCCACCGCTACCACCAACTACTGCAGTTACTGCCACTACGAAACTGAATGAAGCGCCCTGCTTGGGGCGTATCACAACGTGTCGGCCCGAGAGGCCCCTTGTTGTCTACCGATGTGATGTGCCTCGCTTCAGAAGTAACTTTACAAATTCTCGACACAAGAACGAATCAGAGCATTCTTAAAGATGGCGTTCCTCCTTAAGACTCCAGAAGGACATCGCCCCACGGCGGCGAATTTCCGACGCATCAACGTCCCATGAAATCGCAGAAACCAGGCACAAAAAAACGCCACGGAGTTGACACCTCCGTGGCGTTTTTGCGTTCTGCAACCAGGCGCCCTAACGCGGCGCTAGATCAGCAGCAATAACAGCAGTTACTCCGCGCCCGCACGCACCCGCGCGTTCGCCGATGCAACCGCCGTCATGTTGATGATCCGGCGCACGGTCGCTGCCGGCGTCAGGATATGCACCGGCTTCTCGGCACCCAGCAGGAACGGCCCCACCGTCACGCCTTCGCCGCCGATCACCTTCAGCAGGTTGTACGTGATGTTCGCCGCTTCCACGTTCGGCATGATCAGCAGGTTCGCTTCGCCCGTCAGTTTCGTGCCCGGGAAGGCGGCCTTGCGGACCATCTCAGACAACGCGGCGTCGCCGTGCATCTCACCGTCGATTTCCAGCTCCGGCGCACGTTGCGCGATCAGCTTGCGCGCATCCGCCATTCGTTGCGACGAAGCCGACGGCACGCTGCCGAAGTTGGAATTCGACAGCAGCGCGACCTTCGGCGTAATGCCGAACTTCTCGATCTCGCTTGCTGCCAGCACCGTCATGTCGGCGAGTTGCTCCGCGCTCGGCACTTCGTTGATGTACGTATCGCAGATGAACAGATTGCGGCCCGGCAGCATCAGCAGATTCATCGCCGCCAGGTTCTGCACGTTTTCAGCCTTGCCGAGCACCTGTTCGACGAATTTCAGATGGCTCTGGTACGTGTCGATCATCCCGCAGATCATGCCGTCCGCGTCACCCACACGCACGAGAAGCGCGCCGATCAACGTGTTGAACTTGCGCAGCGCCGCTTTCGCGACTTCCGGCGTGACGCCTTCACGCGCGCCAATCTCGTGATATGCCTGCCAGCACTTCTGATAACGCGGGTCGTCTTCCGGATCGACAATCTCGAAGTCCACGCCGCATTTGAGCTTTGAACCCATCTTCTTCAGGCGCATGTCGATCACCGCCGGTCGTCCGATGAGGATCGGCTTCGCAATCTTTTCCAGCAGAACGAACTGCGCCGCACGCAGCACGCGGTCGTCTTCACCTTCCGCAAACACGATGCGCGCCGGCGCCGACTTCGCCGCGGCGAACACCGGACGCATCACCATGCCGGTCCGGTAGACGGTCGTGGCGAGTTCCTCGCGGTACGCGTCCATGTCCTTGATCGGGCGGGTCGCCACGCCCGAATCCATCGCGGCCTGCGCGACGGCCGGCGCGATCTTGATGATCAGGCGCGGGTCGAACGGCTTCGGGATCAGGTAGTCCGGGCCAAATTCAAGCGTGTGGCCTTCGTAGGCCTTCGCCACTTCGTCGCCCTGATCGGTTTCCTCGGCGAGTTCCGCGATTGCGCGAACGCAGGCAAGCTTCATCTCTTCCGTGATGGTCGTCGCGCCCACGTCGAGCGCGCCGCGGAAAATGAAGGGGAAGCACAGCACGTTGTTCACCTGGTTCGGATAGTCCGAACGGCCCGTGGCGATGATCGCGTCCGGGCGCACTTTCTTTGCTTCTTCCGGGCGAATTTCCGGCTCCGGGTTGGCCAGAGCGAGGATCAGCGGCTGCGTACCCATCTCCACGACCATCTCCGGCTTCAGCACCCCGGCGCTCGAACAGCCGAGGAACACGTCGGCGCCGCGAATGGCGTCGGCGAGCGTGCGCGCGTCGGTGTTCGCCGCGTAGCGTTCCTTCGACGGATCCAGGTTGCCGCGGCCTTCGTAGATCACGCCCTTCGAATCGGCGACGAGCACGTTCTTCTTCGAGAGCCCCAGGTGCACCAGCAGGTCCAGACAGGCAATCGCCGCGGCACCCGCGCCCGAACAGACGAGCGTCACTTCTTCGAGCTTCTTGCCGACCACCTTCAGGCCATTCAGGATGGCCGCCGAAGCGATGATCGCGGTGCCGTGCTGGTCATCGTGGAAGACCGGAATCTTCATGCGCTCGCGCAGCTTCTTCTCGATGTAGAAGCATTCCGGCGCCTTGATGTCTTCCAGGTTGATGCCGCCCAGTGTCGGCTCGAGCATCGCAATGGCTTCGACCAGCTTGTCTGGATCCGTTTCGGCCAGTTCGATATCGAACACGTCGATCCCGGCGAACTTCTTGAACAGACACCCCTTGCCTTCCATGACCGGCTTGGCGGCCAACGGACCGATATTGCCCAGACCGAGCACCGCCGTGCCGTTCGTAATGACGCCCACGAGATTGCCGCGCGAGGTGTATTTTTGCGCGTCGAGCGGTTCGTCGAAGATCGCCATGCAGGCTGCGGCGACACCCGGCGAATACGCGAGCGACAGGTCAAGCTGGTTCGACAGAGGCTTGGTCGGCGTGACCGAAATCTTGCCGGGCTTCGGATTCTGGTGATACGCGAGAGCGCTTTGCTTCAGTTGTTCGTCCATTTTTTGGCCTGCGAGACGTGAGTAATGGGCCCGGCTCGTCACACCGTGCGCCTCGCTTGCATGAATCGCATGGGTAGTCGACAGCAGCGGTTTTCGCTTGCGCCGGTTAGGCGCAGCGTCGAACCTGAGCGGTTGGCAAGACGGTGCAGAGCATTCGCGGGGGACTCAGTGTACACCCCGCATGTGCCATTTCGCGTAGCGTTTAGTGCCGCTAACCATGGGTGAAACAGTGACTGACGATGCTGCGGCGCGTCATTGCACGACGGACATTGCGTCGTGCACCTGCAGTTCGAAGAAGGGTGAAGGGTGGCAGTCAGTCGAGGGCGGCGCCGCGACGTTCGGGGATCAGAAAAAGCGTTGCCAGAATGTCGAGCAGGTAGATCGCGGCGAGCAGCCCGAGCGCCGCGCCGAACGAGTACCGCGCGGCCAGCGCGCCGACCGCGACCGGTCCAAATCCACCGACTGCCCGCCCGATGTTGAACAGGACATTTTGCGCGGTGGCCCGTGCCTCGGTCGGGTACAGCTCGGAAATCAGCGCACCGTAACCGCCGATCATGCCGTTGACGAACACGCCCATCACCGCGCCGCCGATCAGCAGCGCAAACGGCGTACTCAGGTGTGCATAGACGAACACCATCACGACTGCGCCCACCTGATAGAACAGGAAGGTCGGCTTGCGGCCGAAACGGTCAGCCGCGACGCCGAACAGCCAGATACCGAGCGCCATGCCGAGGACTGTCACGGAAGTCCACAAACCGGATTTCGTGAGCGAATAGCCGAAGGTCTTCGACAGATAGCTGGGTAGCCAGATCATCAGGCCGTAGTAGCCGAAGTTCTGAACCGAACAGAGAATCGCCACGCCGATACTGGCGCGCGTCGTACTGGCGTCCGCAACAAGGCGCCTGAGCGGCGACTTTCGTGCGGCGCTGCCGCTGCCGGCGCGCCTGGCCTGATGGGCGTGCTCCGCGCGCTCGACAAATAGCGCCGGCTCCTCGACGCGCCGCCGCACGATGAACGACACCACCGCGGGCGCGAGCCCCAGTGCGAACATGCCGCGCCAGCCGATCACGGGCAGGAGCAGCGGCGTCAGCAACGCGGCGGCCAGCACGCCCAGTTGCCAGCCCAACCCCACATACGACGACACGCGCGCCCGCTGCGATGCCGGCCACGCCTCGGCGACCAGCGTCATGCCGATCCCGAACTCGCCGCCGAGTCCGAGGCCTGCAATCGTGCGGTAAGCGAGCAGGTCCGTATAGCCCTGCGCCAGCGCGCACAGGCCGGTAAACACCGCGAAGATCAGGATGGTCCAGGTGAGCATGCGCACCCGGCCGAAGTAGTCGCTCAACACACCGAAGACGATTCCGCCGGCAACCGCGCCGATCAGCGTCCAGGTCACGAGCGAGCCCGCCTGTGCGGACGAGAGGTGCAGGTCGGCGGCGATCACCGGCAGCATGAAGCCGAGAATCAGCAGATCGAAACCGTCCATCGCGTAGCCGAGCACCGCCGCAAGCAGAGCGCGGCCGGCATAGCCGGGTTGCGCGGACTTGCGGGAGATCGTGGAATCTGAGGCGGTGGTCATCGAAAGCATCCCGTAGGGCGCGGCTGCGGCGACGATGTCGGCGCCGGCCGCCCCGGAAAATTCGCGTGAGTGTAATCGGCGCCCGCTCGGGTCACAAGCAAGCCAAAAAGGATGCCGCGCCGAGATCCAGAGGTGGGGCTTCCGGTCGGTTGTGTGGCGGCGCGGCCGCCCCATCCCCCCGCCGCCCGATCCGTCATTACGGGTTTTCACGCACGACAGCCTGCTCGGAAGTGTCCGAATCGGGTAAAATACGCGGCTACGCGCGCAGCAAAACCGGCCTGCACTCCACTAGCCGGCCGCGTGTTCCGCCCATCAGGCGCGGAATCTCCCGCTTGCTGCGCCACCGGGCCCTGCGCCCGCGCCCTCCCCGCTCTCACCCAAGGATCCGCCCATGACAGGCTTCGATCGCCAGACGATCTCCGACACGACCGCCAAGATGCTGCTGGAAGTGCAAGCAGTTCACTTCAACGCGGAAAAACCGTACATCTTCACGTCCGGCTGGGCGAGCCCGGTGTATATCGACTGCCGCAAGTTGATTTCGTATCCGCGCGTGCGCCGCGGCCTGATGGAAATGGCCGAAGCCACCATCCTGCGCGACGTCGGCTACGAGCAGATCGACGCGGTCGCCGGCGGCGAAACCGCCGGCATCCCGTTCGCGGCATGGCTCTCCGACCGCCTGATGGTGCCGATGCAATACGTGCGCAAGAAGCCGAAGGGTTTTGGCCGTAACGCGCAGATCGAAGGCCTGCTGACGGAAGGCCAGCGCGTCCTGCTGGTGGAGGATCTGACCACCGACAGCCGCAGCAAGATCAACTTCATCAACGCGCTGCGCACGGCCGGTGCCACGGTGAATCACTGCTTCGTGCTGTTCCACTACAACATCTTCAAGGAAAGCGTGTCGGTGCTGAAAGACATCGACGTCGAACTGCACGCGCTTGCCACGTGGTGGGACGTGCTGCGCGTCGCCAAGGAAAACAGCTACTTCGACACGAAGACGCTCGACGAAGTCGAGAAATTCCTGCACGCGCCGGCCGAATGGTCCGCAGCGCATGGCGGCGCGACCGCATCGCCGCAGTAAGCCGGTTCCGTGAGCTGAACCGGCACTGCCACGAGCAGTCCGGTGTCAGTCGAGAAGGCTGATGTCAAAAAGGGCTGCCTGTCTTATCGACAGGCAGCCCTTTTTCATCTGTCACGCACAGGCAACCAGAAACCGGCCGAAGTGGCTGAAGCCGCATCAAGGCGCCTCGCCACTCTCTCCCGCTGAATGCGACGACAGATTTAATAGCCCATTGCTTTGCGCGTATTGAAACAGTTCAGAATCGCGGTCGATGCCCAGCTTGCGCATGGCGGTGTTCTTCTGCGTGCTGATGGTCTTGATACTGCGGTTCAACTGCTCCGAGATTTCCTTGATGGTCATGCCGGACACGAACAGCCGCACCACTTCGAGTTCGCGCTTCGACAGCATCACTTCGTCGCTCTTGCCACCCGCATTCATGCGTAGCGTTTCGAGCGACGCCTTGACCGACGGACTCATGTATTCGAGATTGCGGCTGACATGCTGAACCGCGAGTCCGATATGACTGAGGTCGTCCGATTTGTTGACGACCGATGTAACGCCAAGCTCGCTCAGCCGCTTGAGCAACGCCGCATTCTCCAGCATCGTCAATACGACGATCGGCAGAGTGGGGAAATTGCGACGCAAGTAGCCGATGAGTGGCAAACCGTCGCCGAAATGTCCGCCGGGCATGGCCAGGTCGGTGACCAGCACGTCGCAAGGGACGGTCTGCAACACCTTGATGAGTTCCGTTGACTGGCGTGCGCGCGCAACCACCTGTATGCCAGGAAACTTGAGCAGAGCATGCTCCGCACCGAACAAAATCACCGGATGGTCATCGGCCACGACGACCCTGAGTGGATCTGGCATTGCTATCCCTTCGCCTGATAACACGCTCGCCGAAGCCTCAGCCATGCATCATTCTTGAATTCTAGGTTCTAGGTTTGGAAACTGTGATCTTGCTCGCGCCCCAGCCCACGCGTGCATTCGCCCGACTATAGCTGATTTCAGCCCGCCTCGGCCCGTCAGAATATTCCGTCAGGCGGCCGACAAAACCAAATTAGCCACGATTCGACCGCGGGACACAAAATAGGGACAATAATAAGCGAGAGGATGATCGTTCACGACCCCTGAATGGAGAATCGGCACAATGCGCTCGCGTTGCCTGGTCGTTTCGCTTGCTTCGCCCCGCTCACGCCCATCGTCATTTGCCGTTGCGATGCTCACTCTGGCGCTCGCCGTCGCGCACGGACCGCGGGCGCTCGCCGAGGGTCCCTTCACGCTGACCAGCACAAGCCTGCGCGATGGCGGCAGCGTCAACGCCGCGCAGGTTTTCGACCAGGACGACTGCAAGGGCGCCAACCGCTCACCGCAACTCTCGTGGCACGACGCGCCGCAAGGCACCCGGAGTTTCGCGATCACCATCTTCGACCCCGATGCGCCTGGCCCCGGCTGGTGGCACTGGGCGGTAGCGCAGATCCCTGCCACGATCGATCATTTGCCCGAAAACGCGAGCGCCTCGGGTTACGTGAAGAAGATCGGCGCCGTCGAGGCGCGCAACGACTTCGACATCGACGGCTATGGCGGTCCGTGCCCGCCGGCGGGCAAACCGCATCGCTACATGGTGACGGTCTACGCGCTCAACACCACCGACCTTCGCCTCGCCCAGGGCCGGCCGGCGCTGATGTTCGATCATGAAATCGGCACCGCCACGCTCGGCAGCGCGCACATGGTGGTCAACTACGGGCGCTAATGCCCGCAGCGCGGCCGTGATGGCGCACCGGAACGGCCGCTGCCCGGCTACGCGCTGCCAACCCGCCGCCAACGGATGGCATCTGCCGTATAAAACCGTCATCTCAATGTCATTTCCACGGCGCAACGTCTCTTTTCGACGATGTTTGCGCACGCGCGACGCCATCCGGTCTTAAAATGACGTTCCGGCGCATTCCGGCGCCCCCGTATTCCCGTAAGCCAGTGAGATTGAGATGAGCACGAAAGTTTTTGTCGACGGACAGGAAGGTACGACCGGCCTGAAGATTTTCGAATACCTGTCGCAACGCGCCGACGTAGAGATCCTGCGTATCGAAGAGGCGAAGCGCAAGGACATCGAGGAACGCCGTCGTCTCATCAATGCGTCGGACGTCACGTTCCTGTGCCTGCCGGATGTGGCCTCGCGCGAGTCGGCCTCGCTGGTCGCGAATGACCACACCGTGCTGATCGACGCGAGCACGGCGTTTCGTACCAGCGCGGACTGGGCTTACGGCTTGCCGGAGCTGGCCCGCTCGCAACGCGAGCGCCTGCGCACCGCGCGGCGCATTGCCGTACCGGGCTGCCATGCTTCGGCGTTCGTGCTGGCCATGCGTCCGCTCGTCGAAGCCGGCGTGGTCGCGCCCGAATTCGCAGCGCACAGCTATTCGATTACCGGCTACAGCGGTGGCGGCAAGAAGATGATTGCGGACTACGAGGCCGGCGGCAACGACAAACTGAAAAGCCCGCGCCCCTACGCGCTGGGTCTGACGCACAAGCATTTGCCGGAAATGGCGGCCCACACCGGACTGAAATCGGCGCCGGTGTTCACGCCGATCGTCGGCGACTTCTACAAGGGTCTGTCCGTCACCACCTACTTCTCGCCGAGCCAGCTGGCAAAAAAGACCACACCGCAAGACGTTCTCGCGCTGTTCGCCGAATACTACGCGGGTGAAGCTTTCGTGCGCGTCGCTCCGTTCGATGCCGAGGCCAATCTCGACGGCGGCTTCTTCGACGTACAGGCGAACAACGACACCAACCGCGTTGACCTGTTCGTGTTCGGCAACGAAGAGCGCTTCGTGACCGTCGCGCGGCTCGACAATCTGGGCAAGGGCGCATCGGGCGCCGCCATCCAGTGCATGAACCTGGCAATCGGCGCGGCCGAAGACAGCGGCCTGAAGCGCTGACTTCCTTTCGCCCGGCAGCGCTTTGGCTGTCAATTAACTTAAAAGCCGGTTCTCACGAACCGGCTTTTTGTTTTATTCCGTTTCAAATCCCCGTTTTAAAAATTCCACTTCAAATACCTGATTGGTATTAGCCCCAGTTACTTTAAAACCTGCGTTCACCGTCATCTTTATAATCGGTAAATCGTGCGCTATCACCACCGGATCCGCACAGTTTTCCGCCTGGGGAAACACCCGATTTTTTAGCGAACGGTCGTTCTAAGATGATAGAGCCATTTTGCGCAGAGGCTTGACGGATAAGCGTGTGCGGCAAAGCAACGTGCCCGCTCAAACAGCCGAAAAATCATTTTCTGTTTAAAAGGCTCGCCAACCTCGTGGCAGCAAGAGTCGCGCGTTTTCGCGGCTGTTTGAATCGCTATTTTTAGACGGTTCAGTCAATTGACAGCCCTCAGGCGTGCAGCGAAATTACTTCGCACAATTACATGAAAGGGAGACGGCATCATGTGGGATGCTATAAATAGAGGCCTCGCATTGGCCCTTATCACCACGCCACTGTTAATTGCTTGCGGTGGCAGTAGTCCCGGTAATCCGAGTGCGGTCAGCGCGCCGCAATGTTCCGGAGCGACTTGCACCGGACAAGGTGCGCCAGCCCAGGGCACCGTGGCTTCGCTATGTCCGGCGACTGCGGCGATCGGCAACACCACGTATCTCGGTGGCGCCGGCAGCGGTGAAGTCGTGAGCCTGAACATCAACGCCACGGCGATGACGTACACGCTGTCGTGGCTCGAATCCCCCATTCCGCTCGCAAGCGGCACGGTCTCGCCGACCCGCGCGGGCGTGAAGATCAGCGGCGCGGTTGTGCATCCGCCGGCAGGCAGCCTGCCGACCGCCGAGCAGATACGCTGCGCGTTCGTGCTGACGCCGGGTAGCGGTTCAGGACCCAACGGCACCTACAACACCACGTCGGACTTCAATTCCGCCAATCCGCCCACGATCTTCATCGGCCTCGGCGTGGCGGGTGGCGGCATTCCGGGCGCGACGGTGCAGTTCAGTGGTGTCGTGGCCGGCATTGGTGCCGTCAACGACCGGCACTTCGACTTCTATCCGTTCCTCGCTTTCGCGAGCACCTCCACGGACATCACCAAGCTCCCCGGCACCTACAACGGCCTGCTGTATCACCTCTCGCCGACCGCCAATTACGAGACCGTGGGCACCAACTCGATCGAAACATTCGATGCCAGCGGCAACTGCACGTCGCCTAACGCGGGCGGCTGCCTGTCGACCGGCCAGGCGCTCACGCTCGACAGCAACGGCTATTTCGACAGCACCAGCCCGCCGCAAATCGTGCCAAGCACCGGCAGTCCCGGCCCCTTGCGCACCGGCAACTACGGCACGGCGCACATGATTCTCGGCCAGCTCAACGGCGCCACCATCCCGCTGGTGGTGCGCACCGGCTACGTCAACACCGGCGCGCTGCAGGTCGACGACGAGTCCGGCATCGCCATGCTCGCTCCCGCCACCGCGCTCGCCTCGGGCGGTTTCGACGGCGGCTATGTCGGCGCGGATTCCAACTTCGATTACACCGCCACCCTGATCAACGGCGCCACCGGCACCTTCGTCAATCCGGGAACCTCGAGCGCCGAAGACGGCTTCAGCCTCACCTACGGTCTCTCCGGAACCCCGGGACTGGTCGGCGTGACCGCCCAGACGACCGGCGGCGGCTCCGCGACGGGCTACGCGATCGCCGGCGGCGGCCTGTACGCCATCCTCATCCAGGGTGAGGAGAACAACGGCGTGGCGACGACATCGACCATTTCAGGTGCATCGCAGAGCCCGTACTTCGGCATCGGCGCACAGGTCAACAAGTAAGCAAAAACGACTAGATCGAGGGATGGCCGGACCGGCAGTTGGCCATCCACACCGAGAACATTCTGAAGGGGGCGGTATGAAATGGAAATTCCTCGCGGCGCTGGCTATCACAGCGCCGCTGGTGACGGCATGCGGCGGTGGCGGCAATTCGCCGGCGCCGGTTGTAGCAGCCCTGTGTCCCACCACGCTTGACTACAACACGGTCTACACCGGCGGCGGCGGCGACGGCGAACTCGCGAAACTGCAGCTCGACACCACCAAGATGACCTGGCAGATCACCTATGTCGAATCGCCGGTTCCAGCCACGACAGGAACCGTCACCCCCACCCGCGCGGGCCAGACCGTGAGCGGCACGTTGACCCAGGAAACCGGACTGCCGACCGCCAAGCTCAACCAGTGTGCGTTTCAGTTGAACGGCGCGAGCCTCGACCCGACCCGCCCGGCGCGTGTGTTCATCGGCGAAGGCGTCGCGGGCGGCACGATCCCCGGCGCGCAGATCCAGTTCGGCGGCGTGCTCGGCGTGGGCGCCGTGCCCGCCACCACGTTCCCGTACTACCCGTTCATCGGTTTCTCGTCGATTGAAACGAATATCGCTAACGTGGCCGGCACCTATAACCAGCTCGGCTATCACCAGATTCCGTCGCAGAGCTTCCTGCCGGTTTCGGTAGACACGAAGATCACGATCAACGCTGACGGCACCTGGACCGAGTGCGACAACTCCGGTATCAACGCCGGCAAGTGTCAGCAGCCTGGCACCAACCTCGTGCAATCCGCGGACGGCAGCGGCGCGTTTGAAACTGACAACTTCCAGGGTCAGGCCAAAGCGACACTCGCCACGACCCCGGTCGCCAAGGGCTTCATGATCGTTGGCAAATTGCGCGGCCAGCTGGTGCCGATCCTGATTCGCACCGGCGTCGCCAATCCGGCCGCGCTCGAAGCCGACGACGAGTCGGGCATTTCGATTCTGGCGCCGCAGTCGACGATCGCGGTCAACACGCAGAACGGTGAGTACATCGGCGTGGACAGCCAGTTCGACTACCGCACGACGGCGCTCGAAGGCACCCAGGCGACCCTGCTCGATCCGTTCAACGCATCGCAGGCGTCGCTCGCGACAGCGCTGAATCTGGACTTCACCGAAGCCGTGCCAGGCGAGGTGACGACGACCCACGTGGGCGCATCGACGGGCACGACTCCGACCGGAAAGATGATCTTCACCGGTGGCGTGTTCGGCTTCCTGGATCTGACGACGCCCGCATCGCCCTACTTCACGATCGGCGCGTTCGTCCAGTAATGGACGCAGCGAATCCAGTCACGACGCAACGAGGCAACCGCTCTCCGGCTGCAGCATCCGCTGCGGCCGGGGTCTGACCAGAGCGCGACGGCCAGGCGGGAATCGAACCCCGCCGCCACGCGCAGCAGGCACGCCCGCTCAGGAGGAACATCATGAAAAGAATAGCTATCGTGGCGCTGGCCACGTGCCTGTCGCCTGCCGTCCACGCCCAGCAGGCGGGCGACAACCTCGCCGTGCTTGGCTGGTTTCACGTCGCGCCGCAGCAATCGAGCACGCCGCTGACCACCAGCGTCGCGCCGACACCGATCAACACGCCGCTGCGCCTGCCGAATTCGTTCACCTCGGCCGGCACGGGACTCTCGACCAACAATGCGGATACCGCCGGTCTCGTATTCAGCCACTTCCTGACCGACCACATTGCGCTGACGTCGGTCGCGGGCGTGCCGCCGAAGTTCAAGGTCTACGGTCACGGCACGATCCAGCCACCGGGCCCGGCAGGTGCACTCGGCAGCCAGAACATAGGGGATCCGTCGGTTAATCCGATCATCAAGAGCGTGCGCCAATGGAGCCCGGCGGCGATCCTGCAGTACTACTTCAACAATCCAACCGCGAAATTCCGCCCGTTCGTGGGTCTCGGGGTGTCGTACAACTGGTTTTCCGACATCCAGTTGAATCCGAACTTCGTCACGTCGACGCAGAACAATCTCGGCTCGGTGCTGGCCGCCGGTGCCGGCAAACCGGGCACCACCCAGGTGAGCGCCAAGGCGTCATCCTCCTGGCAACCGGTGTTCAACGCCGGTGCGGAGTACAACATCACGGATCGATGGGGGGTGGTGGCGTCCGTCACGTATATCCCGCTGAAGACCACCTCCTCAGTGATCGTCAAAGCCGCCGACGGCACGGAACTCGCGGTGAGCAAGGCGGAACTGAAGGCCGATCCGATCATTTCCTTCCTCGCGGTGTCGTATCGGTTCTAATACGCGATGGCGCCGCTCTTGCGCTGGGCGGCGGCAATGTTCGGCAAAATCGGGGCAAAAAAAAGCCCGCCTATGTGGGCGGGCTGAATCCATATCGTTGGAGACATGGAGGAGACAGAACGAATACTATCAAATGGCTTGGTGCGGCGCAACATCATAATTAGGGTAGACCCTCGGTGTTGCGTCTTAACAACGCTTGAATTCTAGCCCGGAGTGCATTTATTTTCGTCCAGCGGTAAAAGCGACGGCCGCACGCGCCTCTCGAGATCGCTAATGGCGTACCAGCGCCATCATCGCGCCGAAGCCCACGAACACCCCGCCCGTCAGGCGATTGAATGCCTTCGCGACGTTACGGCTCTTCAGGGTGGAGCCGATCCGGGTGCCGAACCCGGCATAAACCAGATACCAGCTGACCTCGATCACGGCGAAGGTGGCGACCAGTACGCCGAACTGCGGCAGCGTCGGCCGGCCGGCGTCAATGAATTGCGGCAGCAAGGCTGCGGCGAACAGGATGGCCTTGGGGTTGCTGCCGGCAACCAGGAAGCCGTTACGAAACAACGCAAAACGCGAACGTGCCGGTTTTCCGGTGAGTTCGCCGGCAGCCTGCACTGCCGTCTCGTCGGCCGGCGCACGCCACGATTTGACGCCGAGATAGATCAGATACGCGGCGCCGATCATCCGCAGCGCGTTGAACATGGCCGGCCATGCTTCGAGGAACACGCCCAGCCCAGCCGCCGATACCGACAGCATCAGCACCAGCGCCGACAGGCAACCGGCCATCGTCGCGCTCGAACGGCGCAGACCGTGCTGCGCGCCGTGCGTCATGACGAGCAACATATTGGGACCGGGAATGGCCGAAACGACGAAGACGGTAGCCAGGAACAGCCACCAGGTATGCAGGTTCATAATCGATACGCGGAGCAATAGCGGGACATGCATTATGCCCGCCCACACCCTCCCGTGCGGCCGGCGGGCATCGCTGCCCCGCCGCGCATCACCTCAACGCCCGGCGCGGCGCGCCGACACCTGTCCCAGCACCGCGAAGTCTTTCTCCCCGTCGCCGTGCGCAATCGCTTCGATCAGACTATCGCGCACGACGCTCGCCACCGGCATCGGCGTCGAAACCGCATCGGCGGCCGCCAGCGCGAGGCGCACGTCCTTTAAACCCAGCCGGGCCTTGAACAGCGCCGGTTCGTAGCGCCGCTCCGCAATCATCTTGCCGTAGCCCTGATAGACCGGCCCCGGGAATGGACCCGCCGTGATCACATCAAGAAAATCCTGCATCGCGACGCCGTGCGCCGCGACGAGGCTCGACGCCTCACCGAGCGCTTCGACCGCCGCGCCGAGCATGAAATTGGCCGCCAGCTTCATGACATTCGCCTGTTGCGGCAGCGAACCGATGCGCCAGGTCTTCTGGCCAATCGCGTCGAACACGGGCTGGACGCGGTCGATCGCCTCCGCCGGGCCGCCGGCGACAATGGTCAGCTTGGCCGCCGCCGCCACATCCGGACGCCCCATCACCGGCGCGGCCACGTAGTGCAGCCCGCGCAGCGCATGCGCATGGGCCAGCTCCTCGGCCAGCGCGACGGAAATCGTCGCCATGTTGACGTGAATCAGCCCGCGCGGCGCGTGTTCCAGCAACGGCGCGTCGATCACCGCGCGCAACGCCGTGTCGTCGGCCAGCATGGAAAACACCGCGTCACCGGTGAACGCTTCGGCAGGCGACCCCACCACGCTGGCGCCGGCCGCGGCCAGCACCTCGGCGCGCTGCGGCGAACGGTTCCAGACCCGAACCGTGTGGCCCGCTTTCAACATGTTTTGAACCATAGCGACGCCCATCTCGCCAAGACCGATAAAACCGATGTCCATCTCTCGCTCCAATCTTCAATGAAACCGCAAGTAAAGCATAGCCGCGTGACATGCGCAGTAAGCGCGCCACCGAACACGGTGCCATACTGACACGATGGTCACCGCGACATTCCGCTTCTATGAGGAGCTGAACGATTTTCTCGCCCGGCCGCTGCGCCGGCGCGCGTTCAGTTGTGTCTGCGCGCACGCCGCGACCGCCAAGCACATGATCGAGGCGCTCGGCGTGCCGCACACGGAAGTTGAACTGATCCTCGTGAACGGCGAGTCGGTCGGCTTCGAGCGGCAACTGGCGGACGGCGACCGCGTGGCGGTGTATCCCAAGTTCGAGGCGCTCGATATCCAGCCGTTGCTGCGCGTCCGCGAGCGTCCCTTGCGGGTGATGCGCTTCATCGCCGACGCCCATCTCGGCGGCCTTGCGCAACTGCTGCGGCTCGCGGGCTTCGACACGCTGTACGACAACCACTACCCCGACGCCGACATCGAAGTGCTGGCCGCCGCTGAACACCGTATCGTGCTCACGCGCGACCGCGAGTTGCTCAAACGCCGCACCATCACCCACGGCTGCTATGTGCGCACGCTCAAACCCAAGGCGCAGTTACGCGAGATTTTCGACCGGCTGGATCTGGCCGGCAGCGCGCGCCCGTTTCGCTTGTGCCTGACCTGCAACGCGCCGCTGCGGCGCATTGCGAGGGACGAGGTGATCGGCCGTGCGCCTGAAGGCGTACTCGAGCGTCACACCGCGTTCGTCACCTGCGACGTGTGTCGCCGGGTGTTCTGGGAAGGCACCCATTGGCAACGCATGCGCGCCTTGATGGACAGCGTGGCGGGCCAGCGCGCGGCGCCTGTCGAAGCGCTGTTTCAGGCGCCCGGACCCCATCCCTGAATGGTCAGGCGGCGCGATGCGTACAATGCGGGATTACCTATCACGCAGAGGCATTCCGAATGGCGATGAAAAAAACCGACCTTGAGAAGAACAAGGCCCTGAAACTGACCAACTCCATGAAGCTGGCAACCGCCGACCGCTTTGGCAAAGCCTCCGCTGCCGCGCCGGTGCTCGACCGTCGCGAACAACGCAAACTCGATCAGGCGCAAGGACTCGTGCCGTTCGCCTGCAAGCTCAACGCGGATCTCGTTGCGCAACTGCAGACGCAGGCTGCGGCGCATCCGGATGGCATGACCGGCCTGCTGACCGAAGTCATCAAGCGCGGCCTCGCTGCAGACGCGTCGTAGTATCCCGCCGGTCAACGGATCCACCGGGATCGGTACCCGTTGCTGATTCCCGTCTTCCGCTCCCGCACTTTTGCAGTCGGCCGTGCCGACTCACTGCGGGCAAGGCGCTTCCATGAAAAAAGGCCAGAGCGCGATGCTCTGGCCTTTTTCCTGCGATCCTCGAACGGTCCGGAAGCCCGCGCCAGCCTGACGGTTGACTGCGGACGCGAACCGGCGAGGCTCGCGCGAGAGACGAAATTGGCAGCTTAGTTCGGCGTACCCTTGTCGTTCGTACCGGCAGCCGATGCAGCTTCCGACACGGCGGCACGTTTGCCATGCGTCTTCAGCTTCTTGTGGTGCTTGGCCGGCTTCGCGGTGCTGGCTGCGGCCGGCGCTGCTGCGTCGGATGCCTGTGCGAAAGCTTGAACGGAGACGAGCGCGAGAACTGCAGTTGCTAGCGAGGCAATGACTTTTTTCATGTATTAATCCCCAAACCTGAACGACTGTATCAGTGTGAATGAATGAGAACAGCGTGGCGAAGCAGACAGGGCGACATGGCCTGGCGGCTCCCCGCGGGGAGTATTACGCAGCGTTGGGGGTTTGTCATCCCATATGACGCCATATGTATTTTTCGGGAGACAGGTACTTTTTTCCCGTTCTGGCTACTCGCAGACGGCCATTGCCAGTTGCGCGCCTACGGTCTCATTCGCCATATTGTGGGTGTCCGCGGTGGGCGGAAACACGCACCAGCAACCGTCGTCATGTCTGAAGAAAAACAGGCTTCGGGCTCCCGCCGCGAGCGCCGTTTCAACTCGCACGTAGCGTCGGCCACTGGTACGGGTGCGACTGAATTCGGTTACGCGAACGGGCATGGACGGCCCCGGAGCGAGCCATTTTTCGACGAGAAAACGCAAGGAATGCTCGCTGGCGGCTCTCATGACCCTCTCCACGTGCGTTCGCCCTGAAGCAGCTCGCGCGCGTCGTCGGCGCTTTCCGAGCTGGACGCCTCGTCGGCCTCGTCCTCTGCCAGTTCCATGGCGCGCATGGTCGCCGCGGCCCTCAACGTACTGCAATGGGCAGAATGTCTGATGTCTGAAAGGAGACGGACAAGCTGTCGTGCTGTTCTGCGTTTCATCGCACACCCCCGCACTGCACCAGTAACTTCACAAATCACTTTAACTTTATGCCTGGACGACGCACTGCTGTGTAGTTTTTGACTAAATAGCAACAGTTGCGGTTGAAGTCGTGCGTATTGGCTGCCCGCTCCGTCCGATTCCAATGTGCGCGCTCTGGCGCAGTGCAGTATGTGCGCTGCCGACCGCAATACGCTGGATGGAAACAGCGGATCACCGAACAGCGTAGCGTCACAAGAGCGCATCGGCCCGACAACAGTTAAACGGCGTGCTGGCGGATAACTTTAAGGTGATTGACGTATGCCTCTAAGCGCATACCTCGTGCCAGCCGGGGAGGCCATGCGGAACAGCCTTTGTACGAAGCCTTGATGCTGGCGCGGGAGGCGGCGGCAGAGCACCGCCGCCCGCTGTTATTGTGTCACGCCGGCAGCGCTGGCAGGCTGCGGTAGGTCTGGCCGACCCAACACTTCGGGCGCGGTGGGTGTGAGAAGCGTCGGGAGCCGCACGCCTGGCGCGCTCGAGGGCGGCGCCAGTATGGGCGTGGTTGCCAGCATCGGGGCTGGCGCCACGGGCACAGGCGACACGGCCGGAACCGTGATGGGAACCGGAAGCGGCGTGCTCACGATATCGCTCGGTTTGACCGGCGTGGTGCGCACGACAGTCTGCAGATAATGGTTCACCAGCGAAAAGAAACGGTCGTAGAACGTGCCCGACGGAATCGTCTCGCTGGAGATTTTCACCATGGCGTCGCTATTCGAGCGGATCGGCAGCGACAACGAACCGAGCACACTCAGGCCGACGCTCGCCGAGGTATCGCTCTTCTTCAGCGCAAAGCCGTTCTGCACGGCGTTCACGTAGACGATGCTCGTATCGGCGGTCTCTTCACCCGGCGTGCAGACCACGTGAAATTCCACCACGATGTGCGAATCACCCGTGGGCTGGAAATTCTTCGAACCGTCGACCGTATCCGCGTGCGTCAGCGTCGTCATGTAACCCTGGCTCAGCAGCGCGCGGCGGGCGGCTTCGCAGGCGTCGCTGGTGCTTGCGTTGAAATTGCGCGCGAATGGGCTGGCGCCCGTATCGAACTGTTCCTGCTGAAACTTCGGTTGTGGCGCGCTCGAACAGGCGGCCAGCACGAGCAATCCGAGCAGCGACGCTGCGGTGGCTTTGGAAAATGAGGTGCGCATGATTCAGGGAAGCAGACTACTTAACGTCGAATGGCATGCATTGTAGAGCGGTTGCCAGGCGGTGCGAGCAACAACTCGCAGACGACGTAACGTGTTGAAACAAGGAGCTTTGCAAGGATTTCGTCAGCGTGGCGCACGCCGGCCTGGCCGAGGCACGCAGCCGGTTGGATGACGCGCCGCGCTCAGGGCGCCGACGCCGGTGCCGCGGCCGACAAACCGAGCGAGCCCGCGCCTGCCACCGCGCTCGCCGATGGAATGTAAAACGAGCGCGCACCGCTTGCGGGCGCTGCGCAATCGTCGGTTGCATGCGCGTCGCAGGCGGCCTGTTGCGCGGCAGGCGAGGATGCATTGTCCGGCCTCGCCACGACCGGCGCAAACGTCTCGATCCGCAAGCTCACTTGTTGCGCGTAAGCAAGCGAGCCGCCATAGCTCTTCAGGGCCTGATTCAGATCGCCACCGGCGGATTGCATGTAGCCGTGCAAAATGGCGGAGCCCGCTTCGATGTTGGCGTCCGGTTCGGTGAGATCTTTGACGTTGCGCAGAAGGCCGCGATGAGCGGCCGGCACCACCTGCATCAGCCCGGTCGCGCCGCGCGGACCCTTGGCCTTTTCCTTGAAGCGCGATTCGATCGAAATAATCGCCAGCAGGAGCGCCGGAGGCAGCGAGTATTTCGCCGCCGCAGTCTGAACGGCATCCGAGATCTGTGCGGCTTTCGCCCGGGCCACACCGAACTTCTGCGTCAGATAGTCCGAGATCCGGTCGTGGTCGTTCTCATCGGCCGCTGCGATCTGCACCAGGCCCAACGACAGCAGGATCAGGCAGAGAAAGCGGCTCATGAGCGGATACCGTTCGAGAGGAGAAGACCCGCATTATATCCCTGCTCAAAAACAAGGCACGGATTTGTCAGAACATAGTCAAAATGCACGCCGGCCCGGTGCAATGGCGGATAGGCCAAACGCACCGAACTCGAAGGATCAAACGAGCGTGACGAGCCGCGCAAGTTAATGCGGCTGTACCGGCTGATGCAAGGCCGCCTGCTGCTGGGCCTGTTCTTGCGCGTGCTGTTTGGCAAGGTGCCGTCCGACGAGGCAACCGCCTACTGCGCCCACCACGGCATGATGTCCTGCGTAATGACCGGCGACCCCGCCGACCACCGCGCCCTTGATGCAACCGGCTGCGTTGGCCGTACCGATCGAGGCGAACGCCAACGCGGCGCTCAAGAGGGCAAAGCTGATGCGACTTGCTTTCATGTGTAAGTGACTCGTGTGTGGATTGGCGCAGAAAGTCTGCCTGCAGGAGGACCGCACTTCGGCGCCGGATAATGGATAGCGGCTCGCAGTATAAGAGACGTCCCGGGCGACGGGTGCAACAGCCGTACGAGATCGGTAACGCGGCGTTACTGTCGCCCTTATAAAACAGGTGCTGCGCAACGGAATCCGCAAGATCGCGCAAGCACGTTTAGACTTGCGCATTTGACGCACCGGCCGGCTCGCGGTGGACAGGGTCCGACCGCGCATGAACGTTATTTCACGTGAACCGTCGAAGGTGCACTAATGTTGATTCTCAGGCTCACGCCCATACGTGCGGTGTTGAGCAACGATAGCAGGCAGGTTGATATCCATGAACAAACCTGAATTTACCGAACCCGACAGTGCGCGCCCCGACTTGCTGTGTTTCCTTGTCGCGATTGCGGCGGCGTCGTATGCCTTGACTCAGGAGTGGCGCGTCGATCACGTGGTGGAATGTTGCCGTCAGTGGCTCAAGAAAAATCGCCTGAAGATGCACTGGCTCGACCGCGTACTGATTGGTCAGCTTGCGTTGAAGATTGCCAGTCAAGATTTGCTCGATGCGGGCGTTGCGGTCCGGCTATCCAGCGTGAACGCACTTTTCACCAATGAGATGGAACTGAACGGCGCCAGCACGATGGTGCAGAGAATGATGGTGCTTTGTCACGAAGCACTCTGAATGTGCTGGCCCGACGAGGCGTTTCGCGCGCCGGTTGACATGAGCGGCGCTGCGCGCCGATAGTGAAGCCATGACTCCCTTCGCGACAAGCTTCGTTTTACGAGCACACCTTCTTACGGGGACGACACCATGGATACCGCATCAGATCTGACTTACCCCGCGCACGAACAGCCCCCGGAATCGTTGCGAACGCTCGCCGAGTATCTCGAACGCTCGCTCGACAAAGGCAAGTGCCTCGTCATGATGCGCCACGGCACCAATGTCTGTTCGGTCTACGTCGGCGATCCGTCTTCGGAAGAAAACGATCTGACGGCACAAGGAACCGTTGCGACAAGCGTGGCCGACGAAATCCTCGAACTCACGCTTTCCGGCGCAAACCGGATCACCGTCGGCGACCAGACGTACCGTTTTTTCCGCAGCTTCACGCACATCGACGGGGTTGGCGCGGTGGTATTCGCCCCCGAGTAGATTGCCGCGACCGTCAGCGCAGATCGGCGCGCAGATCACGCACGCCTCTTCCCAGCCGTTGGCGCAAGAGCGTACGCAAGGTTGCTCCGTCGACATAGCCCACCTCGGCCGCGATGGCATCCAGATCGAGACCGCTGCCATGCAGCAGCGACTGCGCGCGTTCGACACGCAGGTCCTGGAAATAGGCAAGCGGCGACTTGCCGAGCACCTCCTGACAGCGCCGTTGCAATGAACGCGCGCTCGTGGCCAGCGCGCTGGCGGCTTCCTGCAGCGAAAATCCAGCCTTCAGATGATCACGCGCCCATTTTTCGAAGCGAAGAATGAGCGGATCAGCCTGCGCCAGATGATTGGGGATGATGTACGGCGCTTGCGAAGAGCGTATATCCGCGAGCAGATAGCGTGAGACGAGCGCGGCTAGTTCGGGACTGGCTCTGCGGATCAGCCAGAGGGCGAGATCGAGATGCCCCATCGCTGCACCCGCCGTCACACCTATCTCCGTTGGCACCAGCATGCGTGATTCATCGAGCAATACGTTGGGGTAACGCTGCCGAAATAGCGGACCGAGCCACCAGGTCGTAGTGGATTCCCGATGATCGAGAAGTCCGGTTTCCGCCACGAGGAACGTACCGATACAGGACGCTGCGATCTGCGCGCCTTCAGCATGCCATTTCAGTAATTGCGCCTTGGCTTGCATCACATCCGCTCGTTCAAGCGAAGCGATCAGTTGCTCCGGTGCTCCGGTACTCAGTGCCGCGACCACGACCCAATCGGGCTTCGGGCCCGCTGTCACGGCTTGCACGGGGATGGTCAGCCCTTGTGCGGAGCGGACCTTCTTGCGCACCCCGACGATCGACACATCGAAATGAGGCGCTCCGCCCATTTGTCCGGCGGAAAATTTATTGGCGAGCGAGAACGCATCGAGCAGGACGGTGAGCCCTGTATCGAACAGTCCTTCGAGTGCGAGGATGGCAATGCGCATGGCGTAAATGACTCTAAAGTTGTCATTTACGACGATACAGCTTTTTGTCTCCGACGGCTACAGTGAGCTCCGTTGCACACCGCAATGAAGTTCGACCCAAGGAGATCCCTCATGAAAGTCTTTGCCATCGCATCCGCACAATCGACCCTCACGCCCGATAAGCTCCAGCAGCACATGCCGAACGAGGTTCCGGCCACACTCAAGCTTTATCTTGAGGGCAAGGTCGAGCAATTCTGGTTTCGTGAGAAGGCCGGCCCGATCTTTCTGATGAACGTGGAGTCGGTCGAGCAGGCGAGAGCGACGCTGGATGCGCTGCCACTCGTGGCGGACGGGCTCATGACCTACGACCTGTTGCCGGTCGGCCCGCTCGCCCCGCTTCGCCTGCTGATCCAGAATCAATGAGGGTGGGGATTTTTCCGCAATGCGTGATCCCATCCGAACACCGTTCGATGAGATTGCATTAATGCTGGAATGCGTGGTTTTTGCGGCAATCCGAGCAAGCGGAGCGCCGCGTTGATTCAGGCTATCCGTGAAATAGGTTTGAGTGGGCCCACGGATAGATTTGCGCGTGTGGAGGCCGCGACAAATTTTTAGTCACCGCCTCCACCCCCCACTTACTCGACTGTTACCGACTTAGCCAGATTGCGCGGCTTGTCCACATCCGTCCCGCGCGCGCACGCCGTGTGATACGCCAGCAACTGCAGCGGTACGACGTGAAGAATCGGCGACAGCGACCCATAATGCTCAGGCATCCGGATCACATGCAGCCCTTCTTCGCTGACGATCTTCGTATCCGCATCCGCAAACACATAAAGCTGACCGCCCCGCGCGCGCACTTCCTGAATATTCGACTTCAGTTTTTCGAGCAGCGTATCGTTCGGCGCCACGGTCACCACCGGCATGGCCTCCGTCACGAGCGCCAGCGGCCCGTGCTTCAACTCACCCGCCGGATAAGCCTCAGCGTGGATATAAGAGATTTCCTTGAGCTTCAAGGCCCCTTCCAGCGCGATCGGATAATGCAGACCCCGTCCGAGGAACAGCGCATTTTCCTTGCGTGAAAACTCTTCGGACCACGCAATGATTTGCGGCTCGAGCGCCAGCACGCTGTTGAGCGCGGCTGGCAAGTGCCGCAACTGCTTGATGTAATCCGTTTCCTGCGTCGCGCTCACATGGCCGCGCAGTTTGCCGAGCGTCACCGCCAGCGTGAACAGCGCGACCAGTTGCGTCGTGAACGCCTTGGTCGACGCCACGCCGATCTCGCGGCCCGCGTGCGTCAGGAACGAGAATTCGGTCTGCCGCACCATTGCACTCGAGCCGACGTTGCACACGGCCAGCGTGTGCTGATGCCCAAGCGACTGCGCATGCTTCAACGCCGCGAGCGTATCCGCGGTCTCGCCCGACTGCGAAATCACCACCACCAGCGCCTTCGGATTCGGCACCGACTCGCGATAGCGATACTCGCTGGCAATCTCGACCTGGGTCGGAATCTTTGCGATCGACTCCAGCCAGTACTTTGCCGTCAGCCCCGAGTAATAGCTGGTGCCGCAAGCCAGAATCAGCAGGCTGTCGATGCCGGCAAACACCTTGTCCGCGCCCTCGCCGAACAACGTGGCGTCGAAGGTTTCGGTTTGCGGAATCGTGTCGGTGATCGCGCGCGGCTGCTCGAAGATTTCCTTCTGCATGAAGTGGCGATACGGGCCCAGTTCGACCGCGCCGCCGTACGCCGCCACCTGACGCGCTTCACGCTGCGCGTCGTGGCCGTCGCGATCCGCGATCCGCACGCCTTCGCGCGTCAGTTCGCACACGTCCCCTTCTTCGAGGAAGATGAAACGTTCAGTACTGCCAGCGAGCGCCAGCGCATCCGAGGCGAGAAAATTCTCGCCTTCGCCGAGACCCACGACCAGCGGCGAACCTTGCCGCGCGCCCACCACCGTGTGCGGCTGATCCTTATGCAGCACGGCGATGGCATACGCCCCGTGCAATTGCTGAACGGCCGCGCGTACCGCGGTGAACAGGTCGCCCTGATACAGGCTATGCACCAGATGCGCGATCACTTCCGTGTCGGTCTGCGAGACGAACTCATAGCCCTTGCCGCGCAGCATCTCGCGCAGCGTCTCGTAATTTTCAATGATGCCGTTGTGAACGAGCGCCAGCGCGTTACGCGAGAAAATCGGGTGCGCGTTGTCGGTGACGGGCGCGCCGTGCGTGGCCCAGCGCGTATGGGCGATGCCGGTGACGCCGCCAAGGTGGCTCTCGCGCACCTGGTCGTCCAGATCCGCCACGCGGGCGACGCTGCGCGCCCGCACCGGTTCGCCATTGGCCAGCAGGGCGACGCCGCATGAATCGTAGCCGCGATATTCGAGGCGACGCAGTCCTTCGATCAGGACGGGAACGATATTACGTTGCGCAACCGCGCCAACAATGCCGCACATAGATTTGAGGTCCTTTGCAGGGGTTTGGTCTCGGAGCGTGCATGGTTGCACGCGCGTGCCCTTCAGCTTTTCTTCTTGGTCGGGCGCACAAAGCCCGCCTTGCTCGTCTGCGTCTTGTCGTTGAGCACCAGTACATTCTCTGCGACGTCTTTCCAGATCGTCGTGCCCGCGGCAATCGTCACACCGCGTCCGACCCGTACCGGCGCCACGAACTGGGTATCCGAGCCGACAAACACATCGTCTTCGATGACCGTGCGGTGCTTGTTGGCGCCGTCGTAATTGCAGGTGATCGTGCCCGCGCCGATGTTCACGCGTGCGCCGATATCCGCGTCGCCAATGTAGGTCAGGTGACCCGCCTTCGCGCCATGACCGATTACGGCATTCTTCACTTCGACGAAGTTGCCGACGTGCGACTCGTCCTGCAACGACGCCCCGGGCCGCAACCGGGCATACGGTCCAAGCCCGACGTTGGCACCGATTTCAGCACCTTCGATATGCGTAAACGCCTCGACATGGGTGCCCGCGCCGAGCGTCGCATTGCGGATGACGCAGTTCGGCCCGATCGTCACGTTGTCCGCCAGCGTGACCTTTCCTTCGAACACGCAGTTCACGTCGATCGACACGTCACGGCCACATTCGAGCGTGCCGCGCACGTCGATACGTGCCGGGTCGGCCAGCGTCACGCCCGCGACCAGCAAGGCCTCGGCGATGTTGTGCTGGTGAATCCGCTCGAGTTCGGCCAGTTGCTGCTTGCTATTGACGCCGAGGGTTTCCCACGCTTCGTCCGGTTGCGCGCTGACCACCTCGAAACCCGCTTCGATCGCACGCTCGACCACATCGGTGAGATAGAACTCGCCCTGCGCGTTGTCGTTCTTCAGCGCGGCGAGCCACATGCCGAGTTGCGCTGTCGGCGTGACGACGATGCCGGTGTTGATCTCGGCGATACGCAGCTGTTCCGCCGTCGCATCTTTCTGCTCGACGATGCGCACCACACAGCCGGTCTGATCGCGCACGATACGCCCGTAACCCGACGGATCGTCGAGCGTCACGGTAAGCACGCCGTAACAACCTTCCGCCGCGCTGTCGACCAGCCGCTTGAGCGTGCTGGCGCGCGTGAGCGGTACGTCGCCGTACAGCACCAGTGTCGAGACCGTGGGATCGAGCAGCGGCAAGGCCTGCTGCACCGCATGTCCGGTGCCGAGCTGCTGTTCCTGCACGGCAAACAGGACATCGGGCGCGGCCACCGCTGCGCGCACGGCTTCGCCGCCGTGGCCCACCACCACCACGAGGCGGGTGGGCTTGAGCGTACGGGCAGTTTCGATGACGTGAGACAGGAGCGGCCGGCCAGCCACGGGATGCAGCACCTTTGGCAGCGCAGAACGCATGCGCTTACCGGTGCCTGCCGCCAAAATCACAATGTTCATGGCGTCGGCTAGGGGACGAGTTTGGAGCAGACGATTCTAGCATGCGTCTCATGACAGCCAACCCGTACCCGAGGCGCATGTCGGCGCCGCGCAAACCCGCGAGCGCGGGCTTCCGGGAGCAAATGGAAGACGCGGAAGAATCCGCGTCACTTCATAGATCGTCGAATTGAACGATCGAAATCGGTTTCGCGCCGTTGAGCGCGAAACCGTCTCCGGAATCGGTCGAACACGGTTCTTCGTCGAAGGCGATATCCCCCTGTGGATCGGCTTCGCCCGTCGCTCGCAGACCGGCGAACGGGAACAGTTTGTGATCCATCAGATGCGACGGCACGATGTTCGACAGCGCGTTGAACATGTTCTCGACGCGACCCGGGAAGCGCTTGTCCCAATCGCGGATCAGCGCCTTCATTTCCGCGCGCTTCAGATTGGGCTGACTGCCGCACAGGTTGCACGGAATGATCGGGAATTCGCGCAGCGCTGCATACTTTTCCAGATCGGTCTCCTTCACGTAGGCGAGCGGCCGGATCACGATGTTCTTGCCGTCGTCCGACTGCAGCTTCGGTGGCATGCCCTTCAGCTTGCCGCCGTAGAACAGGTTCAGCAGCAGCGTCTGCAGAATGTCGTCGCGATGATGGCCGAGCGCGATCTTGGTCGCGCCCAGCTCACCCGCCACGCGGTACAGGATGCCGCGCCGCAGCCGCGAACACAGCGAGCAGGTGGTCTTGCCTTCCGGCACGAGCCGCTTGACGATGCTGTAGGTGTCCTGATTCTCGATGTGGAACGGGATGTCCAGTTGCTTCAGGTATTCCGGCAGCACATGCTCCGGAAAGCCCGGCTGCTTCTGGTCGAGGTTCACTGCGACGATATCGAAGTGGATCGGCGCACGTTCGCGCAGGCGCATCAGCACGTCGAGCATGGCATAGCTGTCTTTGCCGCCCGACAGGCACACCATCACCTTGTCGCCTTCCTCGATCATGTTGAAGTCGCCGATTGCCTGGCCGACGAGGCGTGCGAGCCGCTTGAAGAGCTTGTTGTTCTCGTACGCCTCTTTCTGCTCGCGCCGCGTGAGCGCGGGCTTGGCGGTGCGTTCGGCGCCCGCCGCGTGCGTCGCCGTGCTTGCCGCCGTGTTTGCCGCCGCTTCATCCGTAGCGGCTTGAGGCATCTCTGCGTTCAGGATTTCAGGAGCGTTCATGGCTCAATCCTCCTTGACACGGAAGACTTCGACACCGACCGCATCGCAGTCCGGATAGACATCCGGCTTTTCCGTGGACACGCGGGCCGCGCGCACGTGCGGATGCTCGAGCAGCGCGGTCAGCAGGTCGTCGCACAGCGTTTCCTGCAGATGAATGTGACCGCGTTCGACGCGGCGTGCGATGGTGGCACGCATGAAGTCGTAATCGACCACTTCGCGCAGCTTGTCCTCGACGGGCGTCGACAGCGCGAGCGGCACATACAGTTCGACGTTGATCACGACGCGCTGCTCACCGCGCTTTTCGAAGTCGTGCACGCCGATGTTGATGTGCACTTCGTAGTTGCGCAGAAAAAGCCGGCGGCAATCGGCTAGCCGGGGGTGCGAAAGAGCGGCAAACATGGTCGTTCCAGTCAAAAAAAGCGTGCGGAGCACGCAAGGGGACGCTTCAACGCGCAAGGCCCGCAGGGCCGCGCGCCTTCAGGCGCCCGTCAAATACATCACGTCGCGCGGGGACGGCACCAGGTGCTGACCACCGTCGACGACCAGCGTCGTCCCGGTCACGCCCGCCGCTTCGGCCAGATACAGCGCGGCGGCGACGATATCCTCGGGCCGCGACGCACGGCCGAGCGGAGTGACACGGTGCGCCGCTTCAAAACCTTCCGGCGTCTGATCGCCCGACTGCAGCGTCAGACCGGGCGCGAGCCCGACCACGCGCAGCTTCGGTGCCAGTGCCTGGGCGAGCGCCACGGTGGCTGTCTGCAACGCCGCCTTGGACAGCGTGTAGGACAGGTAATCCGGGTTCATGTTGTACAGCTTCTGGTCCAGCACGTTCACGACGACGGCGCGCTGCGTTTCGTCGCTGCGCGCGGCTTCCGGCGTGACCTCGTACAGCATACGCGCGAGCACGAGCGGCGCGCCGAGATTCGCGGCCATATGGCTTAGCAAAGGCGCGTAGCTGACGTTCTGCGCGGTATCTTCGTCGAACTGGGAGGCATTATTAACGATACATACCGGCCGGCCCAGCGCCGCCGTGCAGTCCGGCACGAGCCGGGCGACCTCGGCCTCGACGGCCAGATCCGCCTGCAGCGCGACCGCCCGGCGACCGAGCGCGGCGATTTCGGCGACCACTTCGTCCGCTTCGGCCTTCGAGTTCCCATAATGGACGGCGACGTCCCAGCCCCGGCTGGCAAACCCAAGCGCGAGGGCGCGGCCGATCCGCCGGGCGGCGCCGGTGATCAGCACGACCCGCGCAACGGCGGCCGCACGGGCGTGGACTGCGGAAGTATCGGAAGGGACGGTCATTTACAATATACGGATGAATCCGAAAGCTCACCAACCCGACAGTTTACCTGCTCCCGGCCCAACCGCGCTTGGGCAGTCCGAGGCGCTGGCTGAACAGATCCGCGCCGAGATCGCGCAAGCGGGCGGCTGGCTGCCGTTCGACCGCTATATGGAGCGCGCGCTATACGCGCCGGGATTGGGCTATTACGGCGGCGGATCGGTCAAATTCGGCCGCCGGCCCGAGGACGGCAGCGACTTCGTCACCGCGCCGGAACTCTCGCCGCTGTTTGCCGCGACGCTGGCCCGCCCCGTCGCACAGGCGCTGGAAGCGAGCGACACGCGTCATCTGATGGAATTCGGCGCCGGTACCGGCAAGCTGGCGGCGGGTTTGCTGACGGCACTGGATGCGTTGGGCGCGCAATTCGATACTTATTCGATCGTGGATCTGTCGGGAGAGCTACGTGAGCGCCAGCGCATGACGATCGAGGCTGACGCGCCCGCGCTCGCGGGGCGGGTCCGCTGGCTGGATGCCCTGCCGCAGCAGTTCGAAGGCGTGATAATCGGCAACGAAGTCCTCGACGCGATGCCGGTGCGGCTCTTCGCTCATACCGACGGCGTTTGGCACGAGCGCGGCGTGACGTTGCGTGAGGGTGAGTTTGAGTTTGCAGACCGGCCAGTCGGTTTGCCGCAGGACGTGGAATTTCTAACCGAAATCGAAGTGGATGGCGAGTACGTCACGGAGACGCACGAAGCCGCGCGGGCCTTTACGCGGACGATCTGCACGATGTTGACGCGGGGCGCGGCGTTGTTGATCGACTATGGATTTCCGCGCCACGAGTATTACCACGCGCAACGGGCGCAGGGTACGTTGATGTGCCATTACCGGCACCGTGCGCATGGCGATCCGTTTGTTTATCCGGGATTGCAGGACATTACGGCGCACGTGGAGTTTACGGGCATTGCCGAGGCGGGGGTCGAGACGGGCGCGGATTTGCTGGGATATACGTCGCAGGCGCGATTTCTGTTGAATGCGGGGATTACCGAGGTGTTGGGCGAGATCGATCCGGCGGATACGGGGCGGTTTTTGCCGGCGGCCAATTCAGTGCAGAAGTTGTTGTCCGAGGCGGAGATGGGTGAACTGTTCAAGGTGATCGCATTTTCGCGGGGCATCGAGGAGACGCTCGATGCGTTTTCTAGCGGGGACCGGACGTTTAGTCTTTGATTATGGTTGTGTTGCTTGTGATTCTGGTGGGTTCATTTCCGGTTAGGGGTTCGCGATGATTCGGTGGTTGCTGACTACGTTTATCGCCGTGGCCATTTTGTCGTCCTGCTGGCCGTGGCTACGGAAACTGGGGATTGGGCGCATGCCCGGGGATGTGACCTTGCGGTTGTTTGGGAAGGAGTATCCGTTTCCGTTTATGTCGACGTTGGTTTTGTCTATGGTTTTGTCGTTGATAGTGAAGGTTTTGTAGGTTTTTTTTGCCTGCGGCGCTTTGGTGGTTCTCTTACGGCGTTGGCCTTTCCTTGTTTTGTTATCGGTCTATTCGCTTCGCCCCTGTGCGGGGCAGCACTCACTTTCTTTGCCGCCGCAAAGAAAGTAAGCAAAGAAAGCGGGCTCACACCGCCAGCCGGTAGTGAGCCATCTAAGTGTGCTAGCGGAAACGGCCCAACACGAGACGTGCCCTCGCACCTTCTGCCCTGGTGACACAGCACTCATTCATCCCGCCTACGCACTGCGTGCGTAACGGTTGGGCATATCCCGGTGGGCACCTCTCGGTTAAACGCGACGTCAAATACAAAGCACCGCCGTGCATTAATTAGGCATCCAGATTTAAATTTTATGCCCTGGGTGCCCGCAAGACAATTAAACAAACCGCGCGCGGCATGCGCAAGTGCGGTGCTAAGAGCGACGAATGACCGAGCCAACGAACAGGCCCGTGCAGAAGGAGTTGTGCCCGACAGCGGGGCGCGCAGCGCGACGCTGGAACGGATGACTGCCTTGTCACGAACGTGCGCGGTGCGATGACACGTCTCGTCTTGGGCCGTTTCCGGATCAAGGACAGAGATGGCTCACTAAGCGCTGGCGGTTTGAGCCCGCTTTCTTTGCTTACTTTCTTTGCGGCGGCAAAGAAAGTGAGTGCTGCCCCGCACAGGGGCGAAGCGAATAGACCGATAACAAAACAAGGAAAGGCCAACTCCATAAGCAAACAACCAAACAACCAAAAGCGCCGCAGGCAAACAACAACTACTCCCCAAAAGCCAACCCCACCCCCCGAACCCTCTCCCGATGCACTGCATCCTTAATCATCGAAGGCTTATCAGCAAGAGAACCCGCCACCGCCCCCGCATCCACAGCCCGCGCAGCCACAAGCGCGATTCGAAGCCGTTCAGCCTGCGGATACTCCCGGGCCTCGAATCCTAGCCGTCCACGCGCATCAGCCTCACACGCCTGCAAAGCCTCGGCAAACCGCGCAGGTTTCCGGATGCCATCGCACCGCTCGATCAGCCGAACCACGGCCGCGGCGCCCATTTCCATCACCCGATGAATATTCCCATGCTCCCGTGCAACGAGGATCGCCAGATCCCGGCATTCATTCGGTACCCTCAACCGCTCGCACAACGGCTTGAGCAAATCCACACTGCGCCCTTCGTGCCCAATATGCCGCGGCAACACATCTTCCGGCGTCGTCGCCTTACCCAGATCATGCGTAAGCGCCGCAAACCGCACCGCCAACGCGTACCCCCGCGCCGCGGCGTGATCCACCACCATCATCACATGCACACCGGTATCCACTTCCGGATGATAATCAGCCCGCTGCGGTACCCCCCACAACGCTTCGATCTCCGGCAAAATCCGTTCAAGCGCGCCACACGCCCGCAATACCTCGAACATGCGTGAAGGCCGTGTCTCCATCAAGCCGCGCGACAACTCCTGCCACACCCGCTCCGGCACGAGCGCATCCACCTCGCCCGCGCTCACCATCTTGTGCATCAGTTCCAGCGTCTGCGGCGCGACCGTGAAATCCGTAAAGCGAGCGGCAAACCGCGCAATGCGCAAGATCCGCACGGGATCCTCGATGAATGCATCGCTGACATGCCGGAACACGCGCGCCTGCAAATCGCCCTGACCATTGAACGGGTCGATCACCGGCCCGCTCAGCGAGCCGTCCGGTTGCAACTGGCGCGCCATTGCGTTGATTGTGAGATCGCGCCGCGCCAGATCCTCTTCGAGCGTCACGTCCGGCGCATAGAAAAACTGGAAGCCGTGATAGCCCGCCGCCGTCTTGCGCTCGGTGCGAGCCAGCGCATATTCCTCGTGCGTCTGCGGATGCAGAAACACCGGGAAATCCTTGCCCACCGGACGGTAACCTTGCGCCACCATCTGCTCGGGCGTCGCGCCCACCACCACGTAATCGCGGTCCTGAACCGGGACACCCAGCAACGCGTCGCGGATCGCCCCGCCCACCACGTAGATATTCATGCGCACGTATCGTAGACGGCGATCGCGTGGCGTTCGCGCCGCGCGTCCTCGATCCACGCGTGCACGGCCGGCGATTCCGTCACCCGCCGGGCGTATGCCGCCGCCGCTTCAGACAACGCCGGTTCCCATGTGTTGAAGCGCATCACGACCGGTGCATACATCGCATCCGCAATGCTGAACTCGCCGAACAGAAACGGGCCGCCATATTGCTCGACGCACTCGCTCCAGATGGCGTCGATCCGCGCGATATCGGCCAGCGCACCCGGCGTCGCGCCCTTGCCCGCAAACGAAGCGCGGATGTTCATCCACATGTTCGTGCGCATCTCGCCAAAGCCCGAATGCATCTCGGCGCTGATGCTGCGCGCGTGCCCACGCGCCACGGGATCGCGCGGCCACAGCGCGTGCTGCGGAAAACGCTCAGCGAGCGTCTCGGCGATCGCCAGCGAATCCCACACTGCCAGGCCGTCGTCCGCGGAGAGACTCGGCACCTTGCCCGAGGGCGAATGCGCGAACATCGCGGCCTTCGAGCCGGCTTCGTACATCTCGATACATACTTCCTCGAATGGAATGCCGAAGTGCTTCATCAGCACCCATGGACGCATCGACCATGACGAATAGTTTTTGTCACCAATAACGAGTTTCATACGTGGTACGCAAAGAAAGTGGAAACGGGGAACTCAACGACCGGCGCTGGCACGAAACGCATTGAAGCGCGAGCGGGGCGAGGCGCCGGTCAGATACACGGGCGCAATCGTCTCGATGCTGGCGGCTTCCAGACCCAGCTCGGGCGCAAGCGGCCCGCTCAGTATGCTCGGCACCTTCATCGAATCCAGATTATCGCGCGAGATGATCGGTTCGCCAGGCACCATTTCAAAGGTCAGCGCCTGCAGCCGCGCCAGCGCATCCGGCAGCCGGATGATGCGCGCGTGACGCCCGATCGCGTCGCCGCAGTACTTCACCAGCTGTTCCAGCGTATAGACGCTCGGGCCGCCCAGTTCATAGCTGCGACCGCTGGCGGCATCGAGATCGACTACGTTGACGATGGCTTTCGCGACATCGCCGACAAACACCGGCTGGAATTGTGCGTTCGGACTCGCCAGCGGAATCACGGGGAATACGCGCTGCAAAAACGCAAACTGGTTGAGGAATGTGTCTTCCGGGCCGAACACCACTGAAGGCCGGAAGATCGTCGTGGCGAGCGTGGAAGCACGCACCGCCTTTTCACCGTCGCCCTTGGAGCGCAAATACATGCTGGGACCATTCGAATCGGCGCCGAGCGCGCTGACATGGATCAGCCGGTGCACGCCCTTGCCTTCGCACGCGGCCACGATTTTTGTCGGCAGCTCGACGTGGTTTTTTGCAAACTCCGGACCATACGGTGTGCCGCGTCCGCCATGCAAGGTCCCGACGAGGTTGATGACCGCATCAGCGTTTTCGACGAAGCGCGCGAGTTGCACCGGATCAAACACATCGGTTTCGATCACGTCGATAGGTAGAAGAGTGAGATGACGCGCGTTGTAGCGCCGGCGCGTCGCGATGCGGACGTCTTTGCCAAGCTCGACCAACGCGTTGACGAGATGGCTGCCGATAAAACCCGAACCGCCGATGACCGCAATGGCTTGATGTCGCATTTCCGACTCCCTGGTGGAAGCCGCGGCAACGGCTGGAGTGAGGTGCCGCCGCATGACCCGCGGCGGCACGACGCTTACGGCGCGATATAGCCCAGACGCGCCTTCAGCGATTGCGGACGGCCTTCGAACAGTGCCGCGTAGTAGACCGTGTTGGACAGCACATTCTTGACGTAGTCACGAGTCTCGTTGAACGGGATCGTCTCCGCGAAGATGGCGCCCTCGACCGGATGCGCCAGCCCTTCCCGCCATGCCTTCGGCCGGCCCGGACCGGCGTTATAGCCGGCGGTGGCGAGCACGGCAGACCCGTCGAACTGATTGTAGATCATCGACAGATAGTTGGTGCCGAGCAGAATGTTCGTATTGATGTCGTTCATCTGCTCACGGGAAATCGGACCCAGACCAATCTTCTTCGCCACCAGTTGCGCGGTGCCCGGCATCAACTGCATCAACCCACTCGCGCCGACGTCGGAACGCGCATTCATGATGAAGCGCGATTCCTGGCGGATCAGCCCGTATGCCCACTCGACGTCGAGCCCGTTGCTTTGCGCATCGCGCTCGACGATATCGCGGAACGGCGACAGATAGCGCAACGAGAAATCGTGGTCGGTCCTCGTGCGGTCTGCCGTATTGACGGTGCGGTCATACAGTTCGAGGCGGCGTGCGTACTCGGCCACCGCCAGCAATTGCCGGTCGGTCATGGCGCGCAGCGGCCAGTTCCACTCACGATTGCCTTCGAGCCGCAGGTTCATCTGATAGAAGCGCTGCGCGAGCGCGAGACCCGGCGTGTTGGCCGCTTGCTGCACTTCGGCGTCGGACACCATGGTTTTCGGCGGGACCGTGATTTTCTGGCCCAGTTCTTCCGTGGCGAGCTGGCCGTAGAAGTTGTAGCCCGTGGCGATCTGGGCGAATTCCTGGTTGGCCTGCGCCGCATTGCCGCCTTCCTTGAGCGCACGGGCATGCCAGTAGACCCACGACGGCTGGCTGCGCAAAGCCGCCGGCATCTGCTCGATGGTCCAGCGCACCATCGTCCAGTCTCCCGACAACAGCGCGCTGCGAGTGCGCCATTCGTACGCAGGGTTCGACAGCAATGGCGCATTCGCCGAGAGCCGGTACCAGTCAACGGCGGTGGGCATCTGCTTGGCGGCAGCCTGATAGGCAATCGTGCCCCAGCCGATGGCCCGTTCAGGCGAGTTCAGCGACGGCGCCACGGAAGCGAAGGTGGCCGCCGCCATGGCCGGGTCGTTGCGCGCCATGCGCGTGATCGCCAGCAAGGCCAGTTGATGCGACTGCGCATCGGGCCCGACGCCACGCGCCAACAACAGCGGCGGCGTGCTCGCCGCCTGATCGAACAGCACCGGGTCCGGGCGCTGGTTGCCGAGCGCGTCGAGCAGCTTGCTGCCGGTGTTGGTGTAATTCTGCTCGTAGGCGAGGCGGATCTGCTGCCACACGTCGTCTGCGTTGAACTGCTGGTTCAAGGCGAGCGCAGTAATCAGGTCGACGCAACCGTCGCCGTACCACTTCGGATCGACCAGCAACGCGCGAGCTGCGTCCGCCACGTTTTCGCCGTGGGCCGCGCGCGATTCGAGCGCGTAGCACTTGACCTGCGTGTCGTCGTTGAGCACGAAGCGCGCGTACTGCTGGTCGAAATTGTTCCAGTCGTGACGCGAGCCGAGCACCACCAGATAGTCGTTGCGCAGCCGGTCGGCAATCGCCAGGCCGTCGTACTTCTGCAGGAACGCCAGAACCTGCGCGTCCGGCACACTCACTTGCGGATGCCCGCTCGAGTCGAACAACTGCGGCTTGAGCTGGAAATACTCCACGTAACCTGGCGCCGGATAATCCGGAATCGTCGCCGCCAGTTGCGCTGCGCGTGCGGGATCGTTATTGCGCGCTGCCTCGCGGAGCTGCACAAAAATCTGGTCGTCACCGGAGAGTTGCGAGAGCGGAACAGGCTTGACAGCGGAGGCTGTGCTGCATGCGACGAGTGCCGCAGCGGCAAGCGCAAGACCGGCCGCGCGATATACTCGAAAGAGGCGTTTTGACATCGTTGTTTCTGGAGCGCGAATTGAACCCAAGCATAGCACGCAACCCCATCCCGGAATCGAAAAACGCGCTCCGTAAAATGCTGCTGGAAACACGTCTGCATGCGGCTCTCGGGCCGGCCGCGAGCGAGGCGCTGAGCCGCCGCCTGCTCGATGCATTAAAGCTTCACGCACCTGCGTGCATCGGCTTTTACTGGCCCCTGCCGGGCGAGTTCGACGCCCGTGCGGCGATCGCCATCTGGCTCGCGGTCGGCGCGCATCGGCAAGCCAGTCTGCCCGTCATCAGGCAGCGCGGTGAAGCGCTGGAATTCCACGCGTGGGCGCCCGATACACCAATGAAAATTGGGCATCACAAGATTCCCGAACCAGCCGTGGAAGTGGTGGTGATACCCGACCTGCTGTTCGTGCCATGCGTCGGCTTCGATGCCGATGGCTATCGGCTGGGTTACGGCGGCGGCTATTACGATCGCACGCTCGCGACATGGCCCGGCGGGACGAAACCCATCACCGTCGGCGTGGCCTGCGAAGCCTGTCGCAGCGACACGCTGCAACGCGAAGCCCACGACATCCCGCTCGACATGATCGTGACCGAAGCAGCCTGCTATCCCTGACGACTCCAGCAAAACCGGCAACGTCAGCAAACCGGGCCGCCTCGCAGCGTGCCGGCCTACAGCGAAGCCGCCGCCCGAGCCGCCGTGTCGTACAGCCCGGAGGCGTTGCGCATCAACTGCGCGGCCTCGCCGATCTGCTGATTCGTCAGACCGCTCTCCTTGAGCGTGGCGATAAGACAGCTCTCGCGCACCTCGCGGTACCGCAGACACAGATCGCGACCGGATTGCGTTGCCGAAAAGAACACTTCCTTGCCGGTTTTTTCGCTTTTTACATACCCTCTAGCTACCAGCTTCTTCAACGCATAGGTGGCAACGTGGGTGTCTTCGATGTTCAGCACGAAGCAGATATCGGCGAGCTTTTTGCGGCGCTCGCGATGGCTGACGTGATGCAGCAGCGAGACCTCGATGGCGGTCATGTCCTTTTCGCCCGCCGCCGACATGCACCGCACCATCCAGCGATTGAAGGCGTTGCTGGCCATGATGAGGCCGTACTCCAACTCCGACAGCTCCGCGCTTGTTTCAGAAACAAGATGTTCCGAGGAGACGATTTTGGTCGGTTGACGCGACATGACAGAGGTTCTCAATGCACGAATAAAGGTGCTGGAAGTGTACGACGAGCGCCCCTTTCTGGGTGCCTGGCAAAAACGCTTATTGATAAATTCTCGATATTTTATTGATAATGTAGTCTAACCATCATGGATACCGCTTCTCGTGCCGATAACCCGTTATGAGCCGCGCCCTCGCCATGCAGGCCAGGTTTCCGATCCAACCCGATTGAAGCAGCGATGACGCAACCACGAATCTTCCAGTTCGGCGATGCCGCGCTAGTGTGCGAGGTGCCCGCACCCGCCACGCTCGATTGCCAGCGCCGCGTCTGGGCCGCCGCCGAGGCCGCGCGTGGCTGGCCGCACGTGGTCGAGGTCGTGCCCGGCATGAACAACCTGACCATCGTGTTCGATCCGCTGGAAGCAGATGGCGCGGCGCTCGCCAGCTTGCTGCAAGCGGCCTGGGACAGCGGTGCCACAGCGGCGGTCGGCGGTCGCGAGGTCGAGATTCCGGTGCACTACGGCGGCGAGTTCGGGCCGGATCTGGCCGTCGTCGCCAGTCACACCGGGCTGTCGGCGAAAGAGGTCGTCGAGCGCCATGTGGCCGGCGAATACATCGTGTTCTTTCTCGGCTTCCAACCCGGCTTTGCGTACATGGGCGGCCTCGCTCAGACGCTGCACACGCCGCGCCGCGCGTCGCCGCGTGTCGAAGTGCCGGCGGGTTCGGTGGGTATCGGCGGCGAGCAGACCGGGGTTTATCCGGCCGCCTCGCCGGGCGGCTGGCAGTTGATCGGCCGCACCTCAGTGCCGCTATTCGATCCCGCGCGCTTGCCGCCCACCCTGCTGCAACCGGGCGACCGGGTGCGCTTTACCATCGCGGGGATAACGGCATGATCGACGTGATTCGTGCAGGTCTTCTGACCACGGTTCAGGATCTTGGCCGCCACGGCTACCGGCACCTCGGCGTGGCCATGTCCGGCGCGCTCGACCGGCTCTCGTTCGAGGTCGGCAACCGCCTGGTCGGCAACCGGCCCGACGCGGCCGGCCTCGAAATCACCTTCGGGCCGACCGTGCTACGCTTTCCGCGCGCTACCCGGATCGCCATCACCGGCAGCGAATTCGGCGCCACGCTCGACGGCAAGCCGGTTTATGCATGGTGGAGTGTGCCGGTCAAGGCCGGCCAGGAACTGACACTGCAAGCGGCCCAACGCGGCATGCGCGGATATGTGTGCATCGCGGGCGGAATCGACGTGTTGCCGATGCTCGGCTCACGCAGCACCGACCTCGCCGGCCAGTTCGGCGGGCTTGGCGGCCGGGCGTTGCGCGACGGCGACCGTCTGCCGGTCGGCGTGCCATCAGCGCGTGCCGGTTCCGGCTTCAGTCCGCAAGCGCCCGAATTCGGCGTGAAGGCGCCCGCCTGGTGCAAGTTCGTGCTGGTACGCGAGCCGCTGCGCCGCGGCCGGCATCCGTCCGGTGTGCCTTGGGCGGTGCCTATCCGCGTGTTGCCGGGGGCCGAATACGAGCATTTTCCGGCCACCGCTCAGGAGGCGTTCTGGTCGGACGAATGGCTCGTCACGCCGAACAGCAATCGCATGGGCTACCGGCTTGCCGGCACGGAACTCAAGCGCACGCACAGCACCGATCTGCTGTCGCACGCGGTGTTGCCGGGCACGATTCAGGTGCCGCCGAACGGCCAGCCCATCGTGCTGTTGAGCGACGCGCAGACCACCGGCGGGTATCCGAAGATCGGCGCGGTCATCCAGGCCGATCTCTGGAAGCTGGCCCAGGTGCGCCTGAACGGGGCGATTCGTTTCATCCCGACCACGCCCCGCGAGGCGCGTCAGGCATTACTTGAAGAACGGGCGTATCTGCGGCAGATCGACGCCGCGATCGCGATGCACGAGGAACGCTGTGCGCGCCAGCCGGCGCTCGCAGCGCTGTAAGAGCAAGTAGAGGACATTATGGAAATCGATTTGAATGCCGATCTCGGCGAGGGCTGCGGATCCGACGAGGCGCTACTCGACCTCGTCAGCTCGGCCAATATTGCGTGCGGCTGGCACGCGGGCGGCGCTAATGCAATGCACGATTGCGTCCGCTGGGCCGTCAAAAAGGGCGTGTCGATCGGCGCGCATCCGAGCTTCAACGACCCGGAGAATTTCGGCCGCAAGGAAATGGACCTGCCCGCCAGCGAGATTTACGCTGGCGTGCTGTACCAGCTCGGCGCGCTCTCGGCGATCGCTCAGGCCGAGGGCGGGCGTATCGCGCACGTCAAGCCGCACGGCGCGCTCTACAACCAGGCGGCCCGCGACCCGATGATCGCCGATGCGATCGTCTCCGCGGTGCACGATTTCGATCCGTCGGTGGCCGTGTTCGCGCTTGCCAACAGCGGCCTCGTGACGGCCGCCCGCGAAGCCGGCCTGATCGCCGTCGAGGAGGTCTTCGCCGACCGCGGCTATCGCGCCGACGGCTCGCTCGTGCCGCGCAAGGAGCCCGGCGCGCTGCTCGACGACGAAGAAGAAGTGCTCCAACGCACCCTCGCGATGGTGCGCGAGCAACGCGTGCAAGCGGTGGATGGCCACTGGGTGCCGCTCAACGCGCAGACCATCTGTCTGCACGGCGACGGTCCCCATGCGCTGGCGTTTGCGCGCCGCATTCGCGCCGCGCTCGAAAGCGCCGGCATCGAAGTACACGCCGCCAACGGCGCGCGCGCCTGACGCGCAGCATCGCGCGCCACGCCCCGTCACACAGCAGACAAACGCCCCGCCTCGTGCGGGGCGTTTGCCAGCCGCGGTCGCGAACGCCCCATGGCGGTAGCAAGGTTAGCAACCCTGTTCGGAGATCCACATGCAGACAGCAGTCAATCTATGGCCGCTTATCGGCGTGGCCGTGATCATCATCGGCTTTGTGTTGCGCTTCAATCCGATGCTGATCGTAGCCGCCGCCGCTGTCGTCACCGCGCTGGCCGCGCACTTTCCGCCTGAGAAAATCCTTGCCGCGATCGGCACGGGCTTCATCAAGACCCGCAATATTCCATTGATCATCCTGCTGCCGCTCGCCGTCATCGGTCTGCTGGAACGGCACGGCCTGCGCGAACGGGCCCAGACGTGGATCGCCAGTATCAAGGCCGCCACCGCCGGGCGTCTGCTGATCGTCTATCTGCTGGTGCGCGAGCTGACCGCGGCGGTCGGCCTGACCGGCCTCGGCGGCCATCCGCAGATGGTGCGTCCGCTGATCGCGCCAATGGCCGAAGGCGCCGCCGAGAGCCGCTACGGCAAGCTCACCGACGCCGTGCGCTACCGCTTGCGTGCCTTCGCCGCGGCCACTGACAACGTGGGCCTGTTCTTCGGCGAAGACATCTTCGTCGCCTTCGGCGCCATCGTGCTGATGACCACCTTCCTGCGCGAAGCGGGCATCGACATCGAGCCGATTCACGTCGCTGTATGGGGCATCCCGACGGCCATCTGCGCGCTCCTGATTCACGGCTTCCGGCTTTATCTGCTCGACCGCGAACTCGACCGTGAACTGCGCGGCAACGCAGCCTCCAGCGCGGCTGCGCAACCCACCCCGGCCGCAGGAGAAGAGGCATGACGCTGACCATCAACTATCTGTTCTGGCTGCTCGGCGTCGTGCTGCTCATCGTCGGCGGCATGATCCTCACCGACAGGACCCATCCGCGCCGTCTCACCGCCGGCGGTTTCTGGATTCTGTACGCACTGATTTTCCTGATCGGCGACCTGCTGCCGCCCTCGGTGGTCGGCGTGCTGGTGATCGTGATGGCGCTGATCGCCGGATTCGGCGGCGTGACGGCGGCCAGGCCAAAGGTGTTGTCGCTCGAAGCCCGCCAGGCGAGCGCCAAACGCCTCGGCAACAAACTGTTCATCCCCGCGCTGACGATTCCGCTCGTCACCGTCGCGATTACGTTGACGGCAAGCCATCTGATCTTCGGCGGCACACCGCTTATCGAGCAAAAGAACGTCACGCTGATCGGCTTCGGCATCGGCTGCGTGATCGCCCTCGCCGTGGCCTGCGTGATGACGCGCGACACGGTCGGGCAGTCGATGAAAGAAGCACGCCGCCTCGTCGATGCGTTGTCGTGGGCCGCCGTGTTGCCGCAAATGCTCGGCATGCTCGGGCTCGTGTTCTCCGACGCCGGTGTCGGCAAGGCGGTCGCACACGTGACGACCGCCTACATCAATCTCGACTACCGGTTTGTCGCGGTCGCCGTGTACTGCATCGGCATGGCCGTGTTCACGATGGTCATGGGTAACGGCTTCGCGGCGTTTCCCGTGATGACCGGTGGCGTGGGCGTACCGATCCTGGTCGGCGTATTCCACGGCAACCCCGCCGTGATGGTAGCGATCGGCATGTTCTCGGGCTATTGCGGCACGCTGATGACGCCGATGGCGGCGAACTTCAACATGGTGCCCGTCGCGCTGCTCGAACTGCCGGACAAGAACGCCGTCATCAAGGTGCAGGTGCCCACGGCGCTTTCACTGCTGGTCGTGAATATCCTGTTGCTGAACTTCCTGATGTTCCTGTAGAGGATTGCGCGCGGCTGGCCTGACAGGTCTTTTTGCGATACGCGGATACCGTGCGAGCACCCGCCGCAACGATCTGCCGCGCTTAATTAGGATGCGTCTGATCGAAGTGGGGAAGCCTCGGGCCTAAGCTGGTGGACGTCATTTCCATCCACCAGCCTGCGCACGCAGCATGCGCGCGCAGGCGCTCTCAAGCAGGTTCTCATGGAACAGCATGCTCACACCGGTGACGCACGTCACGACCCCGCCTCAACGTCCTACCTCGCGGCCCTCGTCGCCAATGCGCTCCACGCGCATCGCTCGGGTCACTTCGAACAGGCCGCGCCGCTCTATCAGGAGGCGCTGGCGATCGACCCCATTCACACAGAAGCGCTGCACTACTACGGCGTGCTGCAACATCAGCGGCGCGACCACGCCGCCGCGGCCGACCTGCTCGATCACGCGCTCCTGCTCGAACCGGCCGACGCGGTCTGCTGGAGCAACCGCGGTCTCGTCGCCGCCGCGCTCGGACGTCATGAAGAAGCGCTCCAGTGCTATGGCCAGGCGTTGCACCTGCAGCCGGATTTCGCCGACGCGCGCAACAACCTCGGCGTGACCCTGCAGGCACGCGGCGATCTGGAAGGCGCGGCGCAACAGTATCGTCAGGCGCTGGGGCTCAATCCTTCGCTGGTCGATGCGCATCTGAATCTGGGCACCGCGCTCACCAAACTCGAGCGGCACGACGAGGCGCTCGCTTGCTACGAGCAGGCGCTGTCGCTCGATCCGCACTCCGCGGACGCCTACTTCAATGCCGGCAACGCGCTGACGGCGAAAGGCGACAGCGCGGCTGCCATCGCCCACTTCCGGCGTGCAATCGAACTGCGGCCCGCTTTCGCCAACGCGCACATTAATCTGGGCAGCGCGGTCGGCAAGCTGGGCGAGTATGCCGAGGCCGAGCAGCACTATCGTCGCGCGGTCGCACTCAAGCCGAATCCGACCAATCTGGTTTGCCTGGGCGGTTCGTTAGGCGCGCAAGGTCGTGTCGATGAAGAGGAAGTGTTCTATCGCCGTGCGCTTGAACTTGACCCGGGGTATGTCGACGCCCACCAGAATCTCGCCTGGGCACGCCTCAAGCGTGGCGACTACACGCAAGGCTGGGCGGAGTTCGCGAAGCGCTGGCGCCCGCACGATTACGCGGCCATTGCGATTGAAGGCGTCCCCGAATGGCACGGCGAACCGCTCGAAGGACGCGCGATCCTGCTGGTCGGCGATCAGGGCTTCGGCGATCAAATGCAGTTTTTGCGTTACGCGCACGTGCTTGCGGAACTCGGCGCGACCGTCGACGTGTGTGTCCGCGAGCCCCTGCTGCCGCTCGCACAGCGCGTACCTGGCGTTCATCGCGCGTGGCGCATCGGCCAAGCCGAGGGTCGCTATGATTTCTGGGCGCCGCTGATGAGCGTGCCGTCGTGCGTGCGCACCGAACTGTCGACGATTCCTGCCAACGTGCCCTATCTTTTCGCCGACGAAGCCAAACTCGACCTGTGGCGCGGACGCGTAGAAAAGGCCGCCGGCTCACGGCGCAAGATCGGCCTGGTGTGGGCCGGCAGTCCGACCTTCGGCAATGACCGTTACCGGTCGATGCGCTTCGAAGATCTCGCGCCGCTCGCGAGTCTCGACGACGTCGCGTGGTTCTCGCTGCAAAAAGGGCCGTCCCAGGCGCAACTGGCCGATGCGCCAGACAACGCCTTGCCGCGCGATTTCACCGCCGAACTGCACGATTTCACGGACACGGCCGCACTCGTGATGAATCTGGATCTGGTGATTGCCGTCGACACCGGCGTTGCACATCTGACGGGTGCCTTGGGCAAGCCGGTCTGGGTCATGCTGCCGGCCAACTCGGACTGGCGCTGGCTCGAACATCGCACCGATTCGCCGTGGTATCCCACGGCCCGTTTGTTCAGGCAAGCGGCCCTGGGGGACTGGGCGCCCGTGGTTGAAAACGTGGCGCAAGCGTTGCGCCACGAACCATCCTCACCCCGGCTCCACCACGAATCCGTGCTGCCGCAGTAACTGCAGCACGCCCTTCGGGCCGCCGAGGTGCAATGCACCGACGGCCACGAACACCGGCTTGTTCGGCCCGGCAATCGCCAGCATGCGCGTGACGAAACGCCGGTTCCGCTCGTACACAATCCGGTTATCAACCGAATCGGACACCTGCTTGTTGCGCGCCAGCACCTCGGATTTGGCCGACTGCCACGCGGCGATCGCGTCCGCATCGCCCACCTGCCAAAGCCGGTGCAAGGTCTGCACATCCGCGAGGTTGCCGGCGGGCGTCTGCACCAGGTCCTGCGCCAGCATCTCACGCTGCTGCGCGGACGAGAGGCTCGTGAACGCGCGCATCTGCTCCCCCAGCGTTTCCAGCCCGACGATCTTGCCGCGCGTGCGCAGATAGACGTTCTGCAACTGCGCCTCCGTGCCGTATTCCGTCTGCAATCCTGCGCTCAGGGAATCGTAGGTCTCGACCAGCAGCGAAGCCAGCCACGGCCGCATCCTCTTGATCTCGTCGAGCGCCGCCGGGTTGTCGCGCAAACGGACTTCGAGTTTGTGCCATAGCGCTTCCGGCAAATACTGTTGCAGGCAGGCGCTGCGGCATACGCCGTATTTCGATACATCGTCCTGCGATACCAGCAAGTCATCCGGCGACAACTCCAGCGCCAGGATCGGCGAAGCCGCGAGCGCGGCCAGAATCGGCGGACGAAACGGTTGGTTCGATGGATAGTCGGCGGGATCGCCGACGTGCAACGTGCCGAGAATGTAGAGAGTTGTCGTGCCGCGAGTCGCGACGTAGAACGGCATATGCGCCGGTTGCGTTCGCACCGGACCGCTCGCCGTGTTGCCCGAACTGGCTGGCGGCGGATTGAAACCAGGCAAGGTGGCGCGCGGCTGGCCTGACGCTGTATTCGGCGCGCCAGGCGCAGCCGGCACGGCGGTCAATGGCAGCGCCGGCCGGCCGCTTTGCGCCGGCGTATTGGCGACCCCGCCCGCAGCGTAAGCCGTCGCAACCGGCCAATCAGAACCGGACAAGACGCAGGCGAGCGCGCTGCATGCCAGCAGGCACGCCCGCCAGCGGCGCGCGCAAACGGCGCGACAGCCGCCTCCACGCAGGCGGCGCGCAGGACGACGCGCCGCCAACGCTTCAGGCATCCACTTCCCCCACCTCCTCGGCGCGGTGGCACGACACCTGACGCCCGTCCACTTCACGCAGCTTCGGTTCCTCGCTGCGGCAGCGCTCGATGGCATACGGGCAGCGCTGATGGAACGTGCAGCCCGACGGCGGATTGAGCGGCGACGGCATCTCGCCTTGCAGCTTGATCTTGATGCTGCGATCCGCCTCGAAGATCGACGGTGTCGCCGACATCAACGCCCGCGTGTACGGATGGCGCGGATTCGTGAAGATGCGCTTCTTGTCGCCCAGTTCGACCACGCCGCCGAAGTACATCACCATCACGTCGTCGGCAATGTGCTCCACCACCGACAGGTTGTGCGAGATGAACACGTAGCTGGTCTTGAACTGCTCCTGCAAATCCATGAACAGGTTCAGGATCTGCGCCTGGATCGAGACGTCGAGTGCCGACACCGGTTCGTCGGCAACCACGATCTGCGGATCGAGAATCATCGCGCGCGCAATCGCCACACGCTGACGCTGACCGCCCGAGAACATATGCGGATAGCGTTTCGCGTGCTCCGGACGCAGGCCGACAGTGCGCATCATCTGCGCGATGCGCTCGGCGCGCTCGCCGGCGCTCATCTGCGTGTTGATGGCGAGCGGCTCGCCGAGCGTCTGCTCGACCGTCTTGCGCGGATTGAGCGAGGCGAACGGATTCTGGAACACCATCTGCACGCGCCGGCGCAATGCCGCGATCTTCGCGTGATCGGCGCCGGCCACATCTTCACCGTCGATCAGCAGACGGCCGGCCGTCGGACCTTCGATCATCGTCAGTTGACGCGCGAGCGTCGACTTGCCGCAACCGGATTCGCCCACCACCGCCAGCGTCTTGCCGCGATCGAGCGAAAACGACACGCCATTCAACGCTTTCACGGTGCCATGGCCGAACATGCCGCGGCGCACCGAGTAGTGCCGCGCCAGCTGATCGGCCACCAGCACGTGATCGCCCGCCGGCCCCGTCTGGCGGCGCGTTTCGGGTACTGCATTCATCGTGCGCCTCCGTGAGTGTGGACGTTCGCGTCGCCGGTCAGGTTCAGCGGCTTGATGCAGCGAACCCGGGTGATCTCGGCGCGGACGTCCGCGCCACCTTGTAATGGCGCAAGCGCCGGCCGGGCCTTGGTGCAGTCGTCCACCACGTATTTGCAACGCGGCGCGAACAGACAGCCCTTCGGGCGGTCGTCGCGTCCTGGCACCATACCCGGCAACGCCGCCAGACGCACGGCGCCGACATTGTGCTCGGGAATCGCCGCCAGCAGCGCTTCCGTGTACGGATGATGCGGCGCGGCGAAGATATCCGGCACCTGGTTGGTTTCGATCACTTCGCCTGCGTACATCACCGCGACGCGTTGCGCGACTTCCGACACTACGGCCAGATCGTGCGAGATCAGCACGAGCGCCATACCGCGTTCCTTCTGCAACTTCACCAGCAGTTCCATGATCTGCGCCTGGATCGTCACGTCGAGCGCGGTAGTGGGCTCGTCGGCAATCAGCAGCTTCGGATTGCAGGCGACCGCCATCGCGATCATCACGCGCTGATTCATCCCGCCCGACATCTGGTGCGGGAACGACATGATGCGGTTTTTGGCATCCGGAATGCCGACCTGGTCGAGCAGTTCCACCGCGCGCTGATGCAGCGTGGCGCCGCGCAAGCCTTCGTGCAGCTTCAGCACTTCCTTGATCTGGTAGCCGACGGTGTAGCTCGGATTCAGACTCGTGAGGGCATCCTGAAACACCATCGCGATGTCTTTGCCGATGATCTTGCGGCGTTCCTTCGGCGAGGCCTTCAGCAGGTCTTTGCCGTCGAAGGTGATCTCGTCGGCGCTGACTTTGCCCGGCGCGTCGATCAGGCCCATCAGCGCCATCATCGTCACGCTTTTGCCAGAGCCCGATTCACCGACGACGCCGACGACTTCGCCCGGCGCCACGTCCAGGTTGATGCGATCTACAGCCGGCAGGCCGTTGAAGTTCACCGCCAGGTTACGGATGGTCAGCAGCTTCTGGTCAGCCCGCGCGCGGCCGCCCGCAGCGGACTGAGCAGCCCCCTCGGGAGGCTGCGAATGAAATGAGCGTGGGGATTGTTCCATTTATGCCATCCGCTTCAGTTTGGGATCGAGCGCATCGCGCAGCCCGTCGCCGAGCAGGTTGATCGCCAGCACCGAGATCACGATGGCGAGCCCCGGCAACGTCACGATCCACCATGCGTTGTCGATATAGTCGCGTGCCGACGCGAGCATCGCACCCCATTCCGCCGCCGGCGGTTGCACGCCGAGCCCGAGGAAGCCGAGCGCGGCCGCGTCGAGAATGGCGGATGAAAAGCCGAGCGTCGCCTGCACGATCAGCGGTGCGGTGCAGTTAGGCAGCACTTGCGAGAACATCAACCGCAAGGTGCCCGCGCCCGCCACGCGCGAAGCCGTCACGTATTCCTTCTGCAGTTCGCCGAGCGCCGAGGCACGGGACAAACGCACGTAACCCGGCAACGCGACGATCGCAATCGCGAACATCGTATTGAAGAGCCCCGGGCCGATGATCGCCACCACCGCCACCGCGAGCAGCAGCGACGGCAGCGCGAGCAGCACGTCCATGATGCGCATGATCGGCGTGTCGGCCCACTTTTCGAAGAACGCGGCAATCAGACCGAGCACGACGCCCGGAATGAGCGCCAGCACCACCGAAACGAAACCGATCCAGAACGACAGGCGCGCACCGTACATCAGGCGGGACAACATGTCGCGGCCCGCTTCGTCGGTGCCGAGGACGAACTTCCAGTTGCCGCCGTCGAGCCACGCGGGTGGAATCTTCACGTAGTCGCGGTATTGCTCGATCGGGCTGTGCGGCGCGATCACCGGCGCGAAGATCGCCACGAAGATCAGCAGCAGCACGATCACGCCGGCGATGACCGCGCCGCGGTTACGGGAGAAATTGGCCCAGAATTCGCGGGCCGCCAGTGCCCGGCCGCTTGGCGGGGTCACGGCTGTGGGGACGGTGTTTTGTATGTCGGCCATCATGCCTCCCGCAGAGCCGCCTCAAGGGAGACATGAACTCCCTTGGGCGACAGTGAACGAATGTGAGCGTGGGGGTACATGATCCTTTTACCTCGTATGGCGAATGCGCGGATTCAACACGCCGTACAACAGATCGACGATCAGGTTCACGACGATCACGAGTGTGGCAATCAACAGGATACCGCCCTGCACGACCGGGTAGTCGCGCCGGCTAATCGCGTCGATCAGCCATTTGCCGATGCCCGGCCAGGAAAACAGCGTCTCGGTCAGCACCGCGCCGGCGAGCAGCGTGCCGACCTGCAACCCGATCACGGTCACCACCGGAATCAGCGCATTGCGCAAGGCATGCACGACGATCACGCGTCCCGGCGGCAAGCCCTTGGCGCGCGCGGTGCGGATGTAGTCTTCACGCAGCACTTCGAGCATCGACGAGCGCGTCATGCGCGCTACCACGGCGAGCGGAATCGTGCCGAGCACGATCGCCGGCAGAATCAGGTGGCTCAGCGCCGACCTGAAGGCGCCTTCGTCGCTGCCTGGCAGCAACGCGTCGATCAGCATGAAACCGGTGACGTGCGGAATGTCGTATTCGACCGCAATGCGACCCGACACCGGCGTCCAGCCGAGCTTCACCGAGAACAGCATGATGAGGATCAAGCCCCACCAGAAGATCGGCATCGAATAGCCTGTGAGCGCAGTGCCCATCACGCCGTGATCGACCACCGTGCCGCGCCTCAAGGCCGCGAACACGCCGGCCGGCAAGCCAACGATCAGGGCGAACAGCATCGCGCAGATCGACAGTTCGACGGTCGCCGGAAAGCGGGCGAGGAACTCGTCCATCACGCTGGTGTTGGTGATGATCGACATCCCAAGGTCGCCGTGCACCGAACGCTCGAGATAGTGGATGTATTGCAGCGGCAGCGGCTCGTCGAGGCCTAGCCGGTGCATGGCGGCGACGTGCATCGCCGGATCGACACCGCGTTCGCCCATCATCACTTCGATGGGGTCGCCGGGTATCAGATGGATGAGCGCAAACGCAAGGATCGTGATGCCGATGAAAGTCGGTATCACCATGCCAATGCGGCGCAAAACGAAGCGGAACATGGTTCGTCCCTATGGTCTTGATGAACGGAAAACACAACCGGCGACGAGGGCTTGTCACCCCGGTCGCCGGACCATTTCGACCAGTTTTCTAACCGTGCGAAAAACGGACTACGTCAGTCTTACTGCACGCCAACACCGTCGAAGCGCGCATAGCCGAGCGGCTCGATGCGCATATCGATGACCTTCTTGCTCACCGGCTGATACACCGTCGAGTGCGCGATCGGCGAGAACGGCAGTTGCTGCGCGAAGATCTGCTGGGCCTGCGTGTAGATCTTCGTGCGCTCGCCCTGATCGATCGTCGTGCGGCCCTTCTGGATCAGATCGTCGAACGGCTTGTAGCACCACTTGCCGAAGTTGTTGCCGTTGACCGCTTCGCAACCGAGCAGCGTGCCCAGCCAGTTGTCCGGATCGCCGTTGTCGCCGGTCCAGCCAATCAGCATCGCGTCGTCTTCACCTGCGTGAGCGCGCTTGATGTACTCACCCCATTCGTACGTGACGATCTTCGCGCGCACGCCGATCTTGGCCCAGTCGGCCTGGATCATTTCCGACATCAGACGTGCGTTCGGGTTGTACGGACGCTGCACCGGCATCGCCCACAAAGTGATGTCGAAACCGCTCGAAAGACCGGCCTTGGCGAGCAACGCCTTGGCCTTTTCCGGATCGTAGCTCTGGCTCGGCAGGTTCTTGTCGTACGACCATTGGGTCGGCGGCATCGGATTCGTGGCCGACTGGCCCGCGCCCTGGTAGACGGAATCGATGATCGCCTTCTTGTTGATCGCCATGTCGAGCGCCTCGCGCACTTCGACCTTGTCGAGCGGCTTGTGCAGGACGTTGTACGACAGGTAGCCAAGGTTGAAACCCGGTTGCGACGGCATCGAGAGGCTGGCTTCCGTCTTCAACGGCGCGATATCGGCCGGCTTCGGATAGCTCATCACCTGGCATTCGTCGCGCTTGAGCTTCTGCACGCGCACACCGGCGTCCGGCGTGATCGCGAAGATCAGTTTCGAAATCTTGACGTCGTTCGGCTTCCAGTAATCAGGATTGCCGTCGAAACGGATCGTGGCATCTTTCGTATAGCTGCGGAAGATGAACGGGCCCGTGCCCACCGGCTTCTGGTTGAGGTCGGCGGCCTTGCCGGCCTTGAGCAGCGAATCCGCGTACTCGGCCGACTGGATCGACGCAAATTCCATTGCCATGTTCTGGATGAACGGGGCGTTCACTTCCTTCAGCGTGAAGCGCACGGTGTTCGCGTCGACTTTTTCGACCTTCGCGATCAGCTTGTCGAGGCCCATGTCCGTGAAATACGGGAACTGCGCCGGATACGCCTTGTTGAACGGCGTGGTCGGATCGAGCATGCGGTTGAACGTGAACACGACGTCGTCCGCGTTGAATTCGCGGGTCGGCTTGAAGTACGCCGTGGTCTGGAACTTGACGCCGTGGCGCAGGTGGAACGTATACGTCTTGCCGTCCGGCGAGACATCCCAGCTTTCGGCGAGGCCCGGTTCGACCTTGGTGCCGCCGCGTTCGAACTCGACGAGGCGGTTATAGACGGTGAACGTGTTGGCTGTGAAGTCCGTACCCGTGGTGTATTGGGCCGGATCGAAACCCGCGGGACTGCCTTCTGAGCAGTAGACCAGGGTTTTATTCGGAATCTCGGCACGCGCGATACTCGCGCCCACCATCGATGCCGCTGTAGCTGCGACGAGCGTCGTCATCCGCGCGGCGCGCAACAGGTTGTTTTGCTTCATGTTTCCTCCAGGTTCGGAACCGGCTTTCACCGGCGTAGCGCGATCTTACTTGAGCATCGCTTGCAGCAACAAGCGGAGGAAATTCCCCTGTTGACGATCGGAAACACTTGTTAGGCACAGATTCAGGCCCACCAATGCGCGATTGATAGGCTCCCGGCCTGTCCCGAACGCGACGGATCGCGACAAACGGGCGCAAAAGCGCCCATATCCGCTCATTTCAGGCCGACACCGAGGAATTGCGTCGGGCCGAACGGGTCGATCTTGAACCCGGTCACCTCTTTGGAGATCGGTTGATAGACGGTGGAATGGGCAATTGGCGTGAACGGCACCTGGTCTTTGAAGATGACCTGAGCCTCCATGTAATCCTTGGTGCGTTGCGACAGATCGGTGGTACTGCGAGCCGCGGTAATCAGGTCGTCGAACGGTTTGTAGCACCACTTCGAGAAATTGCTGCCCTTCACCGAATCGCACCCGAGCAGCACGCCGAGCCAGTTATCCGGATCGCCGTAGTCGCCGGTCCAGCCAATCAGGATCGCCTCGTGTTCACCGGCGTGGGCACGGCGGATGTACTCGCCCCACTCGAAAGTGGCGATATTCACCTTCACGCCGATTTTCGCCCAGTCGGACTGCAGCATTTCGGCCATGAGCCGGGCGTTCGGGTTGTAGGGACGCTGCACAGGCATGGCCCACAGCGTCAGATCGAAGCCATCGGGGTAGCCGGCTTCCTTGAGCAGCGACCTGGCCTTGTGGATGTCATAGGGCGCGTCTTTCAAGCTCTTGTTGTAGCCCCACTGGGTGGGCGGCATCGGATTGGTGGCAATCTGACCGGCGCCCTGATACACCGACTCGATGATCGCCTTCTTGTTGATCGCCATGTCCAACGCACGGCGCACCTGCACGTTGTCGAGCGGCTTTTTGGTCGTGTTGTAGCCGAGGATGCCCAGGTTGAAGCCCACTTCGCTCGGCATCGTCAGCGAAGAATCCGCCTTCACGGCCGCGATATCCGCAGGACGCGGATAGGCCATCACCTGGCATTCGCCGCGCTTGAGTTTCTGCAGGCGTACCGCCGGATCGACGGTGATCGCGAAGATCAGCTTGCCCACCTTCACGACGCCCGGCTTCCAGTAGTCCGGATTACCGTCGAAGCGGATGGTGTCGTCCTTGGTGTAGCTGCGGAAGATGAACGGTCCCGTGCCGACGGGATACAGATTGATGTCGGAAGCCTTACCGGCCTTCAGCAGTTGATCGGTGTATTCGGCTGACAGGATCGATGCGAACGGCATCGCAATCTGCTGCAGGAACGGCGCGTCCACCTGTTTGAGTGTGAAGCGCACCGTGTAGGGGTCGAGCGCTTCGATCGTGCTGATGTTTTTTGCCAGCCCCAGATCGGAAAAGTAAGGGAACGGCACCGGATACGCCTTGTGAAACGGCTGATCCGGATCGAGCATCCGTTCGTAGGTGAACACGACGTCGTCCGCGTTGAACTCGCGGGTCGGCTTGAAGAACGCGGTGGTTTGAAACTTCACCCCGCGCCGCAGATGGAACGTGTACTGCAGCCCGTCTGGAGAGACATCCCACGATTCGGCGAGCCCCGGTTCGATGTCCGTGCTGCCGTGGGCGAACTCGACCAGCCGGTTGTAGACCGTATAGGAGCCCGCCGTGAACTCGACGCTGGTGGTGTACTGCGCCGTGTCGAAGCCGGCCGGGCTGCCTTCGGAGCAGAACACCAGCGTTTTATCGGGTAAGGAGGCGGCGAGAGCGGTGACAGGTGTGAAGCATGCCGTGGCGAAGGCCAGGGTTGTCAGTGCGGGCAGGCAAACCTGGCGAACTGCGAAGAGCATGGACGACACTGTCATGACGTTCTCCGGACGGCAACCGGCTTGGCTGCGTCTCGATCATAGACAGCACAATATTCAGCTTCAATACACGCTTCTACCCGGCAAGCCGCGCAATGTCAGGGGTCCGTGTGTGGCGAAGCGCTTAGCGAGGCCCGAGGCCCGAGGTCCGCGCTCAGGCAGCCAGGAAACCGCGCGGCCGGCTGGCCAGCCGCGCGGCGGTACAAGCTGAGCTTAGGCGCCCAGCCGGTCGCAGATAGCCCTGGTGGCCGGCGCGTTGTTGAGCGTATAAAAATGCAAGCCCGGTACGCCGGCATCGACGAGCCGCTGACACAGGTCCGTGACCACATCCAGGCCGAACGCGCGAATCGCTTCGCGGTCGTCGCCGAAGCTTTCCAGCCGGCGCGCCACCCAGCGCGGCACTTCCGCGCCGCACATCTCGGAGAAGCGCATCAACTGCGAAAAATTCGTGATCGGCATGATGCCGGGCACGATCGGCACGTCGACGCCGAGCTTGCGCGCGTCGTCGACGAAGCGGAAATACGCGTCCGCGTTGAAGAAGTACTGCGTGATGGCCGAATTGGCGCCAGCCTTCACCTTGCGGGCGAAGTTCTCCAGATCGTGGCGCGGCGAGCGCGCCTGCGGATGGTATTCCGGATAACCGGCCACCTCGATCCAGAACCAGTCGCCGAACTCCGCACGGATGAAACTCACCAGTTCCGACGCGTAGCGCAGCTCGCCCACCTCGCCCATCCCGGACGGCAGGTCGCCGCGCAGCGCGACGATATGGCGGATGCCATGCGAGCGGTATTCGTTGAGGATCGCCCGCAGGTTCTCTCGCGACGAGCCGATGCACGACAGGTGCGGCGCCGCGGCTAGCCCCTCCTGCGCCATCTCGACGACGGTGTCGAGCGTGCCTCGCTGCGTCGAGCCGCCCGCACCGAAGGTCACGGAGACGAACTTCGGCTTGAGCGGCGCGAGTTGCGCACGGGTGGCGCGCAACTTTTCGACGCCGTCCGGCGTCTTGGGCGGAAAAAATTCGAATGAAAGTTCGAGCGGATTCATGACTCAATCGCCGTTCTAAAAATGAAGCTCACCTCAGCCGATGCTACGGTTGCCGAAGATGAGCGCGGACAGCAGCCATGAGACGATGCTGTACAGGATCGAGCCGAAGAACGCCGACCAGAATCCCGACACCTCGAAGCCCTTCAACAGCGATGCGCACAGCCAGAAACACAGTGCATTGACGACCAGAATGAACAATCCGAGCGTGAGGATCGTCACAGGCAGCGTCAGCAGGATCAGCACCGGGCGCAGCACAGCGTTGATCAGGCCGAGCACCACCGCGACGATCAGCGCGGTGCCGAAGCTGCGGATGTGGATCGAAGGGACGAGGTACGTGATGATCAGAAGCGCGAGCGCGTTGATCACCCAGGTCAGCAGCACGGTCATGTAAAGCTCCTTTTAGGCTGAGAGTCCAGAATTGAGCGGAACAGGCCGGCAATGAAACAAAGGCGGCTCGCCAGCAGGCGCCGCCTTTGCCCGTGCTGCACGCCATCTAAGTCATGGCATGCGGCACGGGGATGCTGGTGCCGCGCGCGGCGTGCGGCCTGCGCGCGACCCCAGCGGCCGGGTGGCTGTGCTGCTTAGTAGCGGTAGTGGTTCGGCTTGAACGGACCGTTCTTGTCGACGCCAATGTAGCCGGCCTGGTCGTCCGACAGCACCGTCAGATTCGCGCCGATGCGCGCCAGATGCAGACGTGCAACCTTCTCGTCGAGATGCTTCGGCAGCACGTACACCTTGTTCTCGTACTTCGAGCCTTCGGTGAACAGTTCGATCTGCGCCAGCGTCTGGTTCGTGAACGAGTTCGACATCACGAACGACGGATGGCCGGTAGCGCAACCGAGGTTCACGAGGCGGCCTTCAGCCAGCAGGATCACGCGCTTGCCGTCCGGGAAAATGATGTGGTCGACTTGCGGCTTGATGTTGTCCCACTGGTACTGACGGGTCGACGCAATGTCGATTTCCGAGTCGAAGTGACCAATGTTGCAGACGATCGCGTTGTGACGCATCGCCTTCATGTGGTCGTGGCCGATCACGTGGAAGTTGCCGGTGGCCGTCACGAAGATGTCGGCCTTGTCCGCGGCGTATTCCATCGTCACGACACGGTAGCCTTCCATGGCGGCCTGCAGTGCGCAGATCGGATCGATTTCCGTCACCCACACGGTTGCGCCCAGACCGCGCAGCGATTGCGCGCAGCCCTTGCCCACGTCGCCGTAACCGGCGACCACCGCGATCTTGCCGGCGATCATCACGTCGGTGGCGCGCTTGATACCGTCGACCAGCGACTCACGGCAGCCATACAGGTTATCGAACTTCGACTTGGTGACCGAGTCGTTGACGTTGATGGCCGGGAACGGCAGGCGGCCTTCTTTTTCCATCTGGTACAGACGATGCACGCCGGTCGTGGTTTCTTCGGTCACGCCCTTGATGTGCGCGAGACGCGTCGAGTACCACGTCGGATCCGCGTCGAGGTGCGCCGCGATCGACTTGTACAGCGCGACTTCTTCCTCGTTGGTCGGCTTGGCGATGACCGAGCGGTCCTTCTCAGCCTTCGAACCGAGGATCAGCAGCAACGTGGCGTCGCCGCCGTCGTCGAGGATCATGTTGGCGAATTCGCCGTTCGGCCATTCGAAAATGCGGTGCGAGAATTCCCAGTATTCGTCGAGCGATTCGCCCTTGAACGCGAACACCGGCGTGCCGGCCTTGGCGATTGCCGCGGCAGCGTGATCCTGGGTCGAAAAGATGTTGCAGGACGCCCAGCGGACATCGGCGCCGAGCGCGGTGAGCGTCTCGATCAGCACGCCGGTCTGGATCGTCATGTGCAGCGAACCGGCGATACGTGCGCCCTTCAGCGGCTGCCTGGCCTTGTATTCTTCGCGCGTTTGCACGAGGCCCGGCATTTCGGTCTCAGCGATGTTCAGTTCCTTGCGACCCCAGTCGGCAAGCGACAGATCGGCAACGAGGAAATCCTGGGAATTTTTGGAATCGATAACTGCGGCGTTCATCACGCCCTCCTTTCTAAAGAATTGACTAGAAATTTGACGTGAGCGCGGTTCGATGCGGTGGGTTGGAAAGCGCAGCGCGCATTCAAGCCGTCCGATTGAAAGCCTCCGAGCCTGGCGGGCGGCCAGCGAATGCAGATTCGCGGTACCCGTCGCAACGCTCCTCGAAGACGAACGGCGATTGTAGCAAATTGGGATGAAGGCGGGGTGACGAGGGGTGGCTGCGCGCAAACGCGGCGGCCGCCTATGCCGCGCCTTCGACTGGCGCGCTCAGCGTGCGCAATTGCGTCATGGCGGCGACGGCCGCTTCGACGAACCGGCCGGATAGCCGGAACGACTCGTCGACATCGGCCTGCACCGGCGCCTGCATACCGAAGCTGATGCGGAAATAGCGCTCCGCATGGATGCGCGGATGGTAGTGCATGCGCACACGCCGGGTATCGATCAATCGACGGTTGCCGAACAGTTCACGCAGCGCCCACGAAAACGCACCGTCTTCGCCGCCGTTATGGCGGAAGAAGTCGTCCATCGGAAAGCCGCCAAAGGCCGCGTAGACCGGCCGGCGAATCACCAGGCTGCTCGGAATCGTGTTGCTTAGGGTCGCCGCGTGCAACTCGAACTGCGGATGCCCGACGATATCGGCCGGAAAACCGGCGAATTCCACATCGAACCGGATCGAGGCTTCGGTGGGATGGTTTTCGAGAAAGCCGCTCGCGGCCGCAAGCGCACCGGGGAAATACTCGTCGTCGGCGTCGAGAAAGGCCAGCAACGGCTGGCTGGCGTGCATCGCGGCCCAGTTGCGCGCCCGCGCGGCGCCGCCGTTCGCCGGCATCTGCAACAAAACGATGCGCGCGTCGCGTTCGCGGTAGCTGCGCACGATCTCCATCGAAGCGTCGGTCGAGCCGTCATCGACCACGATGATCTCTGCCGCCTCGGGCTGGATGATGCAGCTATCGAGCGTGCGTGCAAGCGTTACGGCTGCATTGAAGCAGGGAATGATGATCGAGATAGGCAGCATGGCGGGCGCAGAAAATAGCGCGGAAGCGCGGACAAAAGAGGCGTTCATCATAACGTCGCGCTTACGACGCTCGTCTTGAAAACACGGCGGCGGCGCGCCGCGCGCTCGTGACAACCCCTAAGTGACTTTCAATAAAAGTGCGGGTAAGTTGCACTGCAACATAAATATAATGACTCACCGTCGTCAAAATCATTCCATTCTGGAATTGTGGAGCCTGAGATCGTGGAACTTCGTGCCCTCCGCTATTTCGTCGAAGTCGTGCGCCAGCAAAGCTTTACCGCGGCGGCCGAGCAGATGTTCGTCACCCAGCCGACCATCAGCAAGATGGTGAAATCGCTGGAGGACGAAATCGGCTCGCCGCTGCTGTTGCGAGACGGCCGCCAGATGGTGCTCACGGATGCCGGGCGCATCGTCTATCAGCGCGGCCAGGACGTGCTCGCGGCGCACGCGCGATTGCAGGCCGAACTCAACGATCTCGACACGCTCGGACGCGGCGAACTGACCATTGGCATACCGCCGATGGGCGGATCGCTCTTCACCCCCGCCATTGCCGTGTTCCGGCAGCGCTATCCGAAGATCGAACTGAAGCTGCTCGAACAGGGCTCGCGCGCCATCGAAACGGCGCTGATCAACGGTGAACTGGAGCTAGGCGGCGTGTTGCAGCCGGTCGACCTCGAACACATCGATGTGCTGCCGATGACGCATCAGCGGCTCTGGCTGGTCGCGCGCCGCGATTCGCGCTGGGACGGTCTGCAGCACGTGCCACTCGCGGATCTCGCGGGCGAGCCGTTCGTGTTCTATGGCGAAAGCCTTGCGCTCAATGACGTGGTCCTCGGCGCGTGCCGCGCGGCCGGTTTCGCGCCGACCATTGTCGGGCGCAGCGGGCACTGGGATTTCATGGCGGCGCTGGTGCGGGCGGGTGTCGGCATTGCGCTGTTGCCGGCGCCTTATTGCCGGCGCCTGGACGCGACGCAGTTCACCTGCCGTCCGGTGGTCGAACCCGAGATTCCGTGGGAAATGGCGATCGGCTGGCGGCGCAACGGCTACCTCTCCCATGCCGCACGCGCGTGGCTCGATGTCCTGCGCGAAACCTTGCGCACGCAGACCGGTGATGACGTGATGCACTGGCCGGACATCGGCATTACGGGAGCGGCGCCGAGGGGCGTGGCGCCAGAGGGCGCCGAGCCGGGCCGCGCTTAAGCTTCGCGCGACCCGCTTAGGTCTGCCGTTTACTGCGACTCACCGCCGACAAACTCAATCCGGCGGTTCGCAAAGCGACCGCTCGCTGTGTCGTTGCTCGCCACCGGACGCGCGTCGCCATAGCCCTGTGCGGTCAACGAATCCGCCGGCACGCCGGTCTTGACGAGGAACGCGCGAACCGACTCGGCACGCTTCTTCGACAGTTGCCGATTCGCCTCAGCACCGCCGACGTTATCCGAGTAGCCCGCCACTTCGAGCTTCGCAGCCTTGCCGTTGTGCGAGCAGGCCATCAGCACCTGGGCCGACTGATGCAGATCTTCGACAGCCGACGCCGGCACACGGGCGCTGGCGCTCGCGAAGTTGATGACCTGCAGGTTCAGGACCTTGACCACATCGGCGACCGCGCACGAGCTATCCGGCGCGAGCAGACCCTTGACCGCGCTACGGAACGTCTGCGTCGCATCGGCCACGGCCTGCTCGACGTTGAACGAACCGATCTGGTACGACGCGCCGAACAGCGACTTCAGCCGTTCGAGCCAGCCGAGCTTCGCGTCAGCAGCCGCGCCGCTCAGTTCGATACGCGTGCCGTCTACCTTTACCTCCGCACCCGGCACGGCCAGCAGAGGCGACAGATCGTCGAAGTGCGAGAGCCAGTCCGCCGGTTTGGTATCCGGATCGACGGTGACGCTGGCAGCGAAGTGACCCGCGCCGAATCTTCGCGTGAGTGTGTCGAGCAGCGTGGTCTTTTCCGCCTCGCTGCCAACCGTCGCCGTGACCGTGGGCTTGCCGGCCGGATCCACGGCGAAGGTCAGTTGGCTGTCTTTCGTAGGCGCTGAAACCGCGACGGGCTGTGACGCCTCGGTGCCGCTCGCGGCAACCGCCGATGCTACGGTATCCGAAGCAGCCGAGGCCGAAGCTGAAGCTGCAGTTTCGCTTGCCGCGACGCTCACCTCGGAAGCCGGAACTGCTACGGCTGCCGGTGCAGAGGCTGGCTGGACCGGAGCGACGACTTCCGCCCTTTGCTCATGATTGCAGCTGCGCAGGAACAGGAACGCGAGCACCGCGGCGAGCGCGGCAAACAGCCACCACACCCACTTGTGCGAGCGGCGTTCCTCGCGCAGCACGGCGTCGACCGGCACGCGCGGCATCGGTTGAGCAGACGGCGCCGACTGCGTGGCTGGCGTGGTCGGCGCCACCGGCAGTTCAATATGCGCGGAGACCGCCTTTAGTTGCGGCAAGACATTGCCCATGAACACCGCGACACCGCCCAGGCCGAGCGCCGACAGCAGGCCGTCGTTCAGGAACGCGGCGATAGACGGCAACTGATGGCCGAGCAACGTCGGCAATTGCCCGACGCCGCCTTGAGCCCCGAGGAAATGGCGCTTGAGAACGCCAAGCAAGGTCGCGCCCACGATGCCCGTCAGCGCGTGCGTGGAATGGGCCGGCACCCCCGTTTGCGCGGTGATCGTGTCGCTCAGGCTGTCGACTCCGCGGTCGGTCACGCGCGCCAGCAGTTGCCGCCCCGCGCTTTCGAGCTGGCTCAAGCCGGCCGTGGTGGTGAGCAATTGCGGCAACTGGTCGCCGATGTGCGCGTTGACTTCCGGTGCCATGATGGTCGCGAACAGCGAGCGCGCGCCGTCGAGCGTGGCACCCTTTTGCATCAATGCGGCGATGAGCGCCGGCGCGGCGGCACCGATGACTTTTTCCGTGGCGTCTCCCGACAACCCGAAGCGGCTCGACAGTTGCCGTACGACGCTTTCAGACAGCGCGCCTTGAATCAGTTGAACTACGTTAATACTCATCGACTCGTTCCTTGAGTGTGTGAACGCGCCACCTGACACGCTCATTTTCGCCGCGAGAGTATAGGTGCGTGAAAATCTCAAAAACGGGCCGAGGAAATCGACTACAAAAATTCGGAATAGTCTCCTGGTACTCCTGTTCGTCTGCCTTACAGCGAGCATTGCGCACTAGCTCGTCTGCCCTTTCTTCGCGACACATCGAGCACGAATTTCAGAGGGATTGAGCGGTTCAAGCTCACCGGTCCGTCACACGATCGCCCCCACCGCCGCGCCGGCCGCGGACGCGGCCCCCGTGCGCCGCGCCGCCGCGATGAATTCCGCGGCGCGCTCCCCGATCATCACCGTCGGCGCATTGGTGTTGCCGCCGATCAACGTCGGCATCACGGACGCATCGACGATGCGCAGTCCCGTCACGCCGCGTACCCGCAACTGCGGATCGACCACGGAAGCAGGGTCGCTGCCCATCCGGCAGGTCGCGACCGGGTGATAGATCGTGTCGGCATGCTCCGCGATGGTCTCGCGCAATGCTTCGCGGCTCTGGCCCGGATGCGTGTACAACTCCTTGCCGCCGTAGACCGCCAGCGACGGTGCGTCGAGAATCCGCCGCGCGATCTGCGCGCCCTCCAGCAGCAGGTCCAGATCGCGCGCATCGCCCAGGAAGCGCGGGTCGATCACCGGCGCCTCACGCGCATCGGGGCTCGCGAGCGTCACCGTCCCACGGCTAAACGGACGCAACACGCACACGTGCAGCGAATAGCCGTGCCCCCAGTGCATGTGCCGGTTGTGATCGTCGACGAGCGCGGCGCAGAAGTGCAACTGCAGGTCCGGACGCGCGAGCGTAGGCCGGCTCTTCAGAAAGCCGCCCGCCTCCGCGACATTGCTCGACAACATGCCCGTGCCGTGGCGCATGAAGCTCGCGAACTGCGGCACCATCCGCGCGATGCCGCGCAGCGAAAAGCCGGTTGGCTCGATCGACGCCACCCGCTTGTTGAGGGTGAAATCGATATGGTCGATCAGGTTCTGGCCGACCTGCGGCGCGTCGTGAATCACAGGCACACCGAACGATTGCAGATGCGCAGCCGGTCCGACTCCCGAGCACATCAGCAACTGCGGCGTATTGAACGCGCCCGCCGCGAGCACGACTTCGGCGCGCGCTTCAAGCCACTCCGTGCGACCGCCGCGCACGATCTCGACGCCGCTCGCGCGTTTGCCCTCGAAGGTGACGCGCAGCACCGTGGCATCGGCCAGCGTATGCAGGTTAGGACGGTTGCGGCCGTAGATATAGGCGCGCGCCACGCTGCAACGCCGTCCATCGCGCTGGGTAACCTGGTAGAAACCAATCCCTTCCTGATCTTCACCATTGAAATCGGCGTTGGCGCGGTGGCCCGCTTCGAGCGCGGCTTTCACAAAGCGCTGGGAGAACGGATTGCGATAACGCAGATCGCTGACGCTCAGCGGTCCGTCGGCGCCATGCCACGCATCCGCGCCGCGTTCGTTGCCCTCGGCACGGCGAAAGTACGGCAAGACGTCCGACCAGGCCCAACCTGCGCAGCCGAGTTGCGCCCACTCGTCGTAATCGAGCGGATGGCCGCGCGTATACACCATCGCATTGATCGCGCTGGAGCCGCCGAAGCCGCGGCCGCGCGGCTGGTAACCGCGCCGTCCCGCCAGACCGGGTTGCGGTGCGGTTTCATAGCCGTAATTGGTTTTGAGCTTGTTCGGCACGACCACCGCCACGCCGACCGGCATATTGACGAACAGGTTGCGCTCCGTGTGCGGCCCGGCTTCGATCAGCGCGATCGTCGCGTCGGGACAAGCGTCCGCCAGACGACCCGCCAGCGCACAGCCGCCGGACCCCGCCCCTACGATGATGTAGTCGTATTGCATGCGCTCCTCCTGATTGCGGCGACGTGGTCCGCGTGCCCTGTCGATTGAAGTGAGTCCTGCAGTGCTCACTCCGATGCCATGCCGGGCTGTCTCGTGCACACTTGTCTACGTGTGATTCCTGCGCATTGTAGGGAGCGTTCTCGCGCTGTGGCGAGTCCGTGCCAGAGCGATCCCTCTAAACGAAACCTGCAGCGCGACCCTATGATGAAAGATCGTGCCGTCATCGCAAGCGATGAGCGGCGGCGCCTCGTCGAAGCCTCGCTGCAACACGAGGCGTAGCATTCAAACAATGCATCACGCGTCCCGCGCAAGCGACACGCGGCATGACCTACCTCGATAAAACAGCGCCCCGCGATCAGACCCCGGCGCAGATCCGGCGAACGGAGACAGCAGATGGAACGGTATGGCCCAGCAACCACGCACGACGTCACCAATCAGGTCCCGCCGCTCGCGGACTACAACCTGTTTGCCAGTGACCTCGCCCTCGGCGCCGCCCTCGAACGCGACGGCGCCGCGTGGCATCGGGAAGCGCTGCTGCGCCATGGCGCGGCGCTGACCACGCCGCAGACGCTCGCGCTCGCCGAACTGGCGAATCGCCACACGCCGGAACTGTTCACCTTCAACCCGCGCGGCGAACGCATCGATACGCTGGAATTTCATCCGGCGTGGCATTCGCTGCTGTCCTTGCTGCGCAGCGAAGGTCTGCACGCGCTGCCATTTTCCGATCCGCAACGCGGCGCCATGGCGGCGCGCTGCGCCGGCTATTTCCTGCATGCGCAAGTCGAGTCCGGCTCGCTGTGTCCGACTACCATGACCTTCGCCAGCATTCCCGTCCTGCAGCGCGAACCTGCGCTGTTCGAGACGCTGCGCGACAAACTCTACGCCCGCGAACACGATCCGCGCGACTTGCCGCTCGGCCAGAAAAGCTCGGCACTGATCGGCATGGGCATGACCGAGAAACAGGGCGGCTCGGACGTGCGCAGCAACCAGACCCGCGCCTACGCAGCCGGCGGCGGTGCCCTTAGTGGGCGTGGCGGCGCATACCGGCTGGTCGGGCACAAATGGTTCTTTTCCGCGCCGCAATGCGACGCCCATCTGGTGCTCGCCCGCACCGACGATCACGCGGGCCTGTCCTGTTTCTACGTGCCGCGCTTCGCACCCGACGGCAGCAAAAACGCCGTCCAGATCCAGCGCCTGAAAAACAAGCTCGGCAATCGGTCGAACGCGAGCAGCGAAGTGGAATTTCTCGACGCCTTCGGCATCCTGATCGGCGAGGAAGGACGCGGCGTGCCGACCATCATCGAAATGGCGAACTACACGCGGCTCGATTGCGTAATCGGCAGCGCCGCCTTGATGCGCGCCGCGCTCGTGCAGGCGATTCACCATGCGCGGCATCGCAGCGCGTTTGGCCGCTATCTGGCCGAGCAACCGCTGATGCGCAATGTGCTGGCCGATCTCGCGCTCGAATCCGAAGCGGCGACGGTCCTGTTCATGCGTCTCGCCCGCGCATTCGAAGACGCCGCGAGCGCGCCGGAAGAACGCGCCTGGCGGCGCATCGTCACGCCGGCCGCGAAGTACTGGGTGTGCAAACGCGCGCTGGAGTTCACCGGCGAGGCAATGGAGGTGTGGGGCGGCAACGGCTACGTCGAAGAAGGCCCGATGGCGCGCTTTTATCGCGAGGCACCGGTCAATTCGATCTGGGAAGGCTCCGGCAACGTGATGTGCCTCGACGTGTTGCGCGCCATCGAGCGCGAAGCCGACGCCGCGCAAGCGCTCTTCAGCGCGTGGCGGCCCGACGCGCAGGGGCATCCGGCGCTCGGCGCCGCGCTCGCACGCCTCGTCGCAACGCTCTCCGAGGCGCAGGAAGCCCGCGAAGCGTCCGCGCGCCGGATCGCCCAGCAGATCGTGCTGATCGCGCAGGCGACATTGCTCGTGCGCCACGCCCCGGCGGAGGTAGCCGATGCCTTCATCGCCACGCGCCTCGCCGACGGCTGTGGCGAGAGCGGACGCGTGTACGGCACGCTGCCAGCCACGTTCGATCATGCGGCGATCATCGAGCGAGCCTTTCCGGCCTGACCCATAAGCGCAGCCCACTGCGCATCGACAACCAGCCAGGGAGTGGAGATGAAAAACGATTTACCGGAAATTGCCGCGCTGGAAGCGCTGCTGCGCGAACAGCGTCAGGCGTACCTGCGCGCGCCGTATCCCGCGTGGGAAATCCGCGCCGCGCATCTGAAGGCGTTACGCGCGATGCTCCTCGACAACCGCGACGCGCTCGCCGAGGCCATGAACGCGGATTTCGGCAACCGCGCCAAGGAAGAAATCCTGCTCGCGGAATTCCTCCTCGTGAAAGAGGAAATCGACGCTGCGCTCAAACACGGCAGACACTGGATGAGACCGCAGCGGCGCAGCACCAACAAGTGGCTGTTGCCCGCGCGTGCCAAGGTGATTCCACAACCGCTCGGCGTGGTCGGTATCATCGTGCCGTGGAACTATCCGATCCTGCTCGCAGCCGGCCCGCTGATCAGCGCGCTCACGGCCGGCAACCGCGCCATCGTCAAGATGTCGGAATTGACGCCGCGCACCTCGGCGCTGTTCGAACAACTGGTTGCGCAGACCTTCGCGCGCGATCACGTCACCGTGGTCAACGGCGACGCCGCCCTCGCCGCGGCCTTCAGCGCGCAACCGTTCGATCATCTGCTATTTACCGGTTCGACCAAGGTGGGCCGTGAAGTCATGCGCGCCGCCGCCGAGCATCTGACGCCCGTCACGCTGGAACTGGGCGGCAAGTCGCCCGCCATCGTCGGCCCGCACGCCCGTTTCGACAACGCGGTCGACAACCTCGTGGCCGGCAAGACACTCAACGCCGGGCAGACCTGCATCGCGCCCGACTATGTGCTGGTGCCGCGCGGCAAGGAACAGGCGTTCATCGAACGGGCACGCGCCCGCATGAGCGCGATGTATCCGGATTTCGCGCGCAACCGCGACTACACGTCGATCATCTCCGAGCGGCATTTCGCCCGCCTGCAGCGGCTCGTCGACGAGGCGCAGGCGGCCGGCGCGCAACTCCATGTGCTCGCGGACGGCGCCGCTGATCCGGCGATGCGGCGCTTTCCTCTGATCGCCGTGACGAACGCCGCCGACGAAACCGCGTTGATGCAGGAAGAGATTTTCGGACCGCTGCTGCCGATCGTGCCCTACGACACGCTCGACGACGCCATCGCGTGGATCAACGCGCGGCCGCGGCCGCTGGCCCTGTACCTGTACGACGACGACGCGGCCACTATCCGGCGGGTCGAGCAGGAAACCATCGCGGGCGGCATGGCGGTCAATGAAACGCTGATGCACCTCGCCTGCGAGAGCCTGCCGTTCGGCGGCGTTGGAGCAAGTGGGATGGGGGCGTATCACGGGTATGAAGGCTTCGTGACTTTCTCGAAGATGAAGCCGGTGCTCACGCAGGCGCGCTGGAATGCACGCGGCTTGATCTCACCGCCGTATGGCAAGCGCGTCAATGCGCTGCTCAAACTGATGATGCGGTTTTAGCGCTGAGGTTGGCGTCGCCACGATGCTGCGGTTCTTGCGCTGAGGTTGGCGGTCTTCACGATGCCGCGGTTCTAGCACCGCGGCACGCGAGCGCCACCGAAGCGCTACGCGCCCTTCACTTCGACCGTTTCAACCGTCTCGATCGCGGTCGTTGCCGGCTCGTCGGCCGCGCCGCTTTCAAGGCGATGCAGCCACGCCAGCAGTTCGGCCACCGCCTGATAAAGCTGCGGCGGAATGCGCGCATCCAGATCCACCTGCATCAGCAGCGACACCATTTCGGGTGCCTCATGCACGTACAGGCCCGCCTCTTTGGCACGCTGGATGATCATTTCCGCGAGCACGCCGTACCCCTTGGCGATCACGCGCGGCGCAGCGTCGCTGCCTTGGGCGTCGTAGACGAGCGCGGCCGCGCTCTTGCGATGCGTGCGGCTCATTACATATCCCAGTCGAAATCGGTGTCGGTGGTCGTGGTCGGCCACTGGGCGCGCTCCGGACGCGCCGGACGTGTCGGCCGCGCCTGACGTTCAACGCGCTCCGGACGCTCAGACCGCTCGGGCCGCTCCGCTCTGAAGCCGCGGCGCGGCGTGCCCGTCGGATGACCAGTGGTCGCCTCGTCGCCGGCCGGTGCCGTGCGTGCATAGGCCGAAGCCGCCGCCTGGGCAGCGGCGCTGGACGTGCCGCTCGGCACAGCACCGCCCACCTCGCGGATCGACAGACCGCTCAATTCGATCCCGGCCGCCGCCAGCCGCTGCCTGAAACCCTCGCTTTGCTCGACGAGCCGCGCCGCGCCATGCGGACTGGCCAGCACCCGTGCGGACAGCCGGTTGCCGGTGAGGGTGAGATCCGCGTCGACGGTGCCGAGCATCGGCAACGACAGCGTGAGCCGGGTGCGCCACGGATAGTCCTCCTCCGCGCTGGCGCCCCCGCCGCCACGCTCCCACTCGTCGCCTTCCTGCTGGATGGTCCAGTCGAGTTTCGCGCCCGGCCACGCTTCGCCGGTCCAGCGAAACTGGCCCGTGGCGAGCATGTCGAGTTGCTGGCGCACCAGTGGAATCGTTGCTGAATTGATCGCCGCAGCGACGGATTGACTCGCCTGCGTGGCGCTGTCGCCCGTCTGGGTCACGGCTGCGTGCAAGGCGGCGCGCTCAGGTTGGGCAGACAGTTCAGAGAGGGAATTGGCCAACACTTCCCCCGCGGCAAAGCGGGCGGCCTGGGGCGACATGATCGATGCCTGCGGACGGGCCGCATTGCTGCCGTCGGTGGTGCCACTGGCGCTCTGCGATGGGCCGGACCGGCCCTGCTGCGCCGCTGCGGACGCTGAGCCGGGCTGCGCGCCGGCATCGGCGTCGGTGTCCCAGTCGAGCGGCAACTGGGCGTCGCTGCCGAGACGGTTTTGCGGTTCGTTGGCGAGATCGGGCAGCGTGAACTGACCTGCCAGCCACTGCGCCAGGTGGGCCTCGTAAAACAGGCCGCTGCCTGCCACGGTCTGCTCGAGCGCCGCAGCCAGCGCCGCCACCGGCACCGGCGAAGCCGCCACGCTGGTGGCCGCCGTGGCAGTCGTGCCGCTCGTGTCAGGGTTGTTCGTCGTGTTTGTCGAGCCAGCTGGATTGGGTGTGCCTGCCGGATTGGCGGCGTTGGTGGCATTTGCCGCGCCTGAATTGCCCGTGCCCGTGCTCTGGCCGCTTGCCGAATCGAAGAGCGGCAGTTCGGCCATCTCGACATCGAGCGCCGGTGCGGCGGCCCAGATCGGCAACTGGCCGAGAATGGCCGGCGTCACTTCGCCGCCGGAAAGCGCGATCGCATTGAGTGTCTGCGCCACCGCGGACAGGACGGTCTGTGCGGAAGCGGGCGGTGTCACCGGCAGTTCGGGACCGCCGGGCGTGACGGGGGAACCCACGCCCAGCGTGGATGCACCCGTTTGCGCGGTGCCTGGCGCACCAGGGGCGATATTGAGCAGGCTGTCGACCCGGCTCGCAAGCAGTGAAGCGATGGCCGTGTCGATTCCGTTCATACCGGTTCCTCAAGAAAACGCTGGGCCGCCCCGAGTTTTCTTTACCCCCTCGGGGGGCCTGGCTCGCAGGGCCAGGTTTTGGGGTCACGCCGCCCACGAACCCTCAACGGGCTCCGTACAGTTCCTTGAGCACCCGTGTCGGCCGGCCGGCAAACAGCGCCGACAGATACGCCATGCGCGGACTCGCGAGATCCCGGATCGCCGCATCGTCCGCCAGAATCCGGCGGATCAGATCGAATTTGCGCGCGCGCTCCAGTTCGTCGAGCGCCACCCCGGTTTCCGCGTCTTTTAACGCATCGACCAGATGCCGGTACTCCTCCTGCAAGGGCACCAGATCGTGCCAGAGGGCCCGGCGAGCAGCCAGCAGCATGCGTGCGGAAATCGCTGCGATTGCCTCGTAGCGGGCAAAATAGTCTGCGTTCGAAGTCATCTCATCGTTTCCGCGGACGGCTGCATCGCCATCCGCGCGAACTCCGGCGCAATCCCGACCCACGCTTCTTCGAGCGTGGCCAGCAGGCGGTCGACTTCGACCAGCATCGCCTCGCTCTGCTTAACGTTGGCTTCGAACAGACGACGTGTCATATATGCATACAGCGCGCTCAGACGTTCTCCAATCTCACCACCAGCTTCGACGTTGAGCGAGGCCTGCAGCCCGCTTTCGATAATCCGGATCGCCTTGCTGATTGCTTCCCCGCGCGCGGCCACGGCCGAGGCGCCACCCTGCTGGAGGTGCATGCGCCCCTGGGCGATGGCCTGGCGGGCACCTTGATACAGCATGACGATCAGACGATGAGGATTGGCACCCATCACCCCTGTCTCGACGCCGACACGTGCATATGCGTTGGCTCCAGCGTGTCCCGGGGAAAACATCGGCGCTCCTCCTTTTCTGCGGATTCGGAAAGTATCAGACGTGACACCGGTCGCATCGACGCGTCCGGATTCGTCTCTCTACTTGGGTTATCGGATAGGCGGTCGTAAAGCTTTAGGCCGCTATATGGAGGTTCAGGTCGAATCTGCGCAAAAACCGGCCCTGCGGCGCGCAGTCCGCTCACGTGACAGGTCCGGTCCGCGGGCCCCCGCCCGCGCGCCGTTCCCGGCGCCGGCCCGCAAGCGGGCCAGCCGGTCGTCTCGTCAAACCTGCATCTGCATGATGTCGTTGTAGGCGGCCACCAGCTTGTTGCGCACCTGCAGGCCGAACTGGAAGCCCAGGTTGGCTTTCTGCCCGTCGATCATCACGTCGTTCAGCGACACGTTGGACGCGCCGACTTCGAAGGCCTTCGCCTCGCCTGCCGCCGATTTCTGGTCGTCGCTGATCTTGTCGAGCGATGCCTTGAGCGCGGACGCAAAGCCGCCCGAGCTGGCCGCGCCCGCCTGATCCGCGACCGACTCGGTACCGCCGGCGGCCTGGGCGGCCATTGTCTGCATTTGCTGCAGCGCCGACGAGAGCGCGTTCAAGGGCATTGTCATGTTCTCTCCAGAGGAAGGTAGAGCGGCGCAGCACTGGCTGCCATAGCAACGGCTGCCGATCTGACCGAGAGAATATCAGCGGGCCCGGTTCGAAAGACCCGAAACTGGGGGGGAAACCCTGCTCTATTCGAGCAATCGGGTTGTCCGCGCCTGCGCATAATTCCACTGGTGAAAGTCTCTGTCCGTGCGCCCGCCGACCCCGGTGTGGCGGCAAGCGGCAGGACCCCAGGCATCCCGGAGATACCCGACGCATGGATTCGTCAGCCAACTCGTTGATCAACCCCGACGCCCGTATGGGCCTCGCCGGCGCGCAAGCGCCTGGCGGTGCGCCCGCCGCCGGCCAGGCCGGCGGCGCCGCGGACCTCGGCGGTGGAGGTCTCGGCGGCAACTTTACGCAGCGCCTGTCCGGCTTGACGCAGATGCGCGGCAATCCGCGCGCGCCCCTGATCTTCGCGGTCGCCGTGCTGGTGGCCGTGGTGATGGGCCTGTGGCTCTGGTCGCGCACGCCGGACTACAAGGTGCTGTACAGCAACCTGTCGGATCAGGACGGTGGCGCGATCATCACCGCGCTGCAGGCGGCCAACATCCCCTACAAATTTTCCGATGGCGGCGGCGCGATTCTGGTGCCGACCGAGCAGGTGCACGAAATGCGTCTGCGCCTTGCCTCCCAGGGCCTGCCGAAAAGCGGTTCGGTCGGTTTCGAACTGATGGACAACGAGAAGTTCGGCATCAGCCAGTTCGCCGAGCAGGTCAATTACCAGCGCGCCCTCGAAGGCGAGCTGGAACGCACCATCGAATCGGTCAACGCGGTGAAGTCGGCGCGCGTGCATCTGGCGATCCCGAAGCCGTCCGTGTTCGTGCGCGATCACGAGACGCCGTCGGCCGCCGTGCTGGTGAACCTGAATCCGGGCCGCATGCTCGACGAAGGCCAGGTGATGGCGATCACCCATATGGTGGCGTCGGCGGTGCCGGACATGCCGGCGCGCGGCGTGACTATCGTCGACCAGGACGGCAATCTGTTGACCCAGCCGCCGTCCAGCGCAGGACTCGACGCCACCCAGCTCAAGTACGTGCAGCAGGTCGAACACAACACGCAGCAGCGTATCGACGCGATTCTGGCGCCCCTGTTCGGCGCGGGTAACGCGCACTCACAGGTGAGCGCCGACGTCGATTTCTCGCAGATCGAACAGACCTCGGAAAACTACGGCCCGAACGCCAATCCGCAACAGGTCGCGATTCGCAGCCAGCAGACCAGCAGCGACACGGAACAGTCGCAAGGCGGCGCCTCGGGCGTGCCGGGCGCGCTGTCGAACCAGCCGCCGCAACCCGCCTCCGCGCCGATCAACGCGCCGAACGGAGCGGGCGGTCCGGCCACCACGCCGGTCAGCGACCGCAAGGACGCAACGACCAACTACGAACTCGACAAGACCGTGCGACACGTCCAGCAGTCGATGGGCAACATCAAGCGGCTGTCGGTGGCGGTGGTCGTGAACTACATGCCCACGGTGGATGCGAAGGGTCACGCGACCATGCAGCCGCTTAGCGCCGACAAGCTCGCCCAGGTCAATCAGCTGGTGAAGGACGCGATGGGCTTCGACGCCAAGCGCGGCGACTCGGTGAACGTGGTCAACAGCGCCTTCACCACCGACGTCGACCCGAGCGCGAACCTGCCGTGGTGGCGCACGCCGGACATGATCGCGCTGGCCAAGCAGCTGGCCACTTACCTCGGCATCGGCGCGGTCGCCCTGTTCCTGTACTTCGTGATGGTCAAGCCGGCGCTACGCCGCGCCTTCCCGCCGCCGGCACCGGCGCTCGCCGCACTGGCTTCGCCGGACGAACCGATCCTGCTCGACGGCCTGCCGGCTTCCGAGCGCAGCGGCAGCGCCGCGGGCGACGACGACGGCGAGTCCGAACTGGTGTCGCTCGAGAGCGACAAACACAAATTCGAGCGGAATCTGGAATACGCACGCAACATCGCGCGCCAGGATCCGAAGATCGTTGCAACTGTCGTCAAGAACTGGGTGTCCGATGAGCGCTGAAGGCGTGGTGAAGAGCGCGCTCCTGCTGATCTCGATCGGTGAGGAAGAAGCCGCGCAGGTATTCAAGTTTCTCGGGCCGCGCGAGGTCCAGAAGATCGGTGTCGCCATGGCGGCGCTGAAGAACGTGACGCGCGAACAGGTCGACGAAGTGCTGCGCGAGTTCGTCCGCGAGGCCGAACAGCACACGGCGCTGTCGCTCGATTCGAGCGACTACATCCGTTCGGTGCTGACCAAGGCGCTCGGCGACGACAAGGCCGGAGCGATCATCGACCGGATCCTGCAAGGCAGCGACACGAGCGGTATCGAAGGCCTGAAGTGGATGGATTCGTCCGCGGTGGCCGAGCTGATCAAGAACGAGCACCCGCAGATCATCGCCACCATCATCGTGCACCTCGACCGCGATCAGGCCTCCGAAATCGTGTCCTGTTTCAGCGACCGCCTGCGCAACGACGTCCTGCTGCGTATCGCCACGCTCGACGGCATCCAGCCGGCCGCGCTGCGCGAACTGGACGACGTGCTGACGGGCCTGCTGTCCGGCAGCGACAACCTCAAGCGCAGCCCGATGGGCGGCATCCGCACCGCGGCGGAAATCCTCAACTTCATGTCGAGCAACCATGAAGAAGGCGTGATCGAAAACGTCCGCCAGTACGACGCGGAACTCGCGCAGAAGATCATCGATCAGATGTTCGTGTTCGAGAACCTGCTCGACCTGGAAGACCGCGCGATCCAGTTGCTGCTGAAGGAAGTCGAGTCCGAAGCGTTGATCATTTCGCTGAAGGGCGCGCCGCCCGCGCTGCGTCAGAAGTTCCTGTCGAACATGTCGCAGCGTGCAGCCGAGCTGCTCGCCGAAGACCTCGATGCCCGCGGCCCGGTCCGCGTCTCCGAAGTGGAAACGCAGCAACGTCGCATTTTGCAGATCGTGCGTAACCTGGCAGAAAGCGGCCAGATCGCGATAGGCGGCAAGGCGGAAGATGCATATGTCTGATCAGGATCCCACGCGCAAGGGGAGCCTCTCGGCCTACCAGCGCTGGGAGATGGCCTCGTTCGACCCGGTGCCGCCGGCGCCGCCCGAAGAAGCTGTCGATGACGGCGCTTTCGAAGCCGAACTGCAGCGGTTGCGCGATGCCGCGCATGCCCAGGGCGTCGCCTCCGGTCATGTGGCCGGTCAGGCGCTCGGCTACCAGGCTGGCTACGATCAGGGTCACGCGCAGGGCTTCGCCCAGGGCCAGGCCGAAGCGCGCGAAGAAGCCGCGCGCCTCGCCGCGCTGGCGGAAACCTTCAAGGCCGCGCTCGACGGCGCGCAACACGAAATTTCGGAAACGCTGGTCGCCCTCGCGCTGGACATCGCGCAGCAGGTGGTGCGCCAGCACGTGCAGCACGACCCGGCCGCGCTGATCGCCGCCGCCCGCGAAGTGCTGGCCGCCGAGCCAGCCTTGATCGGCGCGCCGCACCTGATCGTGAGCCCGGCGGATCTGCCGGTGGTCGAGGCGTATCTAATGGAAGAATTGCAGGCGCGCGGCTGGTCCGTGCGCACGGACCCGGCGGTCGAGCGCGGCGGTTGCCGCGCCCATGCCGGCACCGGCGAAGTGGATGCCGGTATTGACACACGCTGGGAGCGGGTTGCCGCCGCCCTCGGCAAGGCCAGCACATGGTAAAGCCGACCATCGCGGAGATCCGCGCCAGCGATCTGACGCCGCTCGAACAGGAGCTGGCGCTGGCGTCGTTCGGCGCCGAGGCGCTGGCCGACGAGGCGTTGTCCGACGAGCCGCAGGACGCACCGCGTCCGCAAGCGGCGCCGCGCAGCACCGCCCCACGGATGGCCGCCCCGCACGATCCCCGCCATGGCCATTCAACCGGCGCGTTTGCCGCCGCGAGCCGCGATGCGACGCCAGGCGCCGCGAACGCAGCCGCCGCGGCACGTCCCGCGCCGGATCCCGCGCTTGCCGACAACCCGCACGTGAACGCCTGGCGCGCCCACCTGGACGGCTTGCGCGCCCGCAACGCGATCGCCCGGCCCATGCGCGCCTGCGGACGCTTGACGCGTGCGGCAGGCCTCGTGCTCGAAGCGGTTGGACTGCGACTGTCGGTCGGCGCCGAAGTGATGATCGAACTGCCGCAAGGCAGCTCACTGCCGATGGCAGAAGCCGAAGTGGTCGGCTTCGCCGGCGACAAGCTGTTCCTGATGCCGACCACCGAAGTCATCGGCCTGCTGCCCGGTGCGCGCGTCTATCCGCTGGAAAGCGCGCCGATCGCCGATCCGATGGCCGGCGCCAAGCGCCTGCCGGTGGGTTGGGAACTGCTCGGCCGCGTGCTGGATGCATCGGGGCGGCCGCTCGACGGACTCGGCCCGCTCGGCGCCAAAGCGGATGCGCCGCTGTCCGCGCCCACCATCAACCCGCTGAACCGCGAGCCGATTCATAAGGTGCTCGACGTCGGCGTGCGCGCGATCAACGCCTTGCTGACCGTGGGCCGTGGCCAGCGCATGGGACTCTTCGCCGGTTCGGGCGTCGGTAAATCGGTGCTGCTCGGCACCATGGCGCGCTACACCAGTGCCGAAGTGATCGTGATCGGCCTGATCGGCGAGCGCGGCCGCGAAGTGAAGGAATTCATCGAACAGATTCTCGGTGAGGATGGCCTCGCGCGCTCCGTCGTCGTCGCGGCGCCCGCAGACGTCTCACCGCTCCTGCGGATGCAGGCCGCTGCTTACTCGACCTCGCTCGCCGAATATTTCCGCGATCAGGGCAAGCATGTGCTGCTGCTAATGGACTCGCTGACCCGCTATGCCATGGCGCAGCGCGAGATCGCGCTGGCGATCGGCGAGCCGCCGGCCACCAAAGGCTATCCGCCTTCGGTGTTCGCCAAGCTGCCGGCGCTCGTCGAGCGCACCGGCAATGGCCCGGCGGGCGGCGGATCAATCACGGCGTTCTACACGGTGCTGACCGAAGGCGACGACCAGCAGGACCCGATTGCCGATTCGGCCCGCGCGATTCTCGACGGCCATATCGTGCTGTCGCGCTCGCTCGCCGAGGCCGGCCACTATCCGGCGATCGACATCGAAGCGTCGATCAGCCGCGCGATGACCTCGCTGATCGAAGAGCCGCATCTGGAAAAAACGCGTCTGTTCAAACAGATGCTGTCGCGTTACCAGCGTAACCGCGACCTGATCAACGTCGGCGCCTATTCGAGCGGGCGCGACCCGTTACTCGACCGTGCGATTGCGCTGTATCCGCGCATCGAAGCATTTTTGCAGCAAGGCTTCCGCGAATGCGCGGAATTCGAGGCGAGTCTGCAGAGACTCAATGCGCTGTTTGCCTAAGGAGGCTGACGATGGCGAAACACTTTCCGATCAAGACGCTTATCGGCCTCGCCCAGGACGATGTGGACGCCGCCGCACAACGCCTTGGCCGTGCGCAGCGCGAGGCGAACGACGTGCAGGCGCAGCTCGACGCGCTGGTGCGTTATCGCGACGAATATCACGCGCGCTTCACCGCGACGGCGCAATCGGGCATGCCGGCCGGCAACATGCGTAACTTCCAGGCCTTTATCGACACGCTCGACGCCGCCATCGACCAGCAGCGCAAGATGCTGCAGGCAGCCTACACACGCGTCGAAGCGGCCAAGCCGGAATGGCAGCGTCAGAAACAGCGACTAGGCTCATACGAGGTCCTGCAGGCGCGCGGCGATAGCGCGGAAGCCCAGCAACTGGCGCGGCGCGAACAGCGCGACGCCGACGAACATGCAGCCCGGATTCTCAGGATGCGCGCCGAGGGTGCGTAAGCCCGGCACCTCCCGGAATGCATGAAGACTTGAATTTGACCGCGTGACCGCATGACCGGCACGAGCGGAACTTGACCGGGATTCCCGGAGAGACAGATCAGCCATGTCGCCACTTTCGTATATCAGTTCACTGTTCGGCTCGTCGGGCAATTCGCAGACGAACTCGCCGGTGGACATCGTGAGCAGCCAGCCGTTCTCGCAGACCTTGCAGCAGAGCATCGACGCGCAGAACACGAGCAGCGTCGCGCAGAGCGCACCGGCGCCGACCCCCACGCCCGCACCGGCACCCTCGCCCACGCCGTCGTCATCGGCGAGCACGCCTGCACCGGCCCCGGCGAACAGCCAGAGTTCGAACAGCACGACCGACACGAGCAGCGCCAGCAACAGCCAGAACAACGCGAGCCGCGGTAGCGGTAGCAGCAGCGCTAGCCATAGCGGCGGCAATGGCAATAGCACGACTTCGACGGCATCGTCAGGCAACGCGCAACAGAGCGGCGCGAACGGCACCAAGTCGAGCTCGCAGCAAGGCAGCGACGGCTCGGGCAATGCGACGACCTCGGCGGCGGCGGCATCCGTGGCGGCCCAGTTGCAGGCGCAGGCCCAGCTTCAGGCGCTCGCAGACGCGAATGCGAACGCAGCAAACGGCCAGACGGGCACCGGCGACGGCACGACGCTGACGGACGGGACCGCCGACGAGGCGGGTGCAGCGGGAAGCAGCGCGGCCGATGGCAAGCATCACGGCAAACACGTGGCTGCGGACGGTTCGAAGTCGGCGAGCGACGCGTTGCAAGCCGCGCTTGCGGCGCTGACCGGCACGCAGGGCGCGGCGGCGACGCAGACCGCTAACCTCGGCAGTGCGACGAATGCGACGACAGGGACGGATGGCGCGACCGGGGTGTCGCTGCACGGATCGGCGAACGGCAAGAGTTCGTCGAGCGATGTATTGCTGGGTGACGCGAAGGGCAAGTTGGGCGAGAAGATGGAACAGACGGCGGCGACGACGAGCGCGAGCGACGCGGCCACGGCGAAGAATGCGGCCGATGCGCTGGCCGCCACGACCACGGCAGCGTCGCAGGACAGCCTGTCGAGCCTGAAGAGCACGGTGGATGCGGCGAATGCGGCGCTGGCGACGAGCCAGGCGGCAGCGAGCGCTTCGAGCGTGACGACGACGGCAACCCAGGGCGCCAATCCGGCCGCAGCGGCAGCGGCGGCGAGCGCGCTGGCGCCGACGGTGGGGACATCGGACTGGGAGGACGCGTTGGGGCAGAAGGTGGTGTTTCTGTCGAATGCGCATCAGCAGAGTGCTGAATTGACGTTGAATCCGAAGGATCTTGGGCCGCTGCAGGTGGTGTTGCAGGTGGCGGACAACCATGCCCACGCGTTGTTTGTATCGCAGCATGCGCAGGTTCGTGAAGCCGTCGAGGCGGCTTTGCCGAAGTTGCGGGAGGCGATGGAGCAGAACGGGATCGGGTTAGGGAGTGCGAGTGTTTCTGACGGGTTTGCCCGCCAGACTGGACAGGGGGGGCAGTCTTCTGACGGGGCTGGAAAGGGTGGGGCTGGTGGTGGTTTTGCCTCCGGCGGGGATGGTGAGGGTGATGGTGTTGTTGCTAGTGTTGCCGTTCGGCGGTCGGTGGGGTTGGTGGATACGTTTGCCTGATTTTTTGCTTTTGGTTTTTGGTTTTTGGTTTTTGGTTTTTTGCTTTTGGGGTCTGCCTGCGGCGCTTTTGGCTCGGCTCTTATGGCGTTGGCCTTCCTTGTTTTGTTATCGGTCTATTAGCTTCGCCCCTGTGCGGGGCAGCACCTACTTTTCTTTGCCGCCGCAAAGAAAAGTAGGCAAAAGAAAGCGGGCTCACACCGCTAGCTCGTAGCGAGACATCTCTGTCGTCAACCGGGAACGGCCCAAGACGAGACCCGCCCTCGCCCCGCACACGTCAGTGACACAGCAGTCATTCATCCCGCCCACACACTCCGTGCGCGGCGGTCAGGTCCACCAAGACGGACTCGCGTCCGTCCACGCTTCAGTCCTTTCGTCTTTCGCTGTACATAGTCTCAAATCGGCCGGGCACGTGCGGCATCACCCCGACAGGACAGGACACGACAGCACAGCACAGCACAGCACAGCACAGCACAGCACAGCACAGCACAGCACAGCACAGCACAGCACAGCACAGCATTGCATTGCGCGGCGCGGCGCGCCACAGCATTGCGCAGCACGGGCGTCGCGTGGCGTGGCACGGCACGGCGCACGATGCATTGCAATCGAGCCGAGGTATGGGGGGGGTGATGTACCTGACGGCGGGGCGCGTAGCGCGACGCTGGAGCGGATGACTGCTTTGTCACGAACGTGTGTGGGGCGGGGACGCGTCTTGTCTTGGGCCGTTCCCACGGGCACACCTAGATGGCTCACTACTGGCTGGCGGTGTGAGCCCGCTTTCTTTTGCCTACTTTTCTTTGCGGCGGCAAAGAAAAGTAGGTGCTGCCCCGCACAGGGGCGAACCTAATAGACCGATAACAAAACAAGGAAAGGCCAACGCCATAAGAGCCGAGCCAAAAGCGCCGCAGGCAAACAGACCACCAACAAAGCAAGCAAACACCAACCCCAAAAGCAAACAACCCAAAGCGCCGCACAGGCAAAAAAAAACCCCAAACCTCATTCAGACAAACCAGACAAACCCAAGAGATACCCCCCAAACCCCCTTCTTTTCGACCCATCGCGCCACGCGCAATTAAACAACAATTCACCCTACCAGCACTGAGGCAAGCAAGAATCCATGGCATCGACGACCGCAAACCAGCAAGCCACCATTCAGCCGGCCACTCCGGGCCCGTTGAAGCGCATTCTCCTCATCGTGCTGATCGCCCTGCTAGCCGCAGGCGCAGCCGGCGCAGGAACATGGTTCTTCATGTCCCGCCGTGAGCCGGCCCCCGCGCCGGCCCAAGCCGCCGCCGCGCCGGCAGCACCCGCGATTCCGGTGTTCTTCCCGCTCGAACCCATGACCGTCAATCTGCAGTCGGACGACGGCCAGCAACACTATCTGCGCATCGGTCTCACGCTCAAGCTGAACGACCCCAAGGTCCAGCAGCAGCTCACCGATCACATGCCGGAAATCCGCAGCCGCGTCCTGCTCGCGCTGTCGAACAAACACCCGGACGATCTCGCGCCCCTCGACGGCAAACGCGCGCTCGCTACCGAACTCAAGACACTCATCGAACAGCCGACCGACAAAGGGGTCGCCCCCGTCACCGTCGAAGACGTGCTGTTCACCGAATTCGTCGTGCAGTGACGCCGCGTAACGCTGCTGCCATCATCAATCGCCAAGGGACGCACGAGGAATAGGAATGGGCCACGAAGAGTTCATGTCCCAGGAGGAGGTCGATGCACTCCTCAAGGGCGTAACCGGCGAGTCCGACTCGGAAGCGGAGCAGCATGATCGCTCCGGTGTCCGGCCGTACAACATCGCCACGCAGGAACGCATCGTTCGCGGCCGGATGCCCGGCCTCGAAATCATCAACGACCGCTTTGCACGTCTGTTGCGCGTCGGCATCTTCAACTTCATGCGCCGGACCGCAGAAATTTCCGTCGGCCCGGTGAAGGTGCAGAAGTACAGCGAGTTCACCCGCAACCTGCCGATCCCGACCAACCTCAACCTGGTCCACGTGAAGCCGTTGCGCGGCACGTCGCTGTTCGTGTTCGATCCGAACCTCGTGTTCTTCGTGGTCGACAACCTGTTCGGCGGCGACGGGCGCTTTCATACCCGTGTCGAAGGTCGCGATTTCACGGCCACCGAACAACGCATCATCGGCAAGCTCCTCAACCTCGTGTTCGAGCACTACACGACGTCGTGGAAAAGCGTGCGGCCGTTGCAGTTCGAATTCGTGCGCTCAGAAATGCACACGCAATTCGCCAACGTCGCGACGCCGAACGAAATTGTCATCGTCACGCAGTTCTCGATCGAGTTCGGCTCCACGGGCGGCACGCTGCATATCTGCATGCCGTACTCGATGATCGAACCGATCCGCGACATCCTGTCCTCGCCGATCCAGGGCGAAGCGGTCGATGTCGACCGCCGCTGGGTGCGCGTACTGTCGCAGCAGGTGCAGGCCGCGGAAGTCGAACTGACCGCCGATCTCGCGCAGATCCCGATCACGTTCGAACAGATTCTGAACATGCGCAAAGGCGATGTGCTGCCCATCAACATTCCCGAACACATCACCGCGAAGGTGGATGGCGTGCCGGTGATGGAATGCGGCTACGGTATTTTCAATGGTCAATATTCGTTGCGCGTCCAGAAGATGATCAGCGCAGCGGACACGATGAAGGAAGGTGGATATGACTGAGCTGAACGCAACGCCGGAGAAGGAATTGCCGGCAGAGGCGCAATTTCCCGGCGTGGAAGCGGAAGAGGCCTCCCTCGACGACTGGGCCAGCGCCCTCGCCGAGCAGAACGACAACAGCGCCGTCAACGCGACGACGGCCGGCGTGTTCCAGCCGCTTTCGAAGGTGGAACCGAACACCACGCGCAACGACATCGACATGATTCTGGACATTCCCGTCCAGATGACCGTCGAACTCGGCCGCACCAAGATCGCCATTCGCAACCTGCTGCAACTCGCGCAGGGCTCGGTGGTGGAACTGGACGGCCTCGCCGGCGAGCCGATGGACGTGCTCGTCAACGGTTGCCTGATCGCGCAGGGTGAAGTCGTGGTGGTCAACGACAAGTTCGGTATCCGCCTGACCGACATCATCACGCCGTCCGAGCGGATCCGGAAGCTGAATCGATGAAACGCCTTGCCGGGCGCATTGCGAGCGGTTGTGGGCGCGTCCTGCTGGCCGCGTTGCTAGCCCTCCCCTCGTTCAGCGCCGCCGCAGCCGACATGAATGCGGTCAATCATCCCGCTGCGCTCGCCTCGAATGTCGGCGCCGGCTCCGCGGTGCCGTCGCTGGGTGTCGGCGCGGTGTTGCAAACCGTCTTCGGCCTGCTGGTCGTGATCGGTCTCGTGTTTGCCTGCGCCTGGCTCACGCGTCGTTTCGGGCTCCAATCCGGCGGCCGCGGCGGGCTGGTGAAAACCATCGGTGGTGCGTCGCTCGGCGGCAAGGAGCGCGTCGCCGTCATTGAGATCGGCGATACCTGGCTCGTGCTCGGCGCGGCTCCCGGCAATGTCCGTCTGCTGCACACCATGCCGGCCGGCTCGGCTGCCGGCGTGGGATCGGCCGCTGCAACGCTGCCGCCTGGCGTCGTCGGCAATGCGCTGCCCGGCACCTTCGGCCAGCGCTTTCGCGATGCGCTGAAAGGCGAAGTGGGCAAACGTTTCAACCGGCCAGACGGCAGGGATCAGTAAATGCAGTTGACTCATTCACCAGCGCGCCGCGAGCACGCGGCCCCGCGTCGTGTCGGCATGATCGGCGTGATCGGCGCGATCGGCGCAATCGGCGCAAGCAGTGTTCCTCGCACATCCGGCGGTACCCTGCGACGCCTCTTCACGTTGGCATTGGCGGCGTTGCCGGTCCTGCTGATGACACTGCCGTCGCTGTCGTTCGCACAGACGGCCGGCTTGCCCGCGTTCAATACGAGTCCCGGACCGAACGGCGGCACGACCTATTCGCTGAGCGTGCAGACGATGCTGCTGCTCACGATGCTGTCGTTCCTGCCGGCGATGGTCCTGATGATGACGAGTTTCACGCGCATCATCATCGTGCTGTCGCTGCTGCGTCAGGCGCTCGGCACGACCACGACGCCGCCCAACCAGGTGCTGGTCGGTCTCGCGCTGTTCCTGACGCTGTTCATCATGTCGCCGGTGCTGGACAAGGCCTATGACGACGGCTACAAGCCCTTCTCCGAAGGCTCACTGCCGATGGATCAGGCGGTCACCCGCGGTCTCGCGCCGTTCAAGTCTTTCATGCTGCGTCAGACCCGCGAAACCGACCTCGCGCTGTTCGCCCGCATTTCGCACGCGCCGCCCATGCAAGGCCCCGAAGACGTGCCGCTGCCGCTGCTGGTGCCGGCCTTCGTGACAAGCGAGCTGAAAACCGGTTTCCAGATCGGCTTTACCATCTTCATTCCGTTCCTCATCATCGACATGGTGGTGGCGAGCGTGCTGATGTCGATGGGGATGATGATGGTCTCGCCCGCGACGATCTCACTGCCGTTCAAGCTGATGTTGTTCGTGCTCGTCGACGGCTGGCAGTTGCTGATCGGCTCGCTCGCGCAGAGCTTCTCGTAACGCAACGCGTCCTCCTAACCTCACGGCTTCCGGCCCATTCATCATGACACCCGAATCAGTCATGGCGCTGGCGCACCAGGCGATGTATGTCGCCCTGCTGCTTGCTGCGCCGCTGTTGCTCGTCGCACTTGTCGTCGGTTTGACCGTGAGTCTGTTCCAGGCCGCGACGCAGATCAACGAGGCGACGCTGTCGTTCATTCCGAAGCTGCTGGCGATCGCCATCACGCTCGTGATTGCCGGCCCGTGGATGCTGTCGACGATGCTCGATTATCTGCGTCAGATGTTGACGAATATCCCCACGCTCGCCAACTGAGCATCGCGGGCCCGTCATGTTTTCCGTCACCTATGCGCAACTGAACACGTGGATGGCCGCGTTTCTGTGGCCGCTCGTGCGGATTCTGGCGCTGGTGGCGACCGGGCCTGTATTCGGCAATGCAGCGCTTTCGACGCGGGTGAAAATCGGCCTCGCCTCGTTCATCACCCTCATCGTGGCGCCGACGCTGGGGCCCATGCCGCAGGTCACGGTCTTTTCCGCGATGGGCGTGTGGATCATCGTGAACCAGTTCCTGATCGGTGCCGCGCTCGGGCTGACGATGCAGATCGGCATCACCGCGATCCAGGCCACCGGTGAATTCGCCGGGCTCGGCATGGGTCTGGGCTTCGCCACTTTCTTCGATCAGCAGACGAGGGGTTCGACGGCGGTGCTGTCGAGCTACATGAACGTCTTTGCAATGCTGGTGTTCCTCGTGCTCGACGGCCATCTGCAGATGCTGAGCGCGCTGATCGCCACGTTTCAGTCGCTACCGATTTCGAGTGACCTGCTCGGCGCGGCCGGCTGGCGCGCCGTGCCGATGTTTGGCGGAACGATCTTTTCAATGGGCCTGCTGCTGGCATTGCCGGTGGTGGCCGCGCTGCTGATCGCCAACCTCGCGCTCGGCATTCTCAACCGGGCGGCGCCGCAGATCGGCGTGTTCCAGATCGGCTTTCCGCTGACCATGCTCGTCGGCATGCTGCTGTTGCAGCTGATGGTGCCGAATATGATTCCGTTCTTCGCACGCCTGTTCGATGACGGGATTGAGCAGATGGGGCGAGTGGCGGCGGCGTTGCATTAACGCTGGTTTAAACCAAGCCCAAAACAAAAAAACGGGAGGCCGCCGAAGCGCCTCCCGTTCTCCCTGCAAAAACCCTTCGCTTACTGATTCAGATACTGGAACAGCGACATCTGCTGAACCTGCACGAATGCCTGCTGCGAAGCCTGCAGCGAGTACTGCGTCTGCGTGTACTTGCTGATGGTCGACGCCATGTCGATGGTGGTCACATCGGCCAGCGAACTCGAATTCTGCAGCGACAGGCCACTGTTCACCGTCTGCATCGCCTTGATCTGCTGCTCGCGCCCACCCACCGACGCCTGCACGGTCGTCACGTTGGAGATCGAGTTCTGGACCTGCGTCATCCCCACGTTCAACGCATTGCTCAGCGCTGCAGTGGCGGCGGGCGTATCGGCCGGGGTCTGCAACGCGGTGATCATGTTCTGGATCGTCGCGAAGATGTTGGTGCCACCCTGCGTGGCCGGCACCTGGGCGGCCGGCGCCACATTGAAGGAATCGTTGTTGGCGGGCGCGCCGCTAAACGTCACGCTCTGGCCGCTCGTCCCCAGCGTGATCGGCGTTCCGGCCGTGAAAGGCTGCGCAGCAGTGGTCGTCGTGACGCCCGCGCTGGTCGTGTCCGACACGGTATACGTCGTGACAGCCGGTGTGCCCGCCACGCTGAACGTGATGCCGTACTTGTCGCCGCTTGCCGAAGCCAATGCATTCGTCGTGCTGACCGGGCCGATGATCGCCGTCCCGGTATTGCCCGCTGCCGCGTAAGCAACCGGGCTCGCCGTCTCGGGCGTCACGCTCATGAACACGGCCGCGCCGCTATCGCTTGTGGCGATTGAGGTTGTGTCCGAAATCTGAGTGCTCGAAATGCCGTTGTCGCCGTTGTAGACCACGGTGCCGGCCGAATTCAGCGTGAACGGTTGCGAGTTCGACTGAAACCCGCCGAACAGATAACCGCCCGAAGGCGACTGGGTATTCGCCAGCGTCTGCAAGGAAGTGTTCAGGTTCTGCAACTGCGTGGCAATGGCGCTGCGGTCCGAATCGCTCAGCGATTGATTGCCCGCGCTTTCCATCGCCTGATTGACCTGTTGCAACTGCTGAAGCACGCTGCCAAGCGTCGAATCTTCCGCGCCCAGTTGGGTCGCGGCCGAGTTCTGGTTGGATGCGTACTGCGACAGGGTCGCGCCCTGCATGCTCAACTGCACGGCCTGGGCCGCGCCCAGCGGATTGTCCGCCGGTGTGGTGATGGACTGGCCGCTCGAGATTTCCGCGTACAGGCTCGTTAGTTCACTTTGCTGATTGTCCATGCTCTGGACATTCATGCTGAGATACTCAGAAGTAGAGATGCGCATCGCTGAACGCCTTACTGGAATATGCCGAGAATGGTCTGGAACAGCGTGCTGGCGGTCTGAATGACCTTGCTGTTCGCCTGGTACAGTTGCTGGTACTGCAACAGGTTCGCTGCCTCTTCGTTGATGTTCACACCCGAAACCGACTGCTGCGCCGAGGTGATCTGCGACACGAGCGCGGTCTGGGTTTCGCTGGATGCGTTCACCGCATTCGTGGTGTTACCCACCGAGTTCACGTAATTCGCGTAGGCCTGCGTCAGCGTCGTCGTGCCGCCGTTCATCGTCTGCGCGCTGACGATCCCCGCCATCAGCGTCGCATTGCTGCCGTCGCTCTGCGCGCCGGTATTCGCGGCGATCGTGAAGCTGTCGTTGTCCGCCGGCGTGCCGGTCAACGTGAAAGTGACGCCGTTCATCGGACCCGTCGTCGGCGGCGCCGCGCTATTGACGGTCATGGTCGCGCCGCTCGCCGCCGAATACGGCACGGCGGTCGAGGTCGACGTAATGTTGACCGTGGTCGGCGGCGTGGTGTTGATGGTCACCACCGAATTGGCCGGGAAGCCCGACAGCGTGCCGGTCGTCGCGTTGTAGGTGAGGGTCGTCGGCGTCGAGGGCAGCGTATAGCCTGACGAGACGGTGCCCGGCGTAATCGTCGCCGTGCCGCTGTTACCCGTATTTTTCGTCACCAGTACCGGCGACGCCGCAGCAATCGCCGAGCCGCTGGTGGTGGTGAGGGCGAAGCTGGTGAGCGCACCACTGGTTGGCGAAACCTCGAACGAGTCGCCGGCTTGCATCGTGCCGGTCGTCGAGAAATTCATGCCGTCGATCGGCTGCGACAAGGTCGTGGTCGAGGCCAGCACGCTACCGGTCTGATTGTCTGTCAGCGTGTAGGCTGAGCCGTTGTACGACAGCGTGTAGTTGCCGGCCGGCGGCGCGCTGGGGTTTGCAAGGCTGACGCTCAGCGTGGCCGTGCCCGTGTTGTTCGCGTTGGCGATGGTCGCGGGCGGCGCCACCGAGAACAGCGCGCCACCGGCACCGCCGGTCAGCGTGAGACCGAGTTCGTTCTGGCTGTTGACCTGGGAGGCAAAGCTGGTGGCGATCGCGCCCAGTTGCGCCTGCGCGGGGTCGAGCGCCTGGGTGCGGAACGTGATCAGGCCGCCAAGCGTGCCGCCTGCGTTCTGCATGACACTATCCGACAGAAACTGCGGTTTCTGCGCGGTCGTGCTTCCGGCTGCACCCAGGTAGGTCACCGAGGTTTCGGCGGGATTCGACGGCGAATTCGCGGTACCGAGGTTGTAACTGGTCGAGCCGGAGACGAGCGTCTGTCCGCTCGGCAGAAACACGCTGTCGCCCGAGGAACCGGTCACGACCTGCACGCCCACGAGCGACGAGAGGCTCGCCACTGCCGCGTCGCGCTGGTCGAGCAACTGGTTGGGCGGCTGGCCCTGTGCGCTGGCGGCACTGATCTGCTGGTTCAGCGTGGCGATCTGCGCGGTGTACGTGTTGATCTGCGCCACCGTGGAGGACAGCTGCGTGTTCACGCTCTGGCCCAGCTGTGCGTATTGCGCGCCCGTCGTATTCAATTCGGTGGCGAGAGTCTGCGCGTCGCTGATGGCGGTCTGCCGCGACGGCAGGCTCGAAGCGCCACTCGCCACGGTCTGCAAGCCGGTGAAAAAGCCGCTGATCGCAGTCGAAATCCCCGCGGTCGGGCTACCCACCAGGTTATTCAATTGCGCGAGCATCGTGTAGGTGGCGGTGAGCGAACTGCCTTGCGCCGTTGCGTTGTTCAGCTCGGTGGTCAGATACGAGCTGTATGCGCGCTGGACCGTCGTGGTGTTCACGCCCTGCGGCAAATAGCCGGAGCCGGTGTAATTGCCGGACGCTTCCGAATAGACCGGATTTTCGACGTCGTAGCCTGGGGTCGTCGAATTGCTGATGTTCTCACTGGTCGTCGTCAGCCCCCACTGGGCTGCGTTGAGTCCACTGAGACCGATATTGATTAGGTTGCTGGACATGCGTCATCCTGAAGGGCTGGCAACGCGCCCACCGAGTTGCCAAGACTCTCTGTATATCGGCGCACTGGCGACAAAATTGAGGGGGCAATCCGTAATTAAGCGCACGCCGCAATCTCGCCGCGACGCGCGCCCGAATCAGGTTCGCACCAGCGAGCGACGCTTCATTTCCAGCTGGGTGATCAGTCGTTGCAGGGTGTTCTCGGCATTGCCGGGCAGCGCCACGAATCGCATGCCGAGCTGATACCGCGGTGGGCGATTCGGCATGTCGATGACGCGGAACGACACCAGTTGCAGATCCACCGTAAGCTTGCCGGGCGCACCGAGGCTCAGTTCGCATTCGTCCAGCACGCAGCCCATGGGCAGCTCGGCCACGCGGGCGTCAGGGGTGCGCATGCCCACGCCGCCAAGCGACAGGTCGTGCACTTCGAACTGGAAGCTTTCCCCGCCGGGCAGGCGGCCGGTACAGATATACGGGTCGAGGACGGGCGCATCGACGCGGAAATACTCGCGGCGCTGCACGTAGAACAGCACGTCGGGGAAGTCGGCTTCGAACGCCGGCCGGCCTTCGAAGCGGGTCTCGCGCGGCGAACCGGTGACGAATTCGACGCGCACGCCTTCGGGCTGCGCGTGAAACACGCAGCGGGTCGCGGCAATCAGGCCGTGGTTCTGTTCGGCGAGCGCGCCCCAGTCGAAGGTGAACGTGCGCTCACGCACGTCGACGTCGAGAATCCGGGTGACCAGTTGGCCTCCCTTGTACTGCGCGGTCAGGAAATCGCCGCGGTTGACGAGATTGCGCAACTGGACACCGATCTCCAGCGGATTGCGGCGACCGAAGTCGTTGCCGGTTTCAGAAGAGCCATCCGTCTGGCCGTTCATCTCAGTGGTATCCATGGGCTTGCCGGTATGCATGTTCTGACGGGCCCGTGCCCGAGGTCCTGTGCCGGGGCCCGTGACACGCGCGTTGACCGGGAAAGGCGTTACCCGGCATTAAGGTCTGACTGAATAGCGGCAGTCTGAACCCGAAGTTTAGGGTAACCGAGCGAAATATTTGGCGCAAACGTTTAACCGGCCAGTCCACCCCACGTCTGAATCCCTTACCCAGCCTGCATCGGGCTGTCGCACCCACCCTCGTCGCGGCTTGGCCGGCGGCACGCATGCGTGCCGGCCGGCCCCACCGTCTTGTGTTGCGACATGGCCCCGTCGCCTGCTTTTCTTCCTGCCGGTCCATCCGGACCGGTCAGCTCATCCGGCTCATGATCGACATCAGCTTTTTCGCGTAATGCGGATCAGTGGCATAGCCAGCACGCTGCATGCCCGCGGCAAAACCCGCGGCGTCGTGCGAACCGTTCAATACCTGCGCGTAGCGCGGGTTGTTCTTCAGCATTTGCGCGTAATCGGCCATCGCGTCGTTGTACGAATCGTAGGCGCGGAATTTTTCGACCACCCGCTGCGGCTGACCGTTGCGGTATTCGGTGGTCACCGTCGACACCGTCTTGCCAGCCCAGTCCTTGGTCGCCTTGATGCCGAACACGTTGTGGCTGGTCTCGCCATTCGCCTTCATGATCTCGCGCTTGCCCCAGCCGGATTCGAGTGCAGCCTGCCCGATGATGAAGCGCGCCGGCACGCCGGTGGAATCGCTCGCGGCCTGAGCGGACGCAGCCAGCTTGTCGACGAACGCATCGACATGGGTCGTGCCGTCACCGCGCAACGGCGGCGTCAGCGCGCTGTTGCGCGAATAGCCGACGCCATTGGCAAGCGAACCGTTCGCCTGCGAATTGCTATAGGCCTTCGCCAGGGCGTCCAGTGCAGCCGAGCTGCCGCTGCCCGCGGCGCTGCTCTGCATGCCGGCGTTGTTCATCAACTGCTTGAGCATGGCATCGGCCACGCCGATGCCTTTGGACGACATCTGCTGCGCCATCTGCTCGTCCATCATCGAGGTGAACTGCTCACCGTCGCGCGAATCGAGCGGACCATCCTGCGGCGTGGCGTCCCGCATGCTCTTCAACATCATCGTGATGAAGCTCGCATCGAACTGCTTGGCGGCCATCTTCACGCCCTGCTGGGGCGACGCGGAAACCTTGGCACGCAAGCTGTCGAATCCCTGAACGTCGAGCGCAAAACGCTGGGTCAGATCACTCGGGCCTGAAGTGGGATCGGTAGTCATCGCGACTCCTTAGATGATTTCAAGTTCGGCACGCAAGGCTCCTGCTGCCTTCATCGCCTGCAGGATCGACATCAGGTCGGCGGGCGTCGCGCCGAGCGCGTTGAGCGCCTTCACGACGTCGGCCAGGTTGGCGCCGGCCTTGACGTATTTCAGCGCGCCGTCGTCCTGCTTCAACTGGATCTGGGACTGCTGAGCCACCACCGTGCGGCCGCCCGAGAACGCGCCCGGCTGACTCACCACCGGCTGGGTATTGACCACCACCGAGAGGTTGCCGTGCGCCACCGCGCAATTCTCCAGCGTCACCATCTGATTCATCACGATCGAGCCGGTACGCGCGTTCAGCACGACCTTCGCGGCGCCTGCCGCCGGCTTCACATCGAGATCTTCGAGCTGCGCCATGAACGAGACCTGCTGGGACGGCTCGGCCGGCGCGCGCAACTGGATCGTGCGGCCGTCGAGCGGCGTGGCGGTACCCTGCCCAAAGGCGTTATTGACCGCCGACACGATGCGCTGCGTCGTGTCGTAGTCCATGTCGTTCAGTTCGAGCTGCATGGTGCCGTCCTGCGTGATGCTGGTCTGCACCGCGCGCTCGACGATCGCACCCGCGGCGATGCGGCCCGACGCAAGCTGGTTCACCTGCACGCGGCTGCCGTTCGCACTGGCGCCTGCGCCGCCCACCGCCATGTTGCCCTGCGCCAGCGCGTACACGGAGCCGTCCGCGCCTTTCATCGGCGTGAGCAGGAGCGTGCCGCCGCGCAAACTCTTCGCATTCCCAAGCGACGACACGGTGACGTCGATCGCCTCGCCGGGCCGCGCGAACGGCGGAAGCACCGCCGTCACCATCACCGCCGCGACGTTCTTCAACTGGATGCTGGTCAGCGCCGAGGTGCTGTTCGACGAACCGGCTGACTGGTTGTTGATCGAGATGCCCAGGTTCGCGAGCATGTTCGCGAGCGTTTGCGTCGTGAACGGGGTTTGCGTGGTCTGGTCGCCCGTGCCGTCGAGACCGACGACGAGGCCATAGCCGATCAGCGGGTTGTCGCGCACACCCTGAATCGCGACCAGGTCCTTCAGCCGTTCGGCGTGAGCGGCCGGCGTGACGGGCGGCAGCGCGCCGCACGCGAGCGCGAACACCAGACAGGCATGGCCGAAACGGCGGAAAGAGGCGAGTCTCATGATCACCACGGCGAAACGTTAAGGAAGAAGCGTTGTAGCCAACTCATCGTTTCCGCTTCGTCGATATAGCCCTTCGCCGAATATTCGATCTTGGCGTCGGCCACCTGGGTCGAGTACACCGCGTTCAAACCGGAAATCGTGTTCGGGTTGACCACACCCGAGAAGCGTACGAACTCATTGCCCTGGTTGATGAGCATCTGCTTTTCGCCGCTCACCACCAGATTGCCGTTGGGCAGCACGTTGGTCACCGTGACGGTGATCACACCGTTGAACGTGTTGGACGCATTCGCGCCGCCGGTGCCCGAGAACGTGTTGGCGCCCTGCGAACTGAGATTGGCCTTGCCGAACAGACCGTTGAGAAAACCGGCCGTCGTAGTGGAAAACTGGGTCGTCGAGGCGCGGTTCGCGGCCGCACCGGACGACTTGGTGGCGTTGATGTTTTCCTGAATGACGATAGTCAGGATGTCGCCGATATTGCGTGGCCGCTGGTCTTCGAACAGCGGCCGGCCTGCGTAACCCGGGTTGAATATCGAGCCCGGTGTCTGCGCGTGCGGCGGCACCGGCGGCACCGCCGTCATCGGCTGCTGCACGATGGGCTGCTTCGGCACCAGCGCACAGCCGCCCAGCGCCAGAGCCAGCACGCTGGCCGTGGCGACGAACGCGCTGCGCGCGTCGCCCATGACCGGATTGAGATTGAATTGCGACATCGTGTTTACCTACCGCCTCTGGTCCAGAACCCTTAAACCTGCATCTGCGACAGGGTCTGCAACATCTGATCCGACGTGGTTACCGCCTTGCTGTTGATTTCATACGCGCGCTGGGTCTGGATCATGTTGACCAGTTCCTGCACGACGTTCACGTTCGAGGTTTCGACGTAAGCCTGCTGCAGCGAACCCGTACCGTTCGAGCCCGGCGCCGAGACGTTCGGCGTACCCGACGAGCTGGTTTCCGCGAACAGGTTTTCACCTTGCGCGTCGAGGCCGGCCGGGTTGATGAAGGTGGCCAGTTGCAACGAGCCCACCTGCGTGGCGACCGTCGAGTTACCCTGGGTGATCGACACCGCGCCGTCGCTGCCGATGATCAGCTGCGTGGCGTTGGGCGGGATCGTGATCGACGGAATGATCGGATAGCCGTTCGAGGTCGTCAGCTGGCCCTGCGCGTTGGTCTGGAACGACCCGTCGCGGGTATAGGAGGTCGTGCCGTCCGGCATCTGCACCTGGAAAAAGCCGTTGCCGTTGATGGCCACGTCCTTCGAGTTGCCGGTCTGCTGCAGGTTGCCCTGGGTGTACAGACGCTCCGTGGCGACCTGTTGCACGCCAGTGCCGAGCTGGATGCCCGACGGAATCTGGGTTTGCTGCGTCGAGTCGGCGCCCGGCTGGCGCACCGTCTGATACAGCAGATCTTCGAACACCGCGCGCGAGCCCTTGAAACCGTTGGTGCTCACGTTCGCGAGGTTGTTCGAGATGACGTCCATCTGGGACTGCTGCGCGTTCATGCCGGTCGCAGCGATATAGAGTGAGCGGTTCACAGTGTGAGTTCTCCTGGGTCGACGCGGGCGTCGGTCCCGTTAGCTGAAGCTGAGCAACTGGTTGGCGGTCTGATCGTTCTGATCGGCGCTTTCGATCATCTTGGTCTGCATCTGGAATTGCCGCGCATTGGTGATCATCGAGACCATTGCGTTGATCGGATTCACATTGCTGCCTTCCAGCGATTGCGGTGCGAGCGTCACGCCCGGATCCGCGTCCACCGGATTGCCGTCGGCGCTATGAAACATGCCGTCGTCGCCGCGCGTGAGCGCACCGGCCGCCGGTTTGACCAGCTTCAGCTGATCGACCACCGCGATCGCCGAAGCCGGGTCGCCCGGCGCGAGCGCCGAGACCGTGCCGTCCTTGCCGATCGTGATCTGCGCGCCTGGCGGCAGCGAGATCGGGCCGCCCGTGCCGAGTACCGGCAGGTTGGTCGCGCTCACCAGTTGCCCGTTCTCGTCGACATGCAGATTGCCGGCGCGCGTGTACGCCTCGCCGCCATCCGCGGTTTGCACCGAGAGCCAGCCGTCGCCTTGCACGGCGACGTCCAGCGGGTTGCCGGTCTGCTGGATCGGCCCAGGGGTTTCGTCCGCGCCCGGGGTCGACGAGAGCACGAAGGTACGCGTGGTCTGGTCGTTGACTGAACTGCCGTCGCCGAACGACATGGGTACCGCGCGAAACGTCTCGAGCTGGGCGCGGAACCCGGTGGTCGAGGTGTTCGCGAGATTGTTCGCGACAATGGCCTGCTGTTCGAGCGACTGGGTAGCGCCCGACATCGCGGTATAAATCAGACGGTCGGTCATTCGTTCGGCTCCTCAGACACTTACATGTTGATCAGGGTCTGGTCGACGGTCTGCTGCGTCTTGATCGTCTGCGCATTCGCCTGATAGTTACGCTGCGCGGTGATCAGGTTGACCAGTTCGTTGGTCAGATCCACGTTCGACGATTCCACCGCGCCACCCTGCAGGAAGCCGAGGTTGGTGCCGCCCGGCACGCCGATCTGCGGCTGACCCGAAGCGGCGGTCGCTTCATATTCGTTGTTGCCGAGATCGACCAGGCCGTTCGGGTCGTTGAAATTCGCCAGCACGATCTGACCGAGCGCAGCCGTCTGCTGGTTCGAATACGTGCCGGTGATGATGCCGTTCGCATTGATCGAGTAGCTCGACAGCGTCCCTGCCGGATAACCGTTGTTCGACGGCGCGCTGTTCAAGCCAGTCGTGCCGCCGTACTGGGTCGTGCCCGTCAGGTTCAGCGTGATCGTCTGCGGCGTGCCGGAGCCGTCCGTATTCGGGATCTGGAACACCACACCGTCGGTCGTAGTCGACGGCATGGTTGTGCTCGTCACGCTGGTCAGCGTACCGGAACTATTGAACGTCGCTGTGCCGACCTGAACCGCCGGGGAGCCTTCCACACCGGCGTAGATGTTCCAGTTACCCGAACTGGTCTTCGAGAAGTAATAGTCGACCGTCTGCGAGCCGCCGAGCGAATCGTATGCCGTGAAGCTGTTACCGTAGTTGTAGGTGGTCGAAACGTTCTGGTTGAAGTTCGTGTTCGCCACCGACACCGTATCGTTGTTCCCCGGCGTGCCGGTAAACGTCACGCTCTGACCCGTGCCGAGCGGAATCGCCGTGCCCGCCGTGTAGGTGCCGGTCACCGGCGCCGGCGTCGGCGTGGCGGTGTTGTCCTGCACCGAGTACGAGTACACCGGCGGCGTCGTGCCGGAGGTCGTAAAAGTAATCGTGTAGGCGTCCGAGTTCGAAGCCTGCCCCGGGTTCGAGACCGTCACACCGCTACTCACCAGCGAGCCCGTATCGGTCGTCGAGGGCGTGGCGACCGTGCCCACGGTAGCCGCCGACTGCGCGTTCAGGTTGAACTGGGCGCCGACAAGGGTCGTCTCCGCCGGTGCGATGTTCTGGGTCGGCACCGTCAGCGGCACGGTTTGCGCCGTGTTGATGACACCGGCGGCGTTGGCGGCGTAACCCATCAACTGCAAGCCCTGCGCATTCGTGATCTGGCCGGCCTTGTTCACCTGGAAAATGCCGTTACGCGAATACGTGAGCGTGCCGTTGTTGGACATCTGGTAGAAGCCGCTACCGTTGATCGCGACGTCCAGCGACTGGCCGGTCGTGGTGATCGTGCCCTGCGAGAACTGCTGCTGCACTTCGGCGAGCTGCGTACCGATACCAATCTGGTCGTTCACGGCCGTGGCAACCGAGTTCGCATACAGATCGGCGAACACCGCCGTGCCGCTCTTGAAACCCACCGTGTCCGCGTTGGCGATGTTGTTGCCAATCACGTCCAGATCGCTCGACGCGGCTGCCAGGCCGCTCAAACCCTGCTGATAACCCATGACGGTCTCCGTTCCGGAAAATGTCTAAATTTGCTTGGACTGTTTGCTTAGAGGACCGCGGCGACCGAAGTCAGCGGAACCGTGTTGCCGTTCGACAGGACGAGGCTCGGTGCGCCGTTGGTGCCCTGCACGACGCTCTCGACGGTGCCAGGCGTCAGTGCCGTGGCCGTGCCGGCCGCGCCGCTGCTCAGGGTGCCGGTCGCGGAGATCGTGTAGGTGCCAGAAGGCAACGCGTTGCCCGACGAATCGACCGGTGACCACGTGATCGGCACGGTGCCGGCCGCCTGATTGCCCAGATTGAGCGTATTGACCACCTGGCCGCTCGAATTCACGACGTTGACCTGCACGTTGTCCTCGGCGGTGGCAAGCTGCACGCCAAACTCGTTGGTCTTGCCGCTCGTCACGGTGATCGAGCTTCCCGGTGCGAGCACGCTCGAGCCGATCAGCAACGCAGCCTGCGAGGTCTGGCCGGCATTGAGCTGGGTCGCGAGCGACGACAGCGAGGTGTTCAGCTGGCCGATGCCGGTCACGGTGTTGATTTCCGCGAGCTGCGAGGTCATCTGCGAGCTGTCCATCGGGTTCGTCGGATCCTGGTTCTGCAACTGCGTGACGAGTAGTTGCAAAAAGGTGTTCTGCAGCGATGAAGCGGAGTTCGCCGAACTGCTGCTGGATGCGCCCGTCGAACTGGTCGCGGAACCGGCCGCCGAACTGGTCGCCGAGTTCGAGCTCATCGTGTCTTTCATGAGTGGCGACACTGTCGCCCCGTTGCTGCCGATAGTGGTGGTCAAGGAAGTGCTCCTCAGGTTCCGATCGTGAGAGTTTTCAGCATTAACGTCTTTGCCGTATTCAGGGTTTCGACGTTCGCCTGATACGCGCGCGACGCCGAGATCATGTTGACCATTTCTTCCACTGGATCGACGTTAGGCATCGTCACGTAGCCCTTTGCGTCGGCCGCGGGATTGCCCGGGTCGTAGGTCTGCTTCATCGGCGTCGGATCGTCCACCACACCGGTCACCTGCACGCCGCCCACCTGCTGGCCGGAGCCGGAACGCGCCCCGCCGAGCGGGTTGACGGCGAATACGACCTGCTTGGCCTTGTACGGCTGACCGTCCGGACCTGTCGTGCTGTCGGCGTTCGCCAGGTTCGACGCCGTCACGTTGAGCCGCTGCGATTCGGCCGACATGGCCGAACCGGCGACAGTGAAAATATTCATCAGGGATGGCATGGCTTCTCCGACTTCTCCTGCCGGCAGGTTCCGGCTTGGTTGATTCCCGTATGCGTGGTTTTTAGCGGATACATCCAGCGTGTGCCGGTCGTCGCATCAGGACTCCATCAGGAGCCCGACGTGATCGCCGACAGCATCGTTTTGATCTGACCTGACACTTCCGTCATGGTCGATTCGAAATGCAGCGAGTTATCGGCGAACTGAACGCGTTCCGCGTCGAGATCGACCGTGTTGCCGTCGAGCGAAGGCTGCACCGGAATGCGGTACGCCAGGTTGCCGTAGTCGTCGCTCGGGCCGCCGGTGGGGATCAGGCTCGCCTTGCCGGCCATGTGACCCGGCGCGTCGGAGGCCATCGTCATGCCGCTCGTGACATCGGCGGACTGTGTCATCGCCAGCGTCGAGCGGTTCGATGCGCCCGTGCCGGTAGTGCTGCCACCGCTCTTTTTCAGCGCCCCTGCCAGGGTCGACGAGAAATCGACATCGCGCGCCTTGTAGCCCGGCGTGTCGGCGTTCGCGATATTCGACGACAGCAGTTCCTGCCGGTACGAGCGCACATCGAGCGCCTGACGACCAAAGGCAAGTTCGGCATCGAGTTTGTCGAGCATTGAAATCTCCGGATAACGTTCCCGCGTCTGCCGTGCGATGCAAGCTGCACGCTAGCTGCGGCGCCCCAAAAGGCCTTTTTGCATGAGAAGCATCTTAGGCGCGCCGTGCAAGCGGCAATCGTCGGAATAACCGGGGAAGGTCGCCTCTATTCGACGCTTGCCGGGTAAGGCGCGTCACTAGAATGCAATTCGTACCCTTGCCTCACGCTGGAGATTCACGATGGCCCGATCCACTCACGATGTGCCGCAGCAGGCCTGCCGCATCGTTGCGCGACGCACTGCCGCTCTCTGGCTGGTGTGCGCGGTGGCGGGCGCAGGTTGGGCGCCAGTGGCGCTGGCCCAGCAAGCGGGCGCGCCGATCGTGATCCCGGGTCCCGGCGAACAGAATCCCGCCGATCTCGCGAGGATGACGGCGCTGGCGACCAGCGCCAGCAGCAACCACACCGTACGCACGACGAACCCATCGCTTGCCGCGACGCTGGCGCCGTCTGTGCCATCGGCAGCCGCACCGGTCAGCGATCGCTTTAGCGCGCTGGCGAACGCCGGCGGCGCCATCGTGATTCCGGGGAGCGGCGAGGCTGCAGGGCCGGGCATGGTGAGCACGCCGCAAGGCAACGCGGCGAGCAATACCGGTCTCACCCGTGTGAACCTGAGCCCAGCGCTCGCCGCGAGTCAGGTCGTGCCGGTGATCGTGACCTCGGCGCTGCCCCGCAATTACGCCGCCTACGCCACGTCCGCGCGGCCCGTCAACGCGGCGCCTGCGGTGCCGGCTGCAACCCCCGCGAGCGATGTCGAAATCGACAGCCTCGCCTCGCGCGGCGAACCGCCCGAACTCGGCGCCAGCGCGTCGGCCCACAATCCGGCGCCGCGCCTCGCCGCGCCGCAGATTGCCACCTTGGCTGCAACGCCGAACCCGACGCAAGCCCTCGCTCAGGCGGCGCAGCGCGAACAGGCGGTACAGGCTCTGCAGCGCGCGCAGGCCGCACAAGCGGCGCAGACGCCGCAAGCTGCACAAATGGCCCAGACGTCACAAGCAGCACAAGCAGCACAAGCGGCGCAAACCGCACAGCCTGCCCACGCGCCGGTCAATCCAGCGTTTAATCCCAGGCTCAATCCCACGCTTCTGCCCACCCAAACCTCCCGGACCACGCCGGCATCCCAGCCGGTCGAAGCCGCCCAGCCCGTGCCCGCAGGCCAGGAAGACGGCGAGCTGATTCACGCCGCCGCGCTCGACTTTCTCAAGCAGCAAGTGGACGGCCTGCCCGGCAAGGTCGAACTGACCGTGGCGCCGGCCTTCCCGCGCGGACTTGCAGCCTGCGCCACGCTGCAACCCTTCATGCCGAACGGCGCGCGCCTGTGGGGCCGCACGACGGTGGCGGTGCGCTGCACCAGCGGGCATCCCTGGACAGTCTGGCTGCAGGCCAAGGTCTCGGTGCATGCGACCTACTACATCGCCGCGCGGGCCATGCTGCCCGGCGAGGTGATTTCGGAAGCCGATCTGGTCGGCCGCGACGGCGACCTGACGATGCTGCCCCTGTCGATCATCACCGCGCCGTCGCAAGCGATCGGCTCGGTCACGTTGATGCGGGTGGGCGCGGGCTTGCCGCTGCGTCAGGACATGTTGAAGAACACCGCCTCGGTGACAGCGGGCACGCAGGTGCGGGTGGTGGCGCAGGGCGACGGCTTTTCGATTTCGTCGGAAGGCAGCGCGCTGAGCAATGCCACGCCGGGTCAGCCGGTGAGGGTGAGGACCTCCACCGGCCAGATTCTCATGGGGATCGTGAAGGACAGTTCGACGGTGCAGATCCAGATGTGAGGGCAGGCCCGAAACCGGGCGTGGCGTGGGGATTCACGCACCAGTCCGGCCGGCGCCGCCGTTACAAAGGGATACACCATTGGCGCTAAAGTTTGGCTTCCTGATTGCCGTTAAAGGAATCAAATCGTCAAGGAAGCCAATCGTGAAAATCGATTCCAGCACCAATACCAAGCCAGACGGCCTGACCAGCGGCGCGACGCGCACGCAGCAGGACGTTTCGACTCCGGCGGCCAGCCCCGCCCAAGGCGCGTTCACCAGCGCGCAAGCCGCCACCAGCTCGGGTGGCGACGCGAATGTGAGCCTGTCGGGCCTGTCGTCCGACCTGCGCAACCTGGCAACGTCGGGTTCGGCAGACATCGACACCGCTCACGTCGAATCGATCAAGGCGGCCATCAAGAACGGCACGCTGACCATCGATCCGGGCAAGATTGCTGACGGCGTGCTGGAAACGACACGCAGTCTGTTGCAAACGAGAGCCCCGGCGACCGGCAATTAAGGCTGGACGCCGCGAGGCGACACCTTGAAACCCCGACCCGCGCGTCATGCGCGGGCCGCCGCGAAAGCGAGTTGCGATGAAAGACGCCCTGCTTGCCACCGTTACCGACGAGTACACCACCATCGAAGCGTTCGCCTCGGTGCTGGTCGTCGAACAGAAAGCACTGACCCAGGTGGATCCGGCCGAGATGTTGCGGCCGATCGTCGAAAAGAAAACCGAACTGGTCGGCAAACTGGCGACGCTGGAGAAGCTCCGCGACAGCCAGCTCGCCGAAATGGGCTTGCCGGGCGGCTCGGCCGGTATCGAACTGGCCGCGGGCCGTGACCCGAAGCTCGCCGCTCAATGGAAGCTGCTGCAGCAGTCCGTCGAGCGGGCCCACCGCTCCAACAAGACCAATGGCGTGCTGATCCGCACCCGCATGGAATACAACCAGCGCGCCCTCGACGTGCTGCAGGTTCGTCCGCCGAAGCCCTCGTTCTACGGCCCGGATGGGCGTGTGCCGGGATTCGGCGGCCTGTAATCGGGTAGGTCGAAAAGCCGGTCGCGGGGCGCGGGGTTCGAACCCACCGCGTCCGCACCGGCAGCCGTTCTTCGAGGTCAATCTCACCCCTCCGTTTTATCTCCTTCCAAGGCAACGTTCGCGCGCAACCTGTGCGTCGACGGTTACACACACGCGTTTACTATCGCGCCCTGCTACATCGAGTCGAAAAAAAAGCCGTCACGAGGACGGCTTTCAATGACATAGCTTGTGCGCGGTTGCGACGGCGAACCGCCGTCCGCGTCGATTTATTCGGCTTCGGCCTTCGCCCAGGCCATCTCACGCAGACGCGTGCGCAAGCGCGCCACGGCCTGGCTGTGCAACTGGCAAACCCGCGACTCGCTGACTTCCATCACCGCGCCGATTTCGCGCAGATTCATGCCGCGCTCGTAATACAGCGACATCAGCAGCTTTTCGCGCTCCGGCAGGCGCTCGATCGCTTCCACCAGCGCGGCGCGCAGGCTTTCGTCGAGCAGCGCCGACAGCGGATCGGAATGATCGACGCAATAACGGTCGAGGAACGGCTCGTCGTCGGCGGAGCGGTCAAAGTCTTCGTAATAGATCAGCTGGCTGCCATGCAGGTCCTGCAGCATCGACTGATATTCGTCGAGCGGCATCTTCAGATGACCGGCAATCTCCGTCTCGCTCGCCGAGCGGCCCAGCGTCTGTTCAACCTGATGCACGGCGGTCTCCACTTCACGTGAGGTGCGGCGCAGGCTGCGTGGCAACCAGTCGTTGCTGCGCAGTTCATCGAGCATGGCGCCGCGAATCCGCTGGCTCGCGTAGGTCTCGAACTGCGCGCCCTGATCTTCCTTGTACCGGCTCGCAGCGTCCAGCAGCCCGATCATGCCGGCCTGAATCAGATCGTCGAGATCGACGCTCGCCGGCATTTTCGCCACTAGCTGCAAGCCGAGCCGCCGCACCAGCGGCGCGTACTTCGTCAGAACCTCGGCTTGGGAAATCTTTCCCTGAGCGTTGTACATCGTGCTCCCCTTGTCCGCAGCGCCCCTTCAGGCAGGCTGCGCAGACGGTTGGCCGGCGTGTTGCGCCGTTGTAACTGTCGCCGGCGCCACCCAGTGGTGACGGGACGACATCGCTGGCCGCATCGGCCAGTACTGCAATTCAGCGGCAAGATGGCGGTAATCGCGCGCGGCAGGTGTCGACGGGAAGGCGTCGACGACACAGCGCGACAACTCGAGCGCCCGGACCATGCGCGGATCCGCGGCGATACAGCCGGCGGCGTCCAGCGACACAGTCAGATAACGCCCCGCTACCCCCGCGAGGTTTTCAAATGCGGTGTGCGCGTCGGTGACGCTTTGCACGTGGTTCACGAGCACGCGGAACTGGCCGATGCCGTGTGCGTAATGCAGACGCTTCATGCAGGCGTACGCATCGGTGATGGCCTGCGCGGCCACCCGCGTCACGATCACGAGGTCATGCGCCTGCATCGCCAGTGCGGAAAGCTGGCCGAAACGGTCGAGCTGGGCGTCGATCAGCACGACATCAGCGGGACCGTCCAGCACCACGCTCAATTGCGCGGGCGTGTAGCCCTCGCGATTGCCGCGCGAGGCGGCCAGCACGGAGAACCCAAGTGCGTGGCGCGCCACGGCCGCGTCGAGCGGCATCTCGCCGCGCAACACCGCCGCGAAGTTACCCGCGCCGCGCACGCCGCCGAGCATCGCGCTCACCGAGTGAGCGTTGACGCACTCGTCGATGACCAGCACATCCTTGCCCTGTTCGGCCAGCGCCGCTGCCAGATTGACCACCGTCGTCGTGCAACCGACGCTGGTCGAGCCGGCTGTCACCGCCACGACCCGTGAACCGTTGCGGGCCAGCAGGCGCCGCAGTCCTTCTGCCTGATCCGAGACGACTTTATCCAAAACGTACCTCGTGCAGTTCGGACGTCGAGCGGGCGGAAAGCGCCGACAGCAGCGCCGGAATATCGTCGTCGTGCGGCACGAAAGGCGAACTGTCGCGCGGCACGCAGAAAGCGCTCTTGATCAGGAATTTCCGCGTACCGACATACAGGTTCTCGGGCACCTTCTGCCCGGTCGACACGTAGTGCACCGGCAGCTTGTAGCGGATCACCGTGTCGAGCACGCCGCCCAGGTTGGTGGCTTCATCGAGCTTGGTGAGGATGCAGCCGGCGAGCGGCTGTTGATCCGGCGCGCGCTGGTAGGCCTGCACGACTTCGTTGAGCGTGTCGCCGTGGCTGGTTGCGTTGAGCAGCAGCAGGCGCTGCACCGGCTGACCGGCGCGGCACAGCATGGCGATCTGGTCCGAGACGAGCCGGTCGCGCTGGCTCATGCCGATCGTGTCGATCAGCACGATGTGTTTGTTGCGCAGTTCGGCGAGCGCCAGTTGCAGATCGGCGCCATCCTTCACGGCATGTACCGAGACGCCGAGGATCTTGCCGAAAATGCGCAGTTGTTCGTGGCCGCCGATCCGGTAGCTGTCGGTGGTCAGCAGGGCGACCTTGCTGGCGCCGAAGCGCATCACGCAACGCGCGGCGAGCTTGGCCGTGGTGGTGGTCTTGCCGACGCCCGTCGGGCCCATCAGCGCGAACACGCCGCCACGTTCCATCAGCGCGTCTTCGTTTTCCATCACCGGCAGGTTCGACTCGAGCACGCTGCGCACCCAGTCCATGCCGCCTTCCATGGTGTCGACTTCGGCCGGCAGGTTGTCGACCATCATCTGCACCAGTTGCGCGGAGAAGCCCGCGGCGAACAGATGCTTGGTGAGCGACGCGCGCGTCGGACTGCGGCGCTGACGGTCGGCCCACAGCAGACCGGCGAAGTGTTCCTCCATCATGCCGCGCATCGAGGAAAGCTCGCTCATCACCGTTTCGTTGACGACCTGCTCCATGCGCACCTTGATGGCGTCCGTGACGCTGGCGGCGCTGATGCCTGTCGTGCGGGTGTCTTCGACGGGGCTTGCCTTCTGGGCGGCGCGGCGGGCGGCGAGCTGCGCGGCTTCGCGAGCCCAGTCGGGTGTGTCCGCCTGATTGAACGACGGGCGTGTGCCGCCCTGCTGCTCGACCGGGGCACCCAGTCCCTTCGCCATCGCGGCAGCCGGCGTCATTGCCGAGGGCCGTGCGCTGTATGCGCCCTGTTGCTTGCCGGCGATGTTGCGGGCGTGATCGATCAGCCAGGGATTCGATTCCGCCATCGTGCGAGGTGCAATTGGCGCCACCGGCGCCGGCGCCATGCCTGCCGCCTTCAGTACGTCCGCGCGGATGTCGTCGCTGGTACGCGGCACTTGTGCAACCGGCGCGGTCGCGGCGGCCGTTACGGCTTGTGCTTGCGGTGCGGGGGCGATTGGCGCACCCTGGCCGGCTTGCGAGCCGAGCGGCGCGCGCCCAGCGGCGGTGCTTTGCGGCAGCGCGCCAGCCGCCGGTTCTTCAATGGCGCTTGCCGTCACCGCTTCAGCCGCGGCGCTTGCCGCCGGCTGCGCCGCTGCGTGGCTGGCTGCCACGCTTTCGGCGCCGGCTTCCGGACTCGCGCCGAATACCGACGAGAACACGTCCGGCATGCCGCTCGCGTATGGGTTGGCCTGCATCATCGGTGCGCGTGCGGGCGCTGCCGATCCGGGTGCTACGGCGCCCGCGCCGTCACGTTTCTTCGGGGTGATCGCCGCCAGTTCGCTGTCGGCGAGTGCGACGATTTCGACGGTGCCGTCCTCGATCGTGCGGTTCGACAGCACGACCGCGTCGGGGCCCAGAGCCTCGCGAACGAGGCGCAGCGCATCACGACTGGTAGCACCGACAAATTTACGAATGTTCAAGCTGGACCCCCGATGCGGTTAACGGACCGGCAACATACCGCTTCCCATTGAGATCGATTATTGCGAAAGATGTCGAGCGACGATCGGTTGATAAAGGCGGGGAAAGGTAGGCAATTCGCCTGATGGGCAGGCCCGCGGCGCCGCGTCGTGCCGCACGTAAACCCGCATGGAGCGCCCTCGCAGGCACGCGGGAAAGCAGCCGCCAGGGCCCAAACGAAAACCGGCGCATCGCGCGCCGGTCTGGAGGACGAAGCGGAACACGCTCATCCGCCGATCAGATTCACCACCTTCACGTTGCGGGTGTCCGGCACTTCCGCATACGACAGCACCTTCAGCTGCGGCAGGCTGCGACGCAGGAAACGCGCGAGCATCGGCCGCAGCGAATGCTGCACCAGCAGCACCGGCGCGAGCCCAAGGTTCTGCTGCCGCGTCATGGCCTTTTGCGTCTCCGTCATGAGGGTATTCGCGAGACCCGGTTCGAGGCCGGGATTCGCGCCCGTCGAAAGCGCCTGCGACAGCACGCGTTCGAGGTTGGAATCGAGACCCATGACCTGCATGTCGCCGATGCCGGGGAACCATTGCTGGGTGATCGCGCGGCCCAGCGCGAGACGCACCACCGCCGTCAGTTCGTGCGGATCGCTGATCTTCGGCGTATGTTCGGCCAGCGCTTCGAGAATCGTGCGCATGTCGCGGATCGGCACACCTTCTTCCAGCAGGTTCTGCAGCACCTTTTGCAGCGTGGTGAGCGAGAGCGCCTTCGGCACCAGATCGTCGACCAGCGACGGCGTGTCCTTCTGCATCCGCTCGATCAGCGCCTGGATTTCGCGGCGGCCGAGCAGTTCGGAGGCGTGCGTGACGACCAGATGGTTCAGGTGCGTCGCGACCACCGTGCTCGAATCGACCACCGTGTAGCCATACACCTGCGCCTGCTCGCGCAGATTGGTATCGATCCAGATGGCCGGCAGGCCGAATGCCGGATCCTGGGTCGGCGTGCCCGGCAGCGCCGCGCTGACCTGACCCGGGTTGATGGCCAGCCACTGGCCGGGATAGGCCTCGCCCACGCCGACTTCGACGCCCTTCAAGGCAATCCGGTAGCCGTTGGGACGCAGTTCGAGGTTGTCGCGGATGTGGATCACCGGCGGCAGGAAGCCGATTTCCTGGGCGAACTTCTTGCGGATGCTCTTGATGCGCTTGAGCAGTTCGCCGTCCGAATTCTTGTCGACGAGCGGAATCAGCCGGTAGCCGACTTCAAGACCGAGCGTGTCGATCATCGTCACGTCGTCCCAGCTTGCCTCGGTGTTTTCCGTCGGCGCGAGCGCCGCCGGCACGACGTCGACGCGGGTCGATGCGTTCTTCAGGTTGGATGCGCGCGTCTTCATCACCCGGCCAAGCTGGATCAGGCCGCCGCCCAGCAGCAGGAAGGCGAAGTGCGGCATGCCAGGAATCAGACCCATCAGCACGAGAATCGCACCCGTGATGATCAGCACACGCGGGTTCGTGAACAACTGCCCGGTCAGTTGGGTGCCGATGTCTTCGTTGGTCGCCACGCGCGACACGATCACACCGGCCGCGGTCGAGATCACCAGCGACGGGATCTGTGCGACGAGGCCGTCGCCGATGGTGAGCAGCGTGTAGACCTTGCCGGCAGCGGCGAAATCCATGTTGTGCTGGACCACGCCGACGATCAGCCCGCCAATGATGTTGATCACCATGATCAGCAGACCGGCGATCGCATCGCCGCGCACGAACTTGCTCGCGCCGTCCATCGAACCGTAGAACTCGGCTTCCTGACCGACTTCGAGGCGCCGCTTGCGGGCCTGATCTTCGTTGATGATGCCGGCGTTCAGATCGGCGTCGATGGCCATCTGCTTGCCCGGCATCGCATCGAGCGTGAAGCGCGCGGACACTTCGGCGATCCGGCCCGCACCCTTGGTGATGACCATGAAGTTGATCACCATCAGGATGATGAACACCACGATCCCGACTGCGAAATTGCCGCCCACGAGGAAGTGCCCGAACGACTCGATCACCTGTCCGGCCGCATCCGGTCCGGTATGGCCTTCGAGCAGCACCACCCGCGTGGACGCGACGTTCAGCGACAGGCGCAGCAGCGTCGAGAACAGCAGCACGCTCGGGAAAGCCGCGAAGTCGAGCGGCTTCATCGTGTACATGCTGACGAGCAGCACCATCACCGAAAGCGCGATGTTGAAGGTGAACAGCAGATCCAGCAGGAACGGCGGCAACGGCAAGATCATCATGCCGAGGATCATCACGATCAGCACCGGCCCCGCGAGTGCGCGCAGGTTGGTGTTGCTCAGCGAGTCCGGCCGTCGGGACAGGAAACCGGCGCGTGCGTTCATGCGGAGGCTCCAGGTGCCTGGTTGTCGTTGTTGTCGTTGAGGGCGTCGGCGGCTTCTTCGTCAGCGTCCTCGTCGGATACCGGACCCTTGTCCAGATCGGCGGGGACGTCGAAGTCGCTCGGTGCCACCGGCACCGCGCCGCCTTCGCTTTTGAAGCGGCGCAATTGATAAACCCAGGCGAGCACTTCCGCGACCGCCCCGTACAACGTACCGGGAATTTCGCGGTCGAGATCGACGTTGTGATACAGCGCCCGCGCGAGCGGCGGCGCTTCGAGCAGCGGCACGTTGTTCTCGACCGCGAGCTCGCGAATCCGGGCGGCGACCAGGTTGACGCCTTTGGCCACCACCTTCGGGGCGCGCATCTCGCCGTCGCTATAGCTCAGCGCGACCGCGAAGTGAGTCGGGTTGGTGATCACCACATCGGCAGTTGGCACCTTGCTCATCATCCGGCGCCGCGCCATCGCACGCTGCTGGGCGCGAATGCGGCCCTTCATCTTGGGATCGCCTTCGCTTTCCTTGTGCTCCTGCTTCACTTCTTCCTTCGTCATGCGGAGCTTCTTGTGGTAATTCCAGATCTGATACGGTACATCGAGGGCCGCGACGAGGAACATGCCCGCGACCGTCATGCCGCAGCAGACCGCGATCAGATGCGCCGCATTGGCGAACGCCACGGTGAGCGGTTGGGTGGCGAGCGCGAGAATCTCGTCGTGACGATTCCAGATGGACACCCCCCCGATGAAGCCGACCACGATCGTCTTGGCGAGCGACATGCCAAGCTGGATCGGACCGTTGATCGAAAATATCTTGCCGAGCCCGCTGATCGGATTGAGGCGGCTGGCCTTGGGCTGCAGCGACTTGCTCGAGACATGCCAGCCGCCCAGCGCGAGCGGCGACAGGAGCGCGGCGGCGCCCGTCATGGCGAGGATCGGGATCAGCGCGTAAAACCCTTCACGACTCGCGACACCCGCGCCAATCATCATCCGGCGCGTTTCGAAGACGCTCGCGTGATCGAACCTCAGGGCACCGCGCAACATCGACGCCAGATGGTCGCCGATCGATCCCGACATGGCCCAGACGCCATAGAAGCCGGCCGCCAGCAAGGCGAACGACGTCAGCTCCCGCGAACGTACGATCTGCCCCTCTTCCCGCGCCTTTTCGAGGCGCCGGGGAGTGGCTGATTCGGTTTTTTCGAGGTCGCTATCCCCTGCCACGCAGCTCTCCAGTCGGTCGAGGCACCATGCCTATTTCCAGTGAGAGCGATTATTCCCGCAGAACTCAAGCCATGATCGGCGGATAAGGACAGGGAAACGGGGGCATTTCGAGCGATGGAATAGAGGCGGCGCGGCTAACGAGCCGGCCACCTCGCGCCCGACTCAATAGCCGACATAAGGCGCCTGCCCGCCATTGGCACTCTGGTCGAAACCAAAGTACATGTAGCGGCCGTAAAAGTACGGCAAACCAATATCGAAGCTGCTCCCCCCGCCAATCTGACCGCCGAGGTCGTTGAATGCGTAGTTGTTGCCGTTGGCGAACAACGTCGCCGCACTGAGAATGCCAAGGTTGGCCACGCCGGATACGCCGTTCAGACCGGCCACGTTCACCGAGCGCGTCTGCCCCGAAGACGGACAGTAGAAGCCCTTGAAGTTGCTGGCGCACAGCGGCAAGCTGCTGTCGGCGAAGAAGTACGCGTTCGAACCGGAATCGAAGAACGCCGCCAGTTGACGACCATTGAAGCTGCTGTTGTTCAGGTCTCCGGCAGCGTCCGTCGTGAAGATCTGCGAGGCCGCGCGCGCGTTGTTCGACTGCGTGCCGATGCCGAACACCAGCGTGCCGGTCCCCGACGCGCTGCCGGTGCTCGAGACGGGCGCCATCTCCACGATCACACCGTTGTTGTCCACGGCGAAGTGTGCGACCGGGTTCGCCACCTGGTTGGTCACCGGCACCAGGGTTCGCGCGCAACTCGCGCCGGAGCATGCGTAGTAGCTGCTGTTCTGGCCCGTCGCGCAGGCCGAACCGCAATCGTAGGGCGCCACGCCGATGCCGAGAATGCCGTTGGCGCCAAGCGCACTCACGGTGTTCTCTTCGCTGCCGCTCACACAGCCGGACGGGACAAGGAAGCTCACGTCGCCGAGTACCTGCACCGGAATGCTGGTGGTGGTGGACTCACCGCCAACCTGGACTGTCGCCGTGCGCACCGAACCCCACGAATAGCCATCGGCGAAGTTCGTGCATTCCACAAGCGTGCCGGACCCATTGGGGACGGCCGCCTGTGGCAGCGCAACGCTCAACACGCCACTGGCGATGCGCAGCCCAAACGAGCCGGTATCCACCTGCACATTAGGAATGCTCTGGCAGCTGCTCGTGCCCGGCACGCAAACCGTCACGGTCACGGTTGGGATATTGATCACGTTCGATGTACCCGTCCCGACCGTGATCGCCGCGGTGTTCGCTGCGTTGGCCGCGATCGGCTGGGCGGTGGGACTCGCCGGCAAGCCGCTGCTGCCCGACGACGAATCTGAGCTGCCGCCCCCTCCGCCGCCGCACGCCGCGACCAGCGAGACCAGTGCTACGGTCGCCACGACCCGCGCCCATCTTTTGAGCTTTACTGCAAATTGCATGGCACGCCTCCCGTCCGTCGTCACTGTCACTGGATATCGGAACCGCTGACGCCGGCAGGCAGCGCCTGCGGCAGCCACGCCTGACCTGCGAAGGCGCCCATATGGCCGCCGGAGTGAACCACGAGACTGTCCTGCTCGACCGCGACCGGTCCGTGACCGCCGCGCGCCGCGCGCACCGCCTGAACGCCGGCAAGATACTGCGGGAAATAAGTACCGAGCAGAGCGTTCAGATCCGGCATTTGCGGACCGCTCCAGGCGAGGCCGAATACGGTGCCGTCCTGCGCGAGATATTCCCGCACGACGGTGCCGCCGTCGTAGGTGGTCGCACGGACGGTATAGGACGAGGGAGCACTGGCCGCGGACGCGACGCCAGAGGCCGCATGCGCGACCGCCGAGGATGAAACGGTTTGGGAATGGACAGCGGCGCCGGCAGGCGGCGTCAGTGGACTGCCGCCCAGCGCCGCATGAGCGGACTGAACGGCGGGCACGATACAGGGCAACCCTAGCGCTGTCATGAGGACGGCGCGGCTTACACGACTCAGCATGACCTGACTCCTCCCGATCGACTGCGCGACGGCCCATGCATTGCATGAGCGCCCGCATTTAACCAAGATCATACGGCACTGTAGCGACCGTAAGCAGGAAGGTTTCTTCGAGGGTGTTGCGTCGGTGTGCCCGCGCTGTCACGCGCTGACGGCGGCAACCGTCAGGCCGCCACCGTGATCCAGCCTAGAAGCCGAGGCTCGCCAGCAGGTCGTCGACTTCGCCCTGATCCTGCATCACGTCGGCCTTGCCTTCCGGGTTGATCTGCGGCCCGTTCAACAAACCTTCCGGACTGCCGGTGGCCGACGGTTCAGCCGCCAGCGCCGCCGCGGTCGCCGCGAACTGCTCGCGCCGCTCGAGCGCGATGTTCTCGATCAGCACGCCGAGCAGTTGCTGCTCGATCAGGTACACGACTTCGGTAATCTTCTTGATCACCTGACCGGTCAGATCCTGGAAGTCCTGCGCCAGCATGATTTCGAGCAGTTGCTGGTTGGTCGCCGTGGTCACTTCGGGCACGCCGCGCAAAAAGGTCCGCGTGTCGTTCATCAACGCGCGCACTTCCTCGCGTTCGATCGGCGCCGCATACCATTGCTCCCAACGCGCATCGAGGACCGCTGCGTCCTCTTGCAGTTGCTCCTGCATCGGCTTGGCGACCTCAATCGAGCTCAGCACCCTTTCGGCCGCCTGCTCGGTCATGTTGGCGATGTACTTGAGACGGTCGCGCGCGTCGGGCACCGCTTCGGCGGCGCGCTCGACATGCTTGTCGATCCCCAGCTCGCGCATCGAATCGCGCAGCGTGCGCGTCAGTTGCCCGATGCGGGCAAGGATGCGGTCGCTGGCGAGGTCGCCGCCGTCGAGCGCGTCGGCGGCTGCCGCGTTGGTCGGCTGGTTCACGTCAGCTCCCGGCTTTCGCCATCTTCTCGAGAATCTTGTTGAGCTTCTCGTCGAGCGTGACCGCTGTGAACGGCTTGACCACGTAACCGCTCGCGCCGGCCTGAGCCGCCGCGATGATGTTTTCCTTCTTCGACTCGGCCGTCACCATCAGCACCGGCAGGTGCGTCAGGCTCGCGTCGGCGCGGATTTCCTTCAGCATAGCCAGACCGTCGAGGTTCGGCATGTTCCAGTCGGAGATCACAAAGTCGTATTTGCCGCTGCGCAGACGCGCGAGCCCCGCCATGCCATCTTCCGCCTCGTCGACGTTCGAATAGCCCAGCTCCTTCAACAGATTACGCACGATCCGACGCATCGTCGGAAAGTCATCGACTACCAGAATCTTCATTCCCTTATCCATTTCAATTCCCTTTCCCTTAACCCTTATCCAGATGGCCCGGATGTCGATCCGGAGTGAGTGCTTTAGCTCGTACTCCGGTCCCACGCAGAGCGCTGACCCCGCGGCATCATACCCGCTGTACGCGTTCGCCCATCGAAGAGAGACGCGCCATCACGCGCCGGCTCATGTCGGGCAACGAGGTGATCTCGTCGGCAGCGCCTAGCGCGATGGCCTCGCGTGGCATGCCGAACACGATACAGCTCGCTTCATCCTGCGCAAGCGTGTACGCGCCTGCCTTTTTCATTTCCAGCAGTCCGGCCGCACCGTCGCGGCCCATCCCCGTGAGGATGACGCCAACGGCGTTCTTGCCGGCATGCTGCGCAGCGGAGCGAAACAGCACGTCGACAGACGGACGATGCCGGTTCACCGGCGGGTCGTCGGACAGGTGTGCAATATAGTTCGCACCGCTACGTGCCAGCAACAGGTGAGCGTGGCCGGGGGCAATATACGCATGTCCCGGCAGCACGCGTTCGCCGTGCTCTGCCTCTTTAACGGTAATTCTGCACAAGCCATTTAGGCGTTGCGCGAAAGATTTTGTGAATCCCGGCGGCATATGCTGTGCGATCAACACGGCGGGGGCGTCGGGCGGCAGCGGCACGAGCACTTCGCGGATCGCTTCCGTGCCGCCTGTCGAGGCGCCGACGATGATCAGCTTTTCCGTACTCACGAGCGGATTGTTGAAGTTCGGCGCGGGTATCGCAGCATGGCCGCCGGCCGCGTGACCGGCCGCCGCGGCATGCTGCGCCGGTGCGGCCTGACGCACGCGCGCGCGGGCCGCGGCGCGAACCTTGTCGGCGAGCTTCTCCGCGTAGTCGAGCATGCCGTCGCGAATCCCGACCTTCGGCTTGGTCACGAAGTCGACCGCGCCGAGTTCCAGCGCACGCAGCGTAATTTCATTGCCGCGTTCGGTTAGTGACGACACCATCACCACCGGCATCGGCCGCAGACGCATCAGCTTCTCGAGGAAGTCGAGGCCGTCCATGCGCGGCATTTCAACGTCGAGCGTCAACACATCCGGATTGTGCTGCTTGATGAGGTCGCGGGCGACGAGCGGATCCGGCGCCGTGGCGACCACCGCCATGTCCGGCTGGCCATTGATGATCTCCGTCATCAGGCTACGGATCAGCGCCGAGTCGTCGACGCACAATACTTTGATCTTTTGCATACTTCTCACGCCTCCTCTGCGGTCCTGGCGTTGTTTGATTGAAGCGGGCGCGGGCTCGCGCCAAATAGCTCGATGCGCGGCTTGCCTGCAGCGGCGCTTGTCCCTGAAGTTGAAGTTGAAGTTGAACCTGCGCCTGCGCCCGAGCCAAACAGTTCGACACGCGTCCGCCCAGTCTGGCCGGACGGCGTGGCAAACAACTCGACCCGTTCGCGAGCCCGTGCGAGCCGCTCGGCCCGCTGTTCACTGGTTTGCCGCGCCAGCGCCTGTTCGCGCTCGGCCACGCCGGCTTCCTGCTGCAGGCGCAGTTTTTTCACCATGACCTGGCCGGTGCGCGGCATGAACGCCACCTTGCGCGGATGGTTTCCCTGCAGGTCTTCCGCGGTGATGCGGATTTTTTCCAGCGCCAGATAGCGACGTACGAACTCGGAATTGCGATCGCCGATATTCATCGTCGTCATACCCGCGAGCACCGCCGCGCCGCCGAACACCTTGGCCTCGAAGCGTTCGCGCCGGCCGCCGGCCTTGATCAACTCGTTGATGAGCACTTCCATTGCATACGCGCCGTAGCGCATCGAGTCCGAGGCCGCCTGGCCGACATCGGCGCCATCGTCGGGCAACATGAAGTGATTCATGCCGCCAATGCCCGCGGTGCGGTCCTGAATGCAGGCCGCCACGCACGAACCCAGCACGGTGACGAGCACCATGTCTTCGTGGGTCGTATAGAACTCGTTCGGCAACAGCTTCACGCCGGGGCGCTTGAAATGGTTGTCGAAGTACAGATTGCTGGCAATCGGCAGCGCGGCGCTCATACGGTCACCCCGCTAGTCGATGTCTGGGCCGGCCGGGTCTGGCTGCGTTGCAGCGTGCCCGCTGCGCCGCCGTCGCGCGTCAATTCGTACACCGTCTGGCCGCGCAGGCGGAACGCCTGAGTGACATAGGTGAAATTCTCCGAGTGACCGGCGAACAGCAGACCACCCGGCTTCATCAGCGGATCGAAGCGCGTGAGCACCTGCGCCTGGGTCGGCTTGTCGAAATAGATCATCACGTTGCGGCAAAAAATCGCGTCAAACTGCGCGCGCAACGCGTAGTCGCGCTCGGTCAGATTCAGTTGCTGGAAGCGGATCATGGCGCGCACTTCCGGGCGCACTTTCACCATCCCTGCGTGGGCGCCGGTGCCCTTCAGGAAGAAACGCTTGAGGCGGTCCTGCGACAGATGCTTGACCTGATCGAATTGATACATGCCCGCCTCCCCCTTCGCGAGCACCTGGGTGTCGATGTCGGTGGCGAGCACCGTGGCCTGGCGCGCGGCGCCATCGCCGAGCGCTTCGATCAGCGTCATCGCGATCGAATACGGCTCTTCGCCGGTCGAAGCCGCCGAGCACCACACCGACACCGGCTGCTGCCGCTTCTTGACGAACTCCGCGAGAATCGGAAAGTGATGCGCCTCGCGAAAGAACGCGGTCAGGTTGGTGGTCAGCGCGTTGGTGAAGGCTTCCCACTCGGCCGGATCGTTTTCCGTTTCGAGCAGATCGAGGTAGTCGCGAAAGCTGTCGAGGCCGCGTGCACGAAGCCGCCGCGCGAGCCGGCTGTAGGCCATGTCGCGCTTGTGGTCCGACAGCGAGATGCCGGCGCCGCGATGGATCAGCTCGCGGATGCGAGCGAAGTCCGCCGAAGTGAATTCGAAATCACGTCCCTGGTCGCCGGCTTTGGCCGGTTCCCCCTTCTCGGGACGAAGCTGTGCGCGCGTTGCCATCATTAAGTTTCCTGCCTGCGATACGAAGCGTCCCCTGCAGGGACTTGCATCGCGGGGTCGCGCCTACCCGCGAATTCTGCCGACTACGTGTCCAACCTTTAAAACGTTTCCCAGTCCGCGTCCGTGCCTGCGCCCGACGCCCCGGTTGCTGCCGGACGCACCGCCGCTTCGGCTGCCGCCGACGCTCTGGGTCTCAAAGCCGGTTCCGTACGCGCCGGTGCCGCCACGCGTGCCGCGTCCTGTTTCGGCGCAGCCGGAGCGGACGAGGCGGCCTGAGCCGCGGACTGAACTGCTGCATGAGCCGGCGTTGCGGCGGCTTTCGACGCTGCCGCAGCCTGCGCGCGCTGCACGGTCTGGTGGCGTGCCCCCGGTGTGCTGCTGCGCGCCGAAGCAGCCGCACGCTGCGCGCCCTCCACCCGCCAGTCGCCCACTACGCTTTGCAACTGGCGTGTCTGCTCCTCAAGCGAAGCTGCCGCAGCCGCCGCTTCTTCGACGAGCGCCGCATTCTGCTGCGTGACTTCGTCCATCTGCACCACGGCGCGATTGACCTGTTCGATGCCGGTCGATTGCTCTTCCGAGGCGGCGCTGATTTCGCCCATGATGTCGGTCACCCGACGCACCGCCTGAACGATTTCTTCCATCGTCGTTCCGGCACGGCCGACCAGTACCGAGCCGCTTTGCACCTTGTCCACCGAGTCGCCGATCAGCTCCTTGATTTCCTTGGCCGCACTGGCGCTGCGCTGCGCGAGGCTGCGCACTTCGCCGGCCACCACCGCGAAGCCGCGGCCCTGTTCGCCGGCGCGTGCCGCTTCGACCGCCGCGTTGAGCGCGAGGATGTTGGTCTGGAACGCGATGCCCTCGATCACGCCGATGATGTCGACGACCTTGTTCGAACTCGTGGCGATGTCCTGCATCGTATGCACGACCTGGCCCACCACTTCGCCGCCGCGCGTCGCGATATCCGACGCGTTGACGGCGAGCTGGCTCGCCTGGCGCGCGTTTTCGGCGTTCTGCCGGACGGTGCCGGTCAGCTCTTCCATGCTCGTAGCCGTCTGTTGCAACGAAGCAGCCTGCTGCTCGGTACGCTGCGACAGATCGGTGTTGCCCATCGAGATCTCGCGCGCACCGGTGTCGATCGATTCGGTGCTGCTGTGCACCGCTTTCACCATCGTCGAGAGGCTGTCCTGCATCTGCTTGATGCTGCGGAACAGACGCCCGATCTCGTTGGTGCTGAAGACGTTCACCGGATACGTCAGATCGCCCGCGGCGATCCGCTCGAAGCATTCGGTGGCGTCCTTGAGCGGCTGCACGATCAGGCCGCGCAGCGCGAAGCGGATCAACACCACCAGCACCAGCGCGAACAGGCCCACCGCGACGATCAGCGAAGTCATCAGCGTGTCGTTCGACTGCCCCGCCGCCTGTTGATCAGCCGCGCGTTGCTGCAAGGCTTTTGCGACCGCCGAGGCGGACGCATCGTAAGCGATGAAGAGCGGGCTGATCTTCGTGTCGGCAATCGCGTGAAAGCCCGCCTGATCGCCCGCGCGCAGCGCGGCGAACTCCGGCTCAACGCCGTCGTGCATCACGGTCGTGCGGCGCGCCAGCAGATCGTCGAGCAGCGCCTGGTCGATGCCCGCCTTCGGCGCATCGACAAACGTTTGCCAGCTCTCATTGCCTTTGGCGAGAAGTTCCTGTGCGCGATCGAGCGCCGCCTTGGCTTCGTCGGCGTTGCTGGCGGCGATGAGCGTGTTGTACCGGTCGATCGCGAGACGCGAGCGCAACAGGTAACCCGAGGCATCGTCGAGCGCGTGAATGGCCACCAGATCGCCGTTTGCAATGCCGTCGAGAGACTGGCCCGCGCGGTTCAACGCGGTGAGTCCGAGCGCGCCGACCACGATCGTCAGCGCGGCCAGAACGACTCCGACCATGGTCAACGAAGTCCGAATCGACCACCTGCTTAGCATCTTGATGCTCCCTGTTGTCCCGTCATATCCCCACCTGCAGTCCGGCTTAGCCGCCGAGCGTCTCGATCAGCGCCATTTCGCGGCTGGTCATCAGCTTTTCGATGTCCATCAGGATCAGCATGCGGCCGTCGACCGTGCCGAGTCCGGTCAGGTACTCGGTAGTGAGCGTCGCGCCGAATTCGGGCGCCGGCATGATCTGGTCCGTCTGCAGCGTCAGCACGTCCGAGACGCCGTCCACCACCATGCCGACCACGCGATGCGCGACGTTCAGGATGATGACGACCGTCTGGTGATCGTATTCGACACGGCCCAGATGAAACTTGATGCGCATGTCGACGATCGGCACGATGATGCCGCGCAGATTGATCACGCCTTTGATGAAGTCCGGTGCGTTGGCGATGCGCGTCACGCTGTCGTAGCCACGAATTTCCTGCACCTTCAGAATGTCGATGCCGTATTCTTCCGCGCCGAGCGTGAAGACGAGAAATTCCTGACCGCCGGCGTCTGCCTGCAGTGCCGCACGGCGCCCGCCGCTCGCATTGCCGACGCTCGAATTGATGGATTGGACTTCTGCCACGTTAGCCCCCAAACGGTTGGGATGAATTGCGTTAAGTAAAAAGTTGCCCGCGAAGTTGCCCGCGCGTTACGCGAGGCTCATTGCGCCATGCGCGTTGCGCGTCTCGCGGTTCAATGCCGCCACGTCCACGATCAGGGCGACGCTGCCGTCGCCGAGGATGGTCGCGGCGGAAATGCCGTGCACCTTGCGGTAATTCGTTTCCAGATTTTTCACGACCACCTGCTGCTGCCCGACCAGTTCGTCGATCAGCATGGCGAAGCGCCGTCCTTCGGTCTGCATGATGGTGACGATGCCCTGGGTCGGCTCCGACTTGGCGTCCTCCACCGAAAACACTTCATGCAGCGCGACGAGCGGCAGATATTCGCCGCGCACGCGCACCACCCGTTCGCCGTTGGCCACCGTGTAGATGTCTTCGGCTTGCGGCTGCAGCGACTCCATCACGAAGTTCAGCGGCAGGATGAAGATCTCGTTGCCGACCTTCACCGACATGCCGTCGAGGATCGCTAAGGTTAGCGGGAGCACGATGCGTGTCGTGCTGCCCTTGCCGGCCTGCGAACTGATTTCGACGTGACCGCCCATCGACTGGATGTTGCGCTTCACCACATCCATGCCGACGCCGCGGCCCGATACGTCGGTCACCTGTTCAGCGGTCGAGAAGCCGGGCAGGAAGATCAGGTTCCAGACCTCGTCGTCGGTCATGCTTTCGCTGACCTGCATGCCCTGCTTGGCGGCCTTCGCGAGAATCTTGTCGCGGCGCAGACCCGCACCGTCGTCGCTCACTTCGATCACGATATTGCCGCCGTGATGCGCGGCCGACAGCACCAGTTGACCGGTCGAATCCTTGCCCGCCGCGCGACGCGCCTCAACCGTTTCGATACCGTGATCGAGACTGTTACGCACGAGGTGGGTGAGCGGGTCGATGATCCGCTCGATCAGGCTCTTGTCGAGTTCGGTCGCCTGACCGAAGGTGACCAGTTCGACCTCCTTGCCGAGCTTTGCCGCCAGATCGCGCACCAGACGCGGGAAGCGGCTGAAGACGTAGTCCATCGGCATCATGCGGATCGACATCACCGCTTCCTGCAGGTCGCGGGCATTGCGCTCCAGTTGCGCCATGCCGTTGAAGAGGCGATCGTGCAGGGCCGGATCGAAGGTGCTGGTGGTCTCGGCCAGCATCGCCTGCGTGATGACCAGCTCGCCGACCAGATTGATCAGCTGGTCGACCTTCTCGACGCCTACCCGGATCGAACTGCCTTCGGCCGCGCCGGCGGCTGCCGGACGCGCCTTGCGGTCGCCTTCCGCGGCTGGCGCGGCCGGTGCGGCTGCGGCCGGTGCCGCTGTGGGCGATGCCGCTGTGGGCGATGCCGCCACTACGACGGCAGTCGCTGCCGGCGCAGGCGCCGCTGCTGCCGGCGCATCGAACAATTCGTGCGTCGGTGCTGCTGCCCGTGCCTGCGGTGCGGCAGCCGGCGTGGGTGCCGGTGCCGGCGCAGGCGCCGGTGCATGTTCCGCAGTGGCAGGCGTTCCAGGTTCGCCTTCCTGCGATTCATCCACCGGTGCCGTACCGCGGCCGATCGAGATCTGACTGTCGTCGATCACGAAACAGCACACGGCAATAATGTCGTCGGACGTGACGTCGGTCTGCAGCCACAGCGTGAGATCGCCGCCTACCTTGATCTGCCCAACGATATGCCCCAGGTTGCCGAGCTCTTCGGCCAGCAGTTCCTGGTCCTTCTCATCGACGCCCCGTAGCGTGATTTTCAGATGCGGGCCGCCGTCTGCGCTTGCGGTCCCGTTTGTTCCTGTCGCCGATGCTGCTGTTCCTGCTGCTGATGCTGCGCCGGTCTGTGCCGGTTCGTTACCTGATAGTTCGACGGCGGCCTCGACCGCCTGTTGCACGACGTGCTCGGGCGCATGGCCGTCGCCCGCACCCTGCGCTGACGCTGCGCTGGCTGCGGCCGCCGGTTGTCCCAGACTTTCCTTGTAGAGCTGGTCGAGCTTGGCGCAAATCGCCTTCGCCACGGCCGCATCGGGTTCGGCGCTCGCGCGATAGTCGGCGAGCTGGCCTGACAACACGTCCTTGGTTTCGAGGAACGTGTCGATCATGTCCTTGCGCAGCACGAGTTCGTTATTGCGCGCGCGGTCGAGCAGCGATTCGAGAATGTGGGTCGTTTCGGTCAGCGCGGTGAAGCCGAAGGTCGCCGCGCCGCCCTTGATCGAGTGTGCCGCGCGGAAAATCGCCGCTAGGTCTTCCGGATCGGGATGGCCAATATCCAGATTGAGCAGCAACTGCTCCATCTGCGCGAGCAGTTCGTCCGCCTCATCGAAGAACGTCTGATAGAACTGAGTGATGTCGAGTGTCATGCCTGGGTCACCGCGAGAGATCCTGTCTTGGCTTTGGCTGCCGTGCCGCTTATATGAAAGGTGGATGAGCTCAGGCTTCGCCTGACTCGGCTAGCGCCGCGACCAGTTCGGTCAGCATGTCGGGGTCGAGTGGTTTCTCGATCCAGCCAGTCGCCCCTGCTGCTCGCGCCGCTGCCTTGAAAGGTTCGCCGGATTCCGTCGTAAGGACGAGGATCGGCGTCGCCTCGTAAGCTGGGTTGCCGCGCAGCGCCGTGATCAGATCGAGGCCGGTCTTGCCCGGCATATGCTGGTCCGTCAGCACGAGGTCGAACGCCGTCGCAAGGGCGTTTTCCAGACCTTCATCGCCGTCGGCCGCGAGCGTCACCTGATAGCCGGCTGTCGTCAGCGTGGCGGAGAGAATCTGCCGCATGGCTGCCGAGTCGTCGATTGCCAGAATGTGCCTGATCATTGAATCCTCGCTGCGCTCACTATGGATCGCCCAACTGCGCGCCGTACGAGCGGCTGCGGCGGCTGGGCCATCATGTCTTTCACTTCGGCGCCACGCTGGGCGCCCTGGGAGCAACCGTCACCGGTTGCGCAATTTGTTGCAACAGCGGCTGTTGGCCTGAGCCGGCTGCGTCGTCCGACAGGGTGGTCGTCGTGGAGTCGTCGTGCATCATTGCGTCCTCCGACTTCCGGTTCAGAACCAGAATGCTGATGCGGCGGTTTTCCGGATCGAGCGGGTCGGCCTTGTTCAGGTTCTGCGACGACGCCATGCCGATCACGCGCATCACTTTCGGTTCGTCCATGCCGCCCGCGACCAGCTCTCGGCGCGACGCGTTGGCGCGGTCCGCCGACAGCTCCCAGTTGCTGTAACCCTTCTCGCCACCGGCGTACTGCACGGCGTCGGTGTGACCCTGCACGATGATGCGGTTCGGCACGTCGTTCAGCGTGTGGCCGATTTCGCGCAGGATGTCGCGCATGTATGGCTGGACTTCATTGCTCGCGGTGGCGAACATGGGTCGCTTTTGCGAGTCCGTGATCTCGATACGCAGACCCGTCAAGGTCGAATCGATGCGAATCTGCTGCTTGAACTGGCGCAGGATCGGGTTCGCTTCGATCGCGGCCATCAGCTTGATCTGCAGATCGTGCAGACGCACCTGCTCCTGGCGTTCGAGCTGACCCTGCATCTGCTTGACGGCATCTTCGTCGTTGTGTGCCGCAGTGCGGGTGGCGCGGCTCATCGAACCATCGCTCTGACGCGTGATGCCCTGCTGATCCGTCGAGATATCGCGTCCGCCGCCCTTCAGGATGCTCGAATCTTCCGCACTGCGATCGCCGCCCCACAGGGTGATCTTCAGCGGCTGGTTGAAGTAGTCCGCAATGCCGCGCAACTGCACGGTGGTCGCCGAACTGAGCAACCACATCAACAGGAAGAACGCCATCATCGCGGTCATGAAGTCCGCGTAAGCGAGCTTCCATGCACCGCCGTGATGGCCCGCCTTCTTCGGCGCGGCGCGCTTGACGACAATCGCGCGGTCTTTGTCCTTGCTCATCGAATCAGTCCCTGGTCCGCGTCGTTACTTGGCTTTCACGCGGCGCACGTGCTCTTCCAGTTCGGTGAACGACGGACGTTCAGTCGAGAAGAGCACCTTGCGGCCGAATTCGACGGCGATCGCCGGCGCATAGCCATTCAGGCTCGCGAGGATCGTCACCTTGATGCACTGGAACATCTTGGTCGACTCGGCGACGCGTTGTTCCGCGACGCTCGACAGCGGCCCGATCAGTCCATACGAAAGCAGAATGCCGAGGAAGGTGCCGACCAGCGCCTGGGCGATCATCTCGCCGAGCACCGCAGGCGGCTTGTCGGCGGAGGCCATGGTGTGCACCACGCCCATCACCGCCGCGACGATCCCGAACGCCGGCATCGCGTCGCCGACCTTGGCGAGCGCATGCGCCGGGGCCTCACCTTCGGTGTGATGCGTTTCGATTTCCTCGTCCATCAGGCTTTCGATTTCGAACGCATTCATATTGCCGCCGACCATCAGACGCAGGTAGTCGGTCAGAAACTCGATGATGTGATGGTCGGCGAGGATCTTCGGATACTGCGTAAAAATCGGACTCTTCGACGGATCGTCGATATCGGCTTCGAGCGTCAGCGTGCCTTCCTTGCGCGCTTTCGCCAGCAGAACGTACAGGAGCGCCATCAACTCCATGTAGACGTCCTTGTTGTATTTGGAGCCCTTGAAAAGGGTCGGAAGCACGCCCAGCGTCGCCTTGATCGTTTTCATCCCGTTGCCGAGGACGAATGCGCCCACACCGGCGCCCCCGATCATCAGCAATTCGACTGGCTGCATCAGCGCGCCCAAGTGCCCGCCTTCCATGGCATAACCGCCAAAGACGGACAACAGCGTCACGAGTGTTCCCACGAAAATCAGCACAGCCGAGCCCTCACAAGGAAGCGACGGAGACCGTCGTTAAACTGGTTTACGGCATCGGAGCGAAAAACTTTGGTGGAAAAGCGAGTTGGTAAGCGCGTGTAAACCACAGGCGTAGGGCGCATGACGGGCCGCGCGGTGTCTAGATCAAGGAGCGGCGCTGCAAGCCGCGCGGACCGGCCTTCGCGACGGCTCAAAGCTCCACGTCGGCGAGCCGGCTCGCCCTCACCTTGGCCTCGGCGACTTTCTTCGTCTTGCCTGCGCGGGACGGCGGCTGGCACAAGCCGCATACGAACGCATGCTGCGGGTCGTGCGCGTGTGCCACGAAATGGCCGCCACACCGGCAGCATGGCGTCATTTGCAACATGCCCGAGTCGAAAAAGCGCACCAGCGTCCACGCCCGGGTCAGACTAAGCACGGGCTCGTCGTCGTGCAGCTGCACGTGTTCGAGGTAGAGCCGGTAACTTTTCACGATGGACTGGATCGTCTCGCAGCCGCCGTGATCCGTCATGAAGCGGTAGATGTTGTAGAACAGCGACGAATGAAAGTTCGGCTGCCAGGTCATGAACCAGTCCGTCGAGAACGGCAGCATGCCCTTGGGCGGCGAGACCCCTTTCAATTCCTTGTAAAGCTTGATCAAACGGTCGCGTGACAGACTGGTCTCGGCCTCGAGCAATTGCAGGCGCGCGCCGAGTTCGACCAGTTCGATCGCCAGGGTGATTTCCCTGACTTCGAGTACTACGCTTTTGGTGGCCATGCGCTCAGGTTCTCGCTTCCTGGCATGACTGGACGGCACGGCTGCCGTGGAGTCGCGGCATCAGCTGATCTGCTCGACAGGCTGACTCGCCATCAGAATCGCGGAATGCGCCTGAGACATGGCGCTGGTCTTGCCCTTGTCCGCAAGCGTGGACAGGACAGCGTGGTCGTCGAAGCGGAAGCGGCACAGCACCTGGCTGGATGCGGCCAGTTTCACCGTCTGCGCGAGCGACAGATTGGCAATAACGTCGGCCAACTCATCTGAGATACCCATGCGGAACATGCCCGTGGGCTTGTCTTCACGCAGCAGACGTTGAGCGAGCAGGAGATAAGAAAGATTCACTTCTCTTACCTCATTGAGCATGTCACTAGTGGTGCTCATGATTCCCCCGGGTCGATCTGGCTGGTCAGGCCGTTACGGAAACGTTTGCTCGATCGCGCGCACTTCATCCCGCACGAACGGCCCGTTTATGGTCCTGCCAGCATTGTGTCCAAAGGGGGCGCGAACGGAAATCGGACAGACACCCCATCGGGATGACGGATTTATCCATAAATGATGTAGGAATTTTTCCTACAAATCATCAATCAGGAAGGGGGTGAGGAAGGTCGGGATGGGATTGGGTGGATCAATCGGTGCGTGAGTTCGCCATATTTCCCGCACCGTCACCGGTGAGGTCGAATTATAAATGCTTTTCACGGTGCGGTAACACGGGTTTGCTAGATCGTGCAGCGCCCGTCACCCTTTGCCTCCCGCTTCAGGTCGCGGCACACGGCTTGCTGAGGGTCACATGCGCAAGGCGGACGAGCCCTTGAAAACGGCTTCCACGAACGATTTGCGATCTGTAACGCGCCATGTTTCGCGCTGTAACAACGTTAAGTGTTTGAAAAACAACTCGAATTGCGTCGCTCGATCCCGATAATGCCATTAAGGGATAACCCGATGCAGTGTCGGGTTGTCACTGGGCGGCGGCTACCGCGCCCAACCGTCCGTAAGGCATTCGCCCCTCGCCCAATCCGGGCGCCGTTGTGCGAAGCCGCTAACGCAACTACGTTGCATGGGACCGGAGTAAGCGCTGAAGCGCCAATTCGGGTCGACATTGGAGAGCACGCATGCGAATCGCACAAATTGCGCCGTTATACGAAGCCGTACCGCCGAAGTTCTACGGCGGCACCGAACGTGTCGTGTCATATCTCACCGAGGCTCTGGTCGAGCTAGGCCACGATGTGACGTTGTTTGCGAGCGGCGATTCGGTCACCTCGGCCAAGCTTGAAGCCGCCTGGCCACGCGCGCTGCGCCTCGACCCCACGGTGCGCGACACGATGGCGCCGCATATCCTGCTGATGGAGCGCGTGCGCAGCATCGCCCACGAGTTCGACGTGCTGCACTTCCACCTCGACTATCTGCCGTTTCCGCTGTTTTCGTCGATGAACACGCCGTTCCTCACGACGCTGCACGGCCGGCTAGATCTTCCCGAGCTGCAGCCGATTTTCGACGTGTTCTCGCAAGCGCCGGTCGTGTCGATCTCCGATTCGCAGCGCCTGCCCCTCAAGCAGGCCAACTGGCTCAATACCATTTACCACGGTCTGCCGGAGCAACTGCTCACGCCGCAGCCCCACAAGAAGCCCGAATATCTGGCGTTCCTCGGCCGTATCTGTCCGGAGAAGCGCGTCGATACAGCCATCAGGATCGCCGCACAAAGCGGTCTGCCGCTGAAGATCGCCGCCAAGGTGGACAAGGTCGACCAGGAATACTTCAAGACGGAAATCGAGCCGCTGCTGTCGCAGGCGCATGTCGAGTTCGTCGGCGAGATCAACGAAGCGCAGAAGCCGGAATTCCTGTCGGGCGCGAAGGCGCTGCTGTTCCCGATCGACTGGTCGGAACCGTTCGGGCTGGTGATGATTGAGTCGATGGCGTGCGGCACGCCGGTGATCGCCTTTAACCGCGGCTCAGTGCCCGAGGTGATCGATCACGGCGTGACGGGCTTCGTCGTAGAGGACGTGCAAGGCGCAGTCGCCGCCTTGCAGCGGCTGGACGAACTGTCGCGCACCGAAATCCGCGCGCAATTCGAACGGCGGTTTAGCGCGAAAACCATGGCGCAGAACTATCTGGATAGCTATACCACGCTTATCGAAGCCGAACGCCGCCCAGTTTTGCGCCGAGTAGCGGCGGGTTGAACCGTTTCTATGCACGGTATTGCGCGTAAAAATGCCATGTGAATCGTTTGCGCGAGCAGAATTGCGTCGATATGCCGCGTATCTTTTGAAAAAGCCGCCTTTCACAGGCGGCTTTTTTTACCGGCAAACTCTACGACAAATTCGATACATATTACGTATCTGCAAAGCTTTCGAAATTCAATCAACCTTCAGAAAGCTTTCACGCAGAAAATGATTCTGCGTGACTAAACCTGCTCCATCAGGAATCGCTCGCGGTTCTTGCCAGCAATCCATTTGGGCGGCTTTCCACGCCCACTCCACGTATTACCCGACTTTGGATCCTGATATTTCGGCGGCAGCGGCGCCTTCTTGGGCGGGCGCCCACGCCGCGCCGCGGGGGCAAAGCCCAGGTCCTGGGCCGTCAGACCATACTCGGCTATCTTGCCGCGGATCTCCTCGATTACATTGCCGAGTTCGGTACGACGCGCTTCGTCCGCCTGAGCCTGCAATCTGGCGATCTGCGCCTTGAGTTCTGCATATTGCGACATTTCTCTTCTCCCTTTTTGTAGAACGCATTGTCTCGGAGACTAGCGGTAATTAGCGAATTTCGCAATGGACAGTAATACCCAGCATTCAAGATATCGTCTGATAATTTTAATGACAAAAGAATTGTTAAATGAGTCCGTGTTTTATCCTGAAATAATCCCGTGCACAAACTGCACATTGACAATTCTTGACACCTGATTCGGTGATATCTGCCTAGAATTTCGCGCTCGGAGGTAAGCATCCGGATATTTCCTGTGCGGCCGCCATCCAGTCAAACTTTTTAGGATTCCAAATGATGCAGTTGTCAAAACGCCTTGCCGCCGAGTTGTTCGGCACCTTCTGGCTCGTTCTCGGAGGGTGCGGCAGCGCCGTCCTCGCCGCCAATTTCGCGGGTCCGGTACACGGGCTGGGAATCGGCTTCGTCGGCGTTTCGTTCGCCTTTGGCCTGACGGTGTTGACCATGGCGTATGCCATTGGCCACATTTCGGGCTGCCACCTGAATCCGGCGGTGAGCGTCGGCTTGACCGTGGCGGGCCGCTTCCCGGCGCGTGACCTCGTGCCGTATATCGTCGCCCAGGTCGTCGGCGCGGTGATCGGGGCCTTCGTGCTGTCGCTGATCGCCAGCGGCAAGCCGGGCTTCGATCTGGTGGCTAGCGGCTTCGCCAGCAACGGTTACGGCGACCGCTCGCCGGGTCAGTACACGCTGGCGGCCGCGTTCATCTGCGAAGTGGTGATGACCGCTTTCTTCCTGTTCGTGATCCTCGGTTCGACCGACAAGCGCGCACCGGCTGGCTTCGCGCCGATCGCCATCGGTCTGTGCCTGACGCTGATCCACCTGATTTCGATTCCGGTCACTAACACCTCGGTCAATCCGGCGCGTTCGACGGGTCCGGCCTTGTTCGTCGGCGGCGCGGCCGTCGACCAGCTTTGGCTGTTCTGGATTGCGCCGATCCTGGGTGCGGTGATTGCCGGCTTCGTCTACCCGGTTATCGCCGAAAACCGCGTTAGCGCCAATCAACGCGCGGCGCTGGCCGATTGACGCGCGAGGTCGGTGATTGACTGCAAAGCGGGCGCTGAGGCGCCCGCTTTGCGTTGGGCCCGGCCGATCCTGCGGCCGATGCTCGGTTTGGCATAAAGGCGCTGCTAGAATCTTCCGACTTTCACATGGCTCGCAAAGGGGCTCCCGATGAACCGTTCCCGCCGATTCCTGCAGGGCGCCGCACTCTGGCTCGCCGCGTCATGTAGCGGCGTGCTGCTGCCGGCCACGGTGCATGCGGCCGGTGCCCCGGCGGCCGAGGTTCCCGTGGCCGGCAATCTGGTGGCCGGCGCTCCGGCGGCCCGCATTCCGACAGCCGGCACCCCGGCGGCTGGTCGCCCGGTTGAAACACTGGTGTTCGTCCGGCATGGCGAGAAACCGGCGCAAGGCTTCGGCCAGCTGAGTTGCCAAGGTCTTAACCGTTCACTGGCTCTGCCCGCGGTGATAGCCGCCAAGTTCGGCAAACCCGACGCGATCTTCGCGCCGGACCCCGGCCAGCAGAAAAACGACAGCGGACATCCTTATTACTATGTCCGCCCGCTGGCGACCATCGAGCCCACCGCGATTCAATTCGAGATGCCGGTGCAAACGCCTTACGGCTTTGCGCAAATCGACAAGCTGAGCAATACGCTGGTCGACCCCGCCTATCGCAACAAGCTGGTGGTGGTGGCGTGGGAGCACAAGCTGATCGAGAAGCTGGTGCGCCAGATGGTTAGCGCCCACGGCGGCAACGCCAGCGATGTCCCGAAGTGGCAAAGCGACGATTTCGACAGCATCTATGTCGTCAAGCTCGACTGGCAAGGCGGCACACCGCACGCGACGTTCCAGCATAGCCAGGAGGGGCTGAACGGCCGCCCCGCCGATTGCCCGTGCGCAGCGCTGCCGCCGGCCGCGGCGTCAGGCGCGACGCCGTGAGATCACCGCCGCTTTACGACGCCAGTTGGTCGTCCAAGGCGAACAGCTTGCGTAGGTGATGCGCAACACCCGCTTCAAAGTTGTTGCCGATGCGTGGCACGTTCGGCAGACGCGTGATGAGGTCCGGATTCGCGTTCTTCATCATGAACGGATGCCCGGCGGTTTCGAGCAGATCGATATCGTTCATGTTATCGCCGAACGCGACACAGCGGGCGGCGTCGACGCCCAGACGGTCGAGCACAAACTTCAGCGCGCGGCCCTTCGACACATTCGATGTCATCACCTCGAGACAGTCCGGCAACGAGTAAGTGACGTATAAGGCGTCGCCGAACTCGCGTTCCAGATTCGCCGCGACCGTCGCGAGGTCGGCGGGTTCGCCGATATACAGCGCCTTTGCAATGCCAGCGCCGTGATGGCGCTGCAGGTCAGTAACGGCGTAGGTGAAGCCCGAATCCTGGTGCAGGCGCAGCAGTTCGGGCGCGTCGCGGTCGATCAGCCATTCCTGATCGGCGAACAGGTTGACGATCACCCGGCCGTGCGACCCGGCGATTTCCGGCCGCACGAGGCGGTGGACTGCGGCAGGCGGCAGATCGTCCGCGAAAATCCTTGTATCGTCTGGCGCATGTACCCGCGCGCCATTCGAGCTGATCAGGTAGGGGCGGATGCCCAACAGGTCGCGAATGCCGGCCACGTCGAGATAGTGCCGCCCGGTGGCGATGATGAAGTGCAGCCCCTCCGCCTCCAGTCGCCGCACCGTGGCGACGGTCAACGGATCGAGTTGATGATCGCCGTTCAGCAGGGTGCCGTCGAGATCTGTGGCGATGACTTTGTACATGATGTGAGCAACCGGGCGGCGTCAAAGGCACTATTTTAGCGTTGCTTTCAAGGCTTTCGCGGCCTCTGCTGGATTGGCTGCGCTTTTCCGGATAGGTGGCCAGTAGGTGCGTGCGATTAGTCGGCTGCGCTGGCGCCCGGTTAGTTGGCTGCCCTGTCGCTCCGTTAGCTGGCTGCGCCGGCGCTCGATTGGTCGACTGCCCCGTCGCCCGATTAGCCGGCTGCACGGGCGCCCCATCAGCCGCGGCTACCCGCCGCCCCATCAGCCCGCCGCACCGGTGCCACATTACCCGGCCACACCGCCGCCCAATCAGCCAGCCGCTCCCGCGACGATCCTTGCCGCTTCATGCTGCGCCAGTTGCAAAGCGCCACGCGCGGAATCGCCCTGCGGCGCACGCAAGCGGGCCTGATAACGCTGCGGCACGTAGGCCCGCAGCGGTGCGCCGAGTCCACCGCACAGAGCGACCGGCAGCGCGCCGGATGGGTCCAGCGCCGCAATCATCTTGCCGATTTCCTCGCCCGCTTCGGCCAGCAGACGTGCGACGAACGGATGACTGGCGTGAGCCAGCGCAACCGGCGCGAGACTCGCGTAGCCGGTCTGGTTGGTCGCGCACAGCCAGACAATCAGGCTATCCCGATCCTGCGCACCAACCCGTTCGAGCAACGCCTGCGCGAATCCATCCAGCGGGACGCGGCCGTCAAGCGCCTGCTGCGCGTGGACGATCGCACGCAGGCCGAGCCAGGCGCCGCTTGCCTCGTCGCCCGAGGGAAAGCCGAATCCACTGGCGATGCGGCATTCACCCTCTCCGTCCGCCGCGGCCGCAACACTGCCGGTACCGAGCGCCACGATCACCCCATGTGCGCCGCCGTGGGCGCCGAGCAACGTCGTATATGCATCGCTTTCCACTGCGAGCCCCGCCAGCTTAGGCGCTTGCGCCCGAAACGCGGCGAGCCAGTCGCGATTGTTGACCCCTGCGAGCCCGCAACCAAGAACACAACGTTCCCAATCCGGCGCGATGCCGGCCCGGCTGAACGCTTCGACGCAGCCCGCCTGAATGGCCTGCCAGGCGCGTTCCACGCCGAGACCGAGGCCGGATGGGCCGCTTGCCGCCTGAGCCAGTTCGCGGCCGTGCGCGTCGCCGAGCATCACCCGCGTGCCGGTGCCGCCGCCGTCGACGCCTATCAAGAAGAAGTCTGTATTCATCGAATGAGTGTCAGTGGAGAGTTGCCGCATAGCGTGGCAGGTCCATTTCGATCCGGCAACTGGCCGAACGGTCTAGTTGCAGCTCGCGAGCGTTCCGATATGCTGGCGAAGCCCGGACGAACCGGGATTTCGACACTTTCGACACATGACCAGGCAGGAGCCGGAACGTGACACAGCGATGCAACTGGGTATCGAGCGAAGCGCTCGCACACTACCACGACACCGAATGGGGCGTGCCTTCGCGCGACGATCAGCACCTCTTCGAAATGCTCGTGCTGGAAGGCGCACAGGCCGGCCTGTCGTGGTCGACGATTCTGAACAAGCGCAGCGGCTATCGTCGGGCGTTCGCCGGTTTCAAAATCGACAAGGTCGCCCGCTTCACGCCCAGGCACGTCGATTCACTGGTGCTCGACGAATCTATCGTGCGCCATCGCGGCAAGATCGAAGCGGCAATCAACAACGCGCGCGCAGTCCAGCAGATCCAGGCGGAGCACGGCTCGCTCGCGAATTACGTCTGGTCCTTCGTCGATCAGACGCCGATCCAGAACGACTGGGCCACGTACCAGCACGCGCCGGCCTCGACCGCGATATCAGACGCGCTGAGCAAGGGGCTCAAAAGCTATGGCTGCAAGTTCGTCGGCACGACCATCTGCTACGCGTTCATGCAGGCGGTCGGCATGGTCAATGATCATCAGACCGACTGCGATTGCCGCGCTCGCTGCGCAGCGCTCGGCAAAAAGGGGCGCAACAAGAAGGTAAGCTGAACGAACCTCCCGGCTCCGGAAGCGGCAAGCCACGCTCGGCTTTCCGCGCTCGTGCCGTGGTACCCGATCTTTCGCAGCTCACCCGCTAAGCAGAAGTCGGCAGCCTCCCAGGGAAAATCCCGAGCGCGCTTATCCTGCAAACCGTCCGCCCCTTATTCCGCCGGCCTCTCCAGAAGGCCGGCTCGCTGCAGGCTGCACGCTCGTGTGTCAAAATTGCGGCCCTGTGTGCGGTGCCGCTACGTTTTTACCGTTTTCGGTCGTTATAACAACTGAAGGCGCGAGGCTCGCCGCACTGCGGTTTGCGGCGCATCGCGCTACAGACGCAATCGAACAACAAACGAATGACCGCTGCGCCCATGGCGCAGGGGAGAACTACCATGAAAAGTCTGAACTTCCTGACCCATCAGGAGATCTTCGACCGGGCCGTCAGTCACCTAAACGGCCAAGGGCGCGCCGCACTGCTTCCTCGCGGAGGCGGAGCGTATAGGGGCTACTGCGGCGGCTGCCCGGTCGGCAGCCTGATCAAGCCGCGCGACTATATGACCGCCATGGAAGGCATTCCGGTGCGCTTTATCGGCAAAACACCGGTCGAAGTGCCCGCCTATATGGATGTCGGCATTGCCGCGCTGCAAAAGGCGCTGCTGCGCGCGCGCATCAACATCTACGACCCGACGACCGTCGACCTGCTCAGTTGCCTACAAAACGTGCACGATGTGTTCGGCCCCTGGGAATGGCACGAGCGATTGATGTCGATCGCCCGCCAGTTCGGCGTCTCCGCCGCGCTGGTAAAAAACGCCGCGTGACGGCCTGAGCGCCTGACGAACCAGCGGGCGCTCTCTTCGCGCCCCACAAAACAAAACGGCGATGTGGCTTCTTACGAAGCTCACACCGCCGTTCGGCTGTGCTTGAAAAGCGTGCTTAGTGCAGCTTTTTCGGCAGCTGCTGGCTGCGCAGGCGCTTGTGCAGGCGCTTCACAGCAGCCGCTTTCTTACGCTTGCGAGCCGTGGTCGGCTTTTCGTACGATTGGCGTTCACGCAGTTCTGCGATCAGGCCATTCTTTTCGATAGCGCGACGAAAGCGGCGGATCGCCACTTCGAACGGCTCGTTTTCCTTCAGAAGAATCGTCGTCATGTAATTCCTAACTAAATCGCTGGATACGGGTAATTTGCGTGGCGGTACAGTCAAATGCGCCACTCACGCGCCGGTCCTCCGGTCGCTTCGATTTCATGGCCAATAACAGGAAAACGAAACCATGCACGAAGCGAGAGGCAAGCGGCCACGGAGGCCGGAAAAGAGAGGTGGGGAGTTCACCGCTTAACGCGGGCAGACGTTCGCCAACCGTCGCGTCTGTTGCCGCCCCGCCCGCCCAAGAGCAGACGAAATAGGCAAAGATCTCAATTCACTCCCGATGATATCAGGAAAATAACGTGCCTACCATCATTTTAGCCATTCCGCCAGGCACTTGCGTCATCCAGAAGCCGCATGTCCGCGCCGGTCAGCATCAGATGCACCGCCGCGGTGAGACTTTCGAGCTGTTGCACCGAGGTCGCGCTGGCAATCGGCGCCGTCACGCTCGGCCGGGCGATCAGCCACGCCAGCGCCACGGCGGCAAGCGTGCTGCCGTGCTGGTCGGCGACGGTATCGAGCGCATCGAGGATCCGCGTGCCGCGCTCGTTTAGATACTTTTCGACCCGGCTGCCACGCGCACTCTTGCTCAGATCCGCCGACGAACGATACTTGCCCGACAGAAAGCCACTCGCCAGACTGTAGTACACGACTGAACTCAGATGCTCGGCCAGCACGACCGGTTCGAGGTCGGTTTCGTAAGCCTCGCGGTCGTAAAGATTATACTCAGGCTGAATAATCTGGTACTCCGGCAGGCCGTGCTGGCGCGATACCGCCAGTGCCTCGCGGATGCGCGCACCGCTGTAGTTCGAGGCGCCCACCACCCTCACCTTGCCCGCATCGATCAGCCGCTGATAAGCACCGAGCGTTTCGGCGAGCGGCGTATCAAGCGCATCTTCGTGAGAAAAATACACGTCGATGTAATCCGTTTGCAGACGGCGCAGGGAATCCTCGACCGCCGCCTGGATGTTGCCGGCGGACAGCCCTTTGCGCTCCGGATGCTTGGCCACCTTGGTCGCCAGCACGATCCGGTCGCGCTTGCCGCTGCGGCGAAACCACTTGCCCAGGATCGTTTCCGACTCGCCGCCCTGATTGCCCGGCACCCAGGCAGAGTAGACATCAGCGGTATCGATGAAATCGAGGCCGGCGTCCACGAACGCATCGAGTAGGGCGAACGAGGTCGCCTCGTCGGCGGTCCAGCCAAACACATTGCCGCCGAACATAAGCGGCGCGACCTGCAATTCCGAATTACCGATGCTTCTCTTTTGCATGATTTCTCCAGGGTTTCGACTTGCTAGAGAAAAAGAATACGCCGACTTTTCAACCTTTATGTTTCGCTCCGGCATCCGGCCAGGCCACGCCGCATAGTGCCTTTCAGCCGGCCGGCCCGGTAATTCCTCGTAAAACAATTGGACCCCAATTGAACAAAGTCCCTCAAGTTTTTTTTTCCTGCGCCGACATCCTGCTCAGAGGCGGCCAGCAATGAACGAGTGCTCCGCCCAATTCAACGTGGCTAGGTTCCATATCGAGCCTCTAAGGAGAATTACATGCTTACGATCAACAGTAATATCAGCTCGCTGGTCGCTCAGGAAAACCTGAACGGTTCGGGCAGCGCACTCTCCCAGGCAATCACCCGTTTGTCGTCGGGCAAGCGCATCAACAGCGCGGCAGACGATGCAGCGGGCCTCGCCATCTCGACGACCCTGCAAACGCAGATCAACGGCCTGAACCAAGGCGTGTCGAACGCGAACGATGGTACGTCGGTCGTGCAAACGGCAAGCAGCGGCTTGGGTCAGATCACGCAAAGCCTGCAAACGATCCGTCAGCTGGCTGTCGAAGCATCGAACGGCACGCTGTCGGGCGCCGACATGCAAGCACTGCAAACGGACGTGGCATCGCAGATTTCGGAAGTGAACCGTATTGCATCGCAAACGACCTACAACGGTATCAACCTGCTGAACGGCACGGCTGGCACGATTAACTTCCAGGTTGGCGCGAACGTCGGCCAAACACTGTCGGTCAACCTGACGGCCAACATGTCCGCAGCGAACGTCGGTGGCGGCAGCCCGGTCGCCGGCACGGTGCTCGGTTCGGTCAATACCTCGGCTCTCGGCACGGCAGTCAGCGACGCTGGCGGCCAGATCACGTCGATCAACGTGGTTGCAGACGGCTCGGGCGGATACACGTTCACCGACCAGAACGGCACAGCGCTCGCATCCACCGCTGCAGCTGTTACGGCATCGTTCAGCATCGGCACCGCGACTGACGCACTCAGCAACCCGTCAGCCGCCCTGTCGCTGGGTGGCGCACTGACGGCCGCCGCGACCGCTGCGGGAGGCGCGTCCGCAACTGTCGCACTCAGCACGCAACTCGGCTCGATCAACGCCGACATGACCCCGCCGCTGGTTTCGAACATCAACATCAGCACGGCAAACGGCGCAAGCGCAGCAATCGAAGCAATCGACAACGCACTGTCGAGCGTCAACACGATTCAGGCTAACCTCGGTGCTATCCAGAACCGCTTCTCGGGCGCAGCGACGACGCAGCAAGCTGAGTCGACCGACCTGGCAAGCGCACAATCGCAGATCACCGACGCGGACTTCGCACAAGAAACCGCTAACCTGAGCAAGGCGCAAGTGCTGCAACAAGCAGGCATCTCGGTTCTGGCACAAGCCAACTCGCTGCCGCAGCAAGTCCTGAAGCTCCTGCAGTAATTCGCTTCAGCGATGCTGGCCGGCGCGTCGACGCTTGATTCGACGACGCGCCGGTAGCTTTTTTACGACGGGAGGCTCGCCTCCCGTAATGCATTTGAACGCGACGCCCACTACCCCGTCGACACGGCAACGCACGGAGCCTCACCATGTCTAGCATCTCTGGCACTACCTCTGGCACGACTTCCAGCAGCGCGTCAAGCAATCCCCTTGCCGCTGCGCTCCTTGCTGAGCAGGAAGCCGCCCAGTCCGTTATCAGCGGCTCGACCGGCAACTCTTCGCTCGATGTGAATTCGCTTGTGTCGGCGCTGGTGAGTGCGAAAACGGCGGGGCAAAGCGCGACGCTCAACTCGCAGTTGAGCAACGATGGCTTGCAGCTCAGCGCTATCGACTCACTGTCCGCCATGCTCGAAGGCGTGCAGGCCGCACTGGCCGCGCTCACCAACGGCTCGTTCCAGTCGTCGTTCGACGCGACCGCCACGGGTACTGGCGTAACGGCCACCGCAGGTACGGGTGCCGTAGCGAACTCCTACACACTAGCCGTGTCCCAGATTGCGCAGGGGCAGAGCCTGAAGTCCGGCGGTTTCTCGACATCCCAGTCGAGCGGCTTGGGCACGGGCACGCTGAATCTCTCGCTCGGCAGCCAGCAGTTCTCGGTTAGCGTCACAGCAGCCAACGATAGCCTGACCGGCATCGCAGCCGCAATTAACTCCGCAACCGGCAATCCGGGCATCAGCGCAACCGTCGTCACCGGCACGGACGGCCAGCACCTTGTGCTGAGCTCGACGCAGACCGGCGCAGCCAACGTGATCGGCGTCTCCGTCACTGGCGTGCAAAACAACAACGGACTGTCCGACCTCGGTGTCTCGTCTACCGTCGGCACGGCCCCTTCGACACCCACCTTCACATCAGGGGTGACGACCTCGTACGGCGCGTCGACCATCACGTCGTCGGCCAACACCTATGCCGACGCCGGCTGGACGCAGACCACCGCCGCAGAGGATGCAGAAGTCTTCATCAACGGCACAGCCGCGACGAGCGCGAGCAACGCAGTGAGCTCCGCGATCACCGGCATCACAGTGAACCTGTCTGGAGCGGCCGCGGGAACCAGCCAGACGCTCAACGTCTCGGCCGACACCACCTCGCAGGAAACCGACATCACGAACTTCGTGACGGCGTACAACACGCTCGTCTCGACGATGAACTCGCTCAGCTCGTTCAGCTCGAGCGCCGCCACGGGCTCGCAGGCCGGTCCGCTGCTTGGTGACTCGACGCTCCAGACGATCCAGAACACGCTCTCGAATCTTATCGGCACCGGGGTGCAGAGCGGCGGCACAACCGTGAGTCTCGCCACTATCGGCATCAAGCTGCAGTCGGACGGCACGCTCTCGGTCAACACGGCCACGCTCGACAGCGCGGTGCAAAACAATCCGACGGCGATTACCGCGCTGTTTACCGCCACCGGCAGCCTTGGGCAGCAGCTGAACAGCAGCATTACTGGGTTCACGCAGACGGGCGGGATCATCGACAACCGCACGGACGCGATAAACGCCAACATCACGAGCGTGAAAGCCCAGCAAGCCACGCTCGCTACCTACGCAGCCCAGCTCACCGCGCAGTACAACTCCGAATTCACCGCGCTGAACTCGCTGATGGCACAAACCAACAGCGACTCGCAATACCTCACGCAGTTGTTCGGCGGCGCAAACAGCGCCGGTGCGCTCGCCTCGGCTAATAACCAGTAACGCGCGACCACACAGCCATCGGACCGCTTACGCTGGAAGGAGAGAAAAGCATGCTGGAACACAACCCACCCGCGCAGGAACAGCAGGCGCTGCTCGAGCGACTTTCGACGCTGACCGACAGCATCAGCCACGCAGCCCAGCTCGCCGACTGGCAGGAAGCGGCGCGGCTGACGCAGGTGCGTTCGCCGTATCTCAGGATGCTGCGTAAGGAGGACGCTGCGGCGGGACTCGACGTGATCCGCCGCATCCAGTCCAGCGATGCCGCGATGCTGGCCCATGCGCGGACAGCGCAGGCCGAGCTGCAAGTGGAATATTCGTCCGCGATGAAGCGGATCAAGGCCACTGCCGAGTATCACCGCGTCGCGGCGTTTTAAGTTGTCGCATGGTGGCTCTCCTGGTGGAGGGCCACCCAACCGAAATACTGCTGCAGTGCTGACACCAGCGCCTACACACTGAAAGCTGGCCCCTTCCGCCGCGCTCCCCTCCAAGCCTCCCTGCCTCAGCCTGAAGTCCGGTGACGTTCTGACGTCAATTCGTTCACCCTCTGTCCCCGTCCATTGTCTCGCCCCTCGAACGTCCAACTGTGACGTAGGCAAGACTCCATCAGAAGCCCTTTTCCCGGCCAACCGTCGGCCAGGCGACACGGAGAAATGCGGGCAAAACGGCGTGCTACTCGCCGGTTTGCTCTGCGCTGCGCCCCAGTAGACTGGTCTGATGGAAAGGACCGTGCGTGCTGGCATGAGACGCGGTTTGCCAGACGCATGCGCATGACTTGCGCCCACGACCTCGGAGCGGTTGCCTCACGGGCGTCTCCGTTCAACCTGGACATCCCTCTTCGCAATGAATACATCCGACGACAATTCCTATCCGATTGAAAGTCCGGTCGAATACGTACCGTATACCGAGGCTACGACGCCGCTGGTAGAAGGCTCGGTCGAGGCCGGCCGCCCCGTTTCGCTGTCGTTGCGGCTCGCCTGGAAAAATCACGAAGCAGGCCAGTTGGCTGCAGCCGAGGCACTCTACAAATCGATCCTCGCAGCCGATCCGGATCACATCGACGCATTGCGTTCGCTGGGGGTCCTCGCTCACAGCAACCGGGACTTCGACGAAGCCATCAAGCTGCTGCGCCGCGTGCTGAGCCTCGACCCGTCAAACGCCCAGGCACACGTGAACCTGGCTGACGTATTCAAGGCGAAAGGTGAGCCCGAACTCGCTGCCGAGAGTTATCGGGAAGCTATCGCTCATAACCCGCAATTCGAATCGGCGTACAACCGGCTCGGCGGGATGCTCCTGAACCGTCACAAATTCGAAGCCGCTGCCGAGGTCTACGAGGATCTGCTTAAATTCAAGCTTGAGAATCCCGACGCCTACCACAACCTGGCGCTGGCGAACGCAGGCCAGGGCGAACTCGATAAGGGCATTGAGCTCTATGAGCGCGCGATCGCGTTGGAACCCGATCACCTTGGCAGCCATATCAATCTTGCCAACGCACTAGTGACGAAAGGTGAGCTGCAAAAAGCGGTGGAAAGCTGCCACCGAGCCATCTCGATCAACGACGAATTCCATCCTGCCTACATCACCCTGGGCAATGCTCAATTGGCGCTCGGTAACACCGACGAGGCAATCGAAGCCTACCGCCACTCGATCAAACTGCAGCCGCGCGTCATGCTCGGCTATAGCAATCTGGCTAGCGCGCTTTCCACGGTCGGACGATTCGACGAGGCGATCGAGTTCCTTACGCGCGCCATCGAGCTCGCGCCGACGCACTTCAGTACCTACGATGTCCTGCTGTTTCTGCAGCACTACAACGAGCATTGCACGCCCCAGCAAAATATGGCGTTCGCACGCCGTTATGGCGATGCGGTCATGGCCGGTGTCACGCCCTTCCTGCACGGTGTCACGGACCCGGCTTGCGCGCTGCGCCGGCCACTGCGAATCGGCTTCGTATCGGGCGACCTGAAGGCACATCCGGTCGGGTATTTTCTCGAGAACGTTCTGGCAAATCTGGACCCGAAGCGGGTTGAACTGGTCGCCTATTCGCTGACTCATTCGGAAGACGCCATTACCGAACGGATCAAGCCATATTTCTCGGACTGGAAGAGCCTGCTCGACCTGACGCCGAAGCAAAGCGCGCAGATCATTCACGACGACCACATCGACATCCTGCTCGACATGTCGGGCCATACGGCCAAAAGCGGCCTGCCACTATTCGCCTGGAAGCCGGCGCCCATCCAGGCCAACTGGATCGGCTACTTCGCGACGACCGGCGTCCCCACCATGGACTACATCATGGGCGACATTCATACGTTGCCCGTAGGCGAAGAAGATCACTTCGGCGAGAAACCGTGGCGACTTCCAGACGGATACCTGTGCTTCAAACCGCCTGCGGAAGATGTCTCGCCGTCGATGCCACCCATGATGGCGGGTAAGCCGGCCACGTTCGGCTGTTTCAACAAGCTCTCCAAGATGACCGACACGGTGGTCGCGCTGTGGGCCCGGATCCTGAAAGCGGTGCCCGATTCCCGCCTGATGCTGAAGAACCACGAACTCTCCATGGAGGCGAACCGCCAGCGCACCTTGCGGCGCTTTGCCGTCCATGGAATCGGCGAAGATCAAATACTCCTCGAAGGCCCGACCGCCCGTGTCGACTACTTCGAGAAGTACAACCAGATCGACGTCGCCCTCGACCCGTTCCCCTACAACGGCGGCACCACCACGGTCGAAGCACTCTGGATGGGTGTGCCGGTTATCGCAAAGCACGGCGATCGCTTCGTCGCACACATGAGCGAAGGTATCCTGCATCACCTCGGCCATCCGGAATGGATCGCAGCGGACGAGGACGACTACGTGGCGAAAGCCGTATCCCTCGTGAACGACCCCGTCCGCCTCGCCGAGGTTCGCCTGGCGCTCCGCGAGGAGCTACTGGCGTCGCCGCTTTGCGATGCGCCGCGCTTCGCGAAGAAGCTCGAAGATGAATTCGCAAAAATGTGGCAACTGCATTGCGAACAGGCACTGTCCGACCCGTCCAGCAAAATCGATGCGAAGCTCGAAGCTGCAATCGAATTGCAACGTGCGGAACGATTCGACGAGTCCGAGCATCTCTATCGCGAGATCCTGCAGGTTCAGCCGAACCACCCCGGCGCCAATCAGAACCTCGGTGTCCTCGCCATCCAGAAGGGAAAACTGGAAGCAAGCCTGCCGTATTTCAAGACCTCGCTGGAGGCATCGCCGAAGCAGGAGGAGTTATGGGCGATCTACATCGAGGCGCTCGTGGCCGCCGGCAAGCATGAGGCTGCCCGGGAGGCGCTCCAGTTGGGTCGGCACTATGGCGTGCCGCTTCACGGCATCACGATCCCCGCCGCCGTCACGCACGACCCGGAAAGCCAGCAGCGCGAAGTGCTCGCAGCCGAGTTCGAGGCCACACTCGTCGCCTTGCGCAACGGCGGGTCCATCGAAACCGAGCGGGCCCTCGCCGAGCAGATGACGCAGGTCCTGCCCGAGCGCGGCTTCGGTTGGAAGGCGCTGGCGGACACCTTCATTCGACAAGGCCGCTTCACCGATGCCTGGCAACCGCTGAGCACGGCCGCCGAATTGCTGCCTGACGATCGGGACATCCGGCGCGCACTCGGACAGGTAGTCGCGCTGCAGCAGACGAAGCATCTTGCGCAGAGCGTTCTCAAGCAGGGCGACTTCGCGGCCGTGAAGGAGCTCGTCATGCAACTGCACGCTGCCGGTTGGGTTGATGCGGAGGTCGATGCGCTCGCGCTTGCATGCTGCGTTGGCGTCGACGTCGCAGAAGCGCAGTAACGCGTCAAAGCGAAAACCGGGCGATGCCCGCGTGAGTCCTGTCAAGGGACTCACGCGGCATCGCCCGGCTGAAGAAGCTGGCGCGCGGCTGCGCCTCTCGGCGCAACCCGGCCGCACGGCCTTACAGCCGCGCTGTTCGACATTACAGGTAACGCACGCTCGGCATCGCGGTGACAAAGCGAACGTCAGGACCCAATACGGCCCGTTGCTGCTCGACGACCTCGTCGGCGATATTCCACGGCAGGATCAACACGATGTCCGGTTGCACGCGCGTCAACTCGGAAGGCGCGACGATCGGAATGTGGCTGCCCGGCATGAACTTGCCCTGCTTGGAAGGCGCCGCGTCGCACACATAGGGCAGCAGGTCGGGCCGCACGCCCGCGTAGTTGAGCAGCGTGTTGCCTTTCGCCGCGGCACCATACGCCCCAACCTTCACACCCGCCGCCTCGCATTCGAGCAGGAAGCGCAGCAGGCCGTTCTTCGCATCGTCGACGCGACGCTGAAAGTCGCGGTACGTCTCGAGGCGCGTGATGCCGCGTTCGCGCTCCAGCGCGCGGATACGCTCGACGGAGTCATGATCCGCGCGCGCATCCTCGATATGGCAGGCGAACACGCGCAGGCTTCCGCCGTGCGTCTTCAACTGCTCGACACGCCAGACCCGCAGCTCCGCGGCGCGGAAAATATGCTCGACCGCCGCAAGCGAGAAATACGAAAAATGCTCGTGATAGACGGTATCGAACTGCACTTCGTCGATCAGGTTCACCAGATGGGGAAACTCAAGCGTGATCGTGCCACCGGGTTTGAGTGCCGCCTTCAATCCTCCCGCAAAATCGTTCACGTCGGGCACGTGTGCGAACACGTTGTTCCCAACGATCAGATCGGCGCGTTTGCCCGCTTCGGCGAGCGAGCGCCCGAGCGCCGTGCCGAAGAATTCGCGCATGACCGGAATGCCCAGTTCCTCGGCGCGGGCTGCCGTGCTCGCGGTCGGCTCGATGCCGAGACACGGGATGCGCGCATCCACAAAATTGCGCAGCAGATACCCGTCGTTGGATGCCACCTCGATGACGAACGAGTCACGGCCAAGCGACAGCTCTTCGATGATCGACGCCGCGTATTGCCGCGCATGCGCAAGCCAGCTTTCCGAAACCGACGAGAAGTACGCGTAGTCGGCGTCGAACAACGCCTCGCGCGACGTGTAGTCCTCCGTCTGCACGAGCCAACAGGCGTCGCAGACGAACAGCATGAGCGGATAGTGCCGCTCCGGCCGCGTGAGATCGTCGCGGGTCAGATAAGCGTTCGAAGGCGGTGCAAATCCGAGATCCAGAAACGGAAACGTGAGCGGATGACCGCAGTGACGGCAGTTCAAGACTTCACTCCTCGCATTCATTTGACAGCAGACGCGCTCGCCTGGATGTCCGAGATGCCGATTTTCAATTCATAACGCGCGATCTGGTCGAGCGTGATGTCTCTCACGCTCGCGCCGCGTTGCCGCGCACGGTGCCATTCGGCGATCCAGACGAGCGCCTCGTCGAGCTTGAGCGCCGAGTCCCAGCCGAGATCGTTGCGCGCCTTGCTGGCGTCGAGCATCAACAGTCCGGCCTCGTGCGGCGCGCCGGCCTCCGGCTGCACGACGAAAGCCGCGCCGGCGCCGAGCGCCGACGTGAGCGCCGCCGCGATATCGACGACCGGGCGCATGTCACCGGCGCGCGGGCCGAAGTTCCACGCGCCAGAATATCGTGCGGGTTGGGCATGAAGACGTTCAGCGAGCGCCAGATAGCCGGCGAGCGGCTCCAGCACGTGTTGCCACGGGCGTACCGAATGAGGGCGGCGCACGACTGCGGCAGCGCCGCGATCGAAGGCGCGCAGCAGATCGGGCACCAGCCTGTCGACCGCCCAGTCTCCACCGCCGATGACGTTGCCCGCACGCGCGCTCGCAATCCCCACCGTGTTCGACGAATCGCCGGCCCGCGTGAAAAACGACTGCCGGTAGGCCATCGTCACGAGTTCGGAACACGCCTTGCTGTTGCTATAGGGATCGTGACCACCGAGCGTGTCGGCTTCGACGTAGGCCCGACCCGTTTCAAGATTTTCGTAGCACTTGTCGCTCGTCACGTTGATGACCGCGCGCACCCCCGCAACCTGACGGGCGGCATCGAGCACATGCACCGTTCCCATGACGTTCGTAGCGAAGGTTTCGACAGGGTCCGTGTACGACTGCCGCACCAGCGACTGCGCCGCAAGATGAAAGACGATCTCCGGTTCAGCGCGCTTCATGGCGTCGCGTACCGCCGCAGCATTGCGTACATCGCCGGTGACGTGCGCGATGCTTCGCGCCAATCCGGCTTCTTCGAATAGCGACGGCTGGGTGGGTGCTTCCAGGGCGAAGCCCGTCACTTGCGCGCCTAGCCGTTCGAGCCAGAGGCACAACCAGCTTCCCTTGAAACCCGTGTGGCCGGTCACGAAGACGCGGCGCCCGGACCAGAAACCGGACGTCGTCATCACCAGATCTTCCAGGGCGCTTCGCCGCTCGCCCACAGGGCGTCGAGCTGGTGCTTGTCGCGTAGCGTATCCATCGGCTGCCAGAAGCCAGTGTGGCGATAGGTCTGCAGTTCGCCTTCGGAGGCCAACCGTTGCATCGGTTCGGCTTCCCATGGCATCGAGTCTTCGTGGATGTAATCGAGGACTCGCGGCGACGCCACGAAGTAGCCACCGTTGATCCACGATGCGCTGTCCTGCGGCTTTTCCGCGAAGCCCACCACCGAGCGGTCGTCATGCGCGAACTGCAGCACGCCATACCGGCCCGGCGGCTGTACACCAGTAACGGTCGCGAGGCGGCCATGCGCCTTGTGAAAGCGGAGCGACTCAGCGACGTTGACGTCGCCGACACCATCGCCATACGTAAAGCAGAAGGCCTCCTCGTCACGCAGCAGATGCGCTGCGCGCTTCAGGCGGCCACCCGTCATCGAATGCTCGCCGGTGTCGAGCAGCGTGACCCGCCACGGCTCGGCGTAGCGCTCGTGGACTTCCATCGTGTTCTTCGCGAGGTCGAACGTGACGTTGGACGAGTGCAGGAAATAATTGGCGAAATATTCCTTGATCACGTAGCCCTTGTAGCCGCAGCAAACGATGAAGTCCGTCAGTCCATGCGCGGCGTAGATCTTCATGATGTGCCACAGAATCGGGCGCTCGCCGACGGTCACCATCGGCTTCGGACGCAAGTGAGTCTCTTCGGACAGCCGCGAGCCGAGCCCGCCAGCGAGAATGACGACTTTCATTTCGGTGTGCTTCGTACAGTAGGAGGACCGATTCAGTCTGTCCCGGGTCGACGCCCGAGACATCAGGTGTGCTAGCGAACGCGCTTCAGATAACCTTCAGGGGCCACGGAAATCAGCAGTTTGTGATCGATATGCCAATCGATCTCGAACTCCGGATGTCGCCCGACGAAATCTCTGACCGCCGTTTTTGGATTGTTGCCGACGTCCCACGGGCGATCGGAGTAGCTGCCGCTCGGCAAGTCCTCAATCACCGTATCGAACGCGACGCAGTAGCTTCCTGGCGTGACGAGCGGCGCGTAGGCTTCCAGCTCAGCCAAAACGTGGTCGTGCGTGTGATTCGAATCGAGGCAGACCAACACAGTTTGCTTGCCTTCGGCACATTTGCGCACTTGCTCGACGATCTCCGGATCGATCGACGAACCCTGAATCATGTCGATACGGTTGGCCAACGGATGGGCCTCGATCGCCTCACGATTGTGCGCGCGAATGTCTATATCAACGCCGACTACCCTGCGGCGCGGCTTTGACGGATCCAGCAATTCCTTACCCTCGACGGCATCGCAATAGTCGAGCAACGCGAGCAGCGACGCACTGAGAATAAGCGAACCGCCATGCGCAATCCCCATTTCAATGATCAGATCCGGCCGAACTTGCCAGATCAGCTCTTGCATGGCGACCATATCCTGCGGATATTGGATAATCGGACGCCCGAGCCAGTGGAAGTTATACGAATACTGTCGTTCGATACTGCTGCGAAGAAACGCAAGGCCAGCTTCGCGCAGACCCGGGCTGCGACCGTTGGCCGCGACGCGCTGGATCAGTTCCTGCTCAAAGTCACTCATGATCGATTTCAATATAGTTGAAGGATGGGCCTGCGTGCGTCCGGATTTCGTCGAGGTAATTCGAGTTCATAACGTAGATCGATGCGCCGGCGCGTAGCCGAGGCAACACCTCCTCGGGCGGCTCGACCCTCAGACCAGTGGCCGGTAGAAACTTGCCTTGCTTGGCGGGGTTGATGTCTATGACATTACAGACCGGTAAGCCAGCCCGTACACATTGCAACGCGAAAATAACGCCCTTGGACGCACCGCCCCAGATCGCCACATGCTCCATCCCGGTGGCAAAATGCGTCCCTCTCAGTCCCATCTTCTCCGGAAAGTGCACGCGCTCGCTCTCGTCATAGTGCGGCGGTCTGAGGCTCGCAAGATCCGCGACCACGTAGATATATTGACCGCCGAACAGATGGCCGCTGTCGTGCACAACGCCGAACATGCGCCGGAAGTCCACTTGCCGGAAATAATTCACGTGCTCGTAGAATATGTCGAACCATGCCTGGCGCCTGCAAATCCAGTCGAAGCACGGGACTTCGATATAAATCGTGCCCTGCCCGCCATTGGCAATGCGGATCTGGTCGAGGAAGCCAACGGGATCGACGATGTGTTCCAGCACGTGCCGCAGAATGAGACCTTGGCCGGTGACGTTCGCATCTGCGGAGAAATACCGCTTCTCGATCGCAGGATTCGAACCTTCATAGGCCGGGTCGAAGCCCGTCACTTCGAAGCCACGTTGCGCCAGCATTTCCAGGAAGTAGCCTTTGCCACACGCAACCTCGACGATCGCCCGCTTGCCCAACTGACGCTCGACGATATCGGCGACCTGCTCCAGATGAGTACGAAACTGCGAGCTCACCGCCTGCTCGTTCTGGTAATGCTCGTCGTAGACGACAAGTTCCGGGCGGAACGCGGCGTTGTAAACAAGACCGCTCTCTCGATCTTCTACCAGATGCACGTCACCAAGCGGACATGCACGCGCTTCTTCAACGCTCCCGTACATGCGGTTCTGAAAAACAGGAAGCCGCTCAGCCCGATAAAGTTCGCGAATACTGTTCATTGGATCTCCAGCAAACGCTCCAGTTTGTCCCGGGCACCCCAGAACGCCATCGGTTCGTAGTCCGGATAAGGGTAATGGCCCAGCTCAAGCGCAATTTCCGATTCGTGCTCGCGGACCCACTGCTCGACCATGCTGCGAACCGAGCGCGGCGTCCCTGAGCAGACGTTGACGATACCGGCGTCCACGCGCCTGAGCGCCAGCGACACGAGCGTCTGCGCCACTTCGACAACGTCGAGGTAATCGCGCAACTGTTCGCCGCCAGACATCCTGAACCGGGCATCGCCCCGTTGAATCGCCTGCTTGAGCTGCGGATAGATAGAGCCGCTCGCTTGCCCTTCGCCGTACATGAAAAAAAGACGCGCCCAGGTCATGGCGAATGACCTTTCACGATCCCGTTGCAGGCATTCGAGCTGGCGTCGCAGAGTGTCTTTCGCCAGGCCGTACGATGTCACGGGTACGGTTGGATCGGTCTCAACGAGAGCGCCTGAGCGCAGCCCGTATTCGAGGCACGTGCCTGCAACCAGCAGGGACTTCAGGCCCGCCTCGGTCAATTGCTTGAGAAACGTGTAATGGGCGGGAAGCTCCGCCTCGAAATGCGTTAGCGCCCGATAATTCGGCAAGCCGCCCCATGCGAGATGTATCAGCACATCCGGCTGGCCGAGCAACCTAAAGCCCTCGGCAGGCACCGACGCGACGTCCAGTGTCACCCACGTTACGTTCGCGTATCGTGGCCTATCCTCAACAGGCCGACGTGTCGCCGCAACGATATTCAGATCGCGCTTCGCCAGTTCGTCGAGCACGTGCCGGCCGACAAAACCTGTGGCGCCGGTGATTGCAACTGTCGTCATCAATGGTCGCTGGCGAGAATGCCGCAAGAAAAATACCTTGCCTGCAGTCTAGCGTCCGGCCCTAACGCGCATTTCGAGGAACAGCGCCCGAAACACGCGCCAATTCATCGTCCATGATGCGTTGCCCGGCGGCCCTTATGCGTGACCCGCGCGGGCAGGCTTACGGTCCGCGTGATGCGGGCTCATCTTGCGGCCAGATCCATAGCCGCGTGTACTGTCGGCAGACCGCGGTCGCGCTCCGAAACGAGCACGACCTCGCGAGGCCAAGCGATGGCGACTTGTGGATCGTCGAACGCAATACCTCGTTCGGCGTCCGGCTTATAAAACGCAGTGTGCAAATAAAGCAGGCTGCTGTCTGCCTCAAGACTCTGGAAGCCATGCGCGCACCCCTCAGGGATGAACACCGCCCGCGAATTGTCCGCCGACAACTCCACCGCATGCCATTGCAGGAACGTCGGAGAGTCCCGACGAAGATCCACGATCACATCCCAGACATGCCCTTTGAGGCAGCGCACCCATTTCGCGTCAGCGTCAGCGCCCTCCTGAAAATGCAGTCCGCGGACTGTCCCCGCCATTGTCGTGTGCGACCAGTTAATCTGGACAATCTCTCGCCCCCCATTGGCCTCGGCGAAGTCGTTCGCGCAAAACAGCCTCATGAAACTGCCGCGGGCGTCTCCCTTTGGTTCGCTGCGCGCGACATACGCGTCCGCTATCGGTAACGCGCTCAAGAGATCTTCTGTCATACGCTTTGCCCAGAACACAGCGTAACTCCCAGCATGTCAAACTCCCGGGACATATGCCGCGTGCTCGTCGTTCGTCAACAGGTTCAGGTGCCCGACAAAGCGCTGATACCAGTCGGCCAGGGGATAGGTGGAAGTCATGTGCTTCAACAACAGAAAACTGCCCAGCCGCTCGGCACAAAACGCCCAATTACGCGCCTGGTACCCAAGCCGTACGCCCGGGTAACGGGCGACACATGCCCGCACCACCAGTTCGATCTTCGAAATCGCCTCGACCCAGAAAGCCGTGGGATAGACCCCCACCTCAATGCCTCCCGGCATGAACACCTGTAGGTTGAAAAATGCCATGACTTCGGTTCTCGCCAGTACGCCAAGCTCAATCGCTTCGGACGTAAAGCGGAGGAAGTCCTCCGAAACGTGCGCCCTCGTGTACTGGTTGTAATACCCATCATGCAATGAGGCTGCAGCCCCGATCAGGAAGTCGCGATCCCCCGGCGCCATGAAGTCCATGAGCGCGGCATCGTCGAGCGTTTCACGGTTCACCACATCCATCGCGCAATAGTTCGGCGCGGGCACCCCGCTGATCCGCGTGTTCGAAACGAACTTCCGATACTGACACATGCCGACTCGCCGGACCTGGAGGCGATTTTCGACAATATAGTTTTTGAGCGCGAAGCATCCCGCCAGCGAGCCCAGTTGCGGATGATATGGCTCCCATTCAGCCGCGAGATCACGCAGGTTTGCCTTCCCCGGACCCTGAACTTCGCCGAGATTGACCATGTTCACATACGACGGATACCTGAACGGCGGCGGCACATGCGTAAAGCAGACGTACAGCATATCCGGCGAGGCAACTAGCTGCGTTGAAAGAAACCCTTCTTTCGCACGAGTGAGACGGCTCCCTTCACAGGCTTGCAGGACCGCCCCCCGCAGCTCATGGAAACTGTTCAGATAAGTCTTGTCTTCGGTCTGCAGATAGCCGGCCTTAAGATCGTCCAGGAACGACAGTTGTTGCTCATACGGTTGGTAAACCGAGCCCGGCTCCGGCGTTGCCGAGGCATTGAACGCGCAAACCTTGATATCCGGACACAAGGACAACACCAACGCAGCAATACGGTCGATCAGAAGCCCTCTGATGTCGACCGGCAAGTCGCAGACTGCCGTCGAATCGACACATCGGCGAAAAGCCGAGTCGCTTCGCTCAAAGAGCTCAAAGAGCTTTTCCGTCAGCGCAAACCATGTCTGCCAGAATGAGGGCTTCGCCACAATGTAGTTGCCCAAGACAAACGAGCGCGAATCCATTACCAGCGTCCTGAGATCGATCCCGAACGGGATTTCCCTCAGATACGCCTCGGCAGCCTCGATGAAGCCAGGATGGATCCGGTTGCCTTGTTCGAACACGTTCAGATAGCACGACGTGTTGGCAATGAACGGGGCAAACGTGTAAACCTCGTGGCCTGGGTTGTCGTGAATGAAGGTGTGAACCGCTTCCGCGTTCAGCGAGGTCTTGCTCTCGAAGTCCGCCGAAACGAAGCCGTAGTATTCGTTTTCGTCGACGGAATGGCTTAGGAAGAAGCTTCGGATTGCCCAGTATTCGTGCCAATCGGGCTTCGGGCTCGCGGTATTGTCGAGCGCCTCGAACCCCGCATTCATCTGTTCACGAGTGCGTTCATCGTGGAAGATCTGAAAAATATTTACTTTCATCCCAATCCCAACTGAATAGACAGGGTCTTTCAGACCGCCAATGGATTTTGATCGATTGACATGAAGATCCATTTTTCGTCCCGATACATCGATTAGCGGTGGTCGGCGTTACGATGCCGCGATGCAAACGGCGAGCCTCCGCCGATTGTCAGATCCGTGGCCTATGGTCGAACGAACACTTGATCGATCGCACACGCGCGACGCGATACCACGCGCACACGACGGCCCGGCCCGGATTCTCCGAGAGTATGTCTGACGGCAACGTTTGCCAACCCGATGAATTGACGCCAGTTTTGGGCCCAATTTGCTCGATGACGCCCGTTAGCACGGTGCCATCTGTGGGTTGCACGCCTGCCGCACGCCCCCCCACACACCAACGAGGCTTTTATGAAAATGCATGCTGCCGCGCGAGTGAAGCAGACCGCGCTTAGCGAACCTTCGCCCTACACGACGCGCCCCACCCGAAACGGGGCGTGACCGGCCCGGAACCATCCCACGCCCAGCCGATGCCTACGCACTTAAGAGAATCGCCGGCCCGATCAAATATGCACCGCATGCCCCAACGCCCGCAACGCCGCTTCCTGAACCGCTTCACCCAAGGTCGGATGCGCGTGAATGGTCGCGCCGATATCCTCCAGACGCGCCCCCATCTCCAGCGACTGCGAGAACGCCGCGGCCAGTTCCGACACGCCGCGGCCCACCGCCTGCCACCCGACGATCAGATGGTTATCGCGACGCGCCACGACGCGAACGAAGCCGTCTGTTGCCTCGAGCGTCATCGCGCGGCCGTTCGCGGCGAACGGGAATGACGCGCTCACGCAGTCGACGTCCGCAGCTAGTGCCTCGGCCGGCGACATCCCAGCCGTCACGATCTCGGGATCGGTGAAGCACACAGCGGGAATCGCCGCCGGCACGAAGCGGCGCGTCTTGCCCGCAATCAGTTCCGCGACCACCTCTCCTTGCGCCATCGCCCGATGGGCCAGCATGGGTTCGCCCGCCAGATCGCCGATGGCCCACACGCCACGCATCGACGTGCGGCATTGATCGTCGATACGCAATGCGGCGCCGTTACGGTCGAGTTGAAGCTGCTCGAGCCCCCACCCTTGCGTGCGAGGACGGCGACCGACCGCCACCAGCACCTGATCGGCCGGCAAAGCGTGCTCCTTGCCGTCGCGTTCCTGCACGCGCACGGCGTTGCCGTCCGCGCTGAGACCCAGCACCTTGTGCCCGAGCAGCACCGACACGCCCTTGCGCACCAGCGCATCCGCGACCGGTTTGACGAGTTCGGCGTCGTAAGCGGGCAGCACGCGGTCCAGCGCCTCGACGACCGTGACCTCGACACCGAGCTTGCGATACACCGTGCCCAGTTCCAGGCCGATATAGCCCGCGCCGACCACCACGAGCCGCTTCGGCAACGTCTTCGGCGACAAAGCTTCTGTCGACGACACCACCTTGCCGCCGAAAGGCATCGACGGTAACGCGGTGGGTTCGGAACCGGCCGCCAGCAGCAAGTGCTCGCAGTGGAGGCGCACACGTTGAGCTTCGCCTGCGCCCTGACCCTGGCCGCTCAGCGTCACTTCCACCGTCTTGCCGTCGATCACCCGGGCCTCGCCCTGCACGACCTTGACGCCGTGTTTCTTGAGCAACGCGCCCACGCCGCGCGTCAATTTCTGCACGATGCCGTCTTTCCACGCCACCGTGCGTTCGATATCGATCTCCGGCGCCCGCACCCGAATGCCGAGCGGCGATGCTTCGGCGTACTGCACGGTTTTGTCGAATTCCTCCGCGACGTGAATCAAGGCCTTGGACGGGATGCAGCCGATATTCAGGCACGTTCCGCCCAGTTGCTCGCGCTCGATCAGCACGGTCGGAATGCCGAGTTGTCCCGCGCGAATCGCCGCGACATAACCGCCCGGCCCGCCGCCGATCACCAGCAGACTTGTCTGTTCGATCTGGCTCATGCTCACTCCACGAACAGCAGCGCGGGCTGCTCCAGCAGCGCTCGAACCGACTGGATGAATTCAGCGGCATCCATGCCGTCGACCACCCGATGATCGAACGACGACGACAGGTTCATCATCTTGCGCGCCACCACCGCGCCGTTGCGAATCATGGGACGCTCCACCATCCGGTTGACGCCGACAATGCCGACCTCAGGATGATTGATGACCGGTGTCGAAACGATCCCGCCTAGCGCGCCCAGACTCGAAATCGTGATGGTCGAGCCCGTCAGCTCATCGCGGCTTGCCTTGCCGCTGCGCGCCGCTTCGGCGAGCCGCACGATCTCGGCCGCGAGCGACCAGACGTCGCGCGCTTCCGCGTGCCGCAGCACCGGCACGGTGAGCCCCGCCTCGGTCTGCGTGGCAACGCCCACGTGTACTGCACCATAGCGCGTGACCACGCCGGCTTCGTCGTCGTAGCGCGCGTTGATCTGCGGGAAATCGCGCAATGCCACCACCATGGCGCGGATCAGCAGCGGCAGCATGGTCAGGCGAACGCGCGTTTCGCCCCAGCGCTTGTTCAGTTGCGCGCGCAGGTCTTCGAGTTCGGTGACGTCGATCTCTTCGACGTAGCTGAAATGCGGAATGCGCCGCTTGGCCTCCTGCATCTTGCGGGCGATGGCGCGGCGCATGCCGATCACCGGCACCGCTGTCTCGTCGAGACGTTCGGTATAGCCCGAACGCGCCTGCACCGCCGCGGACGCGTTGCCGCGAGTTTGCGCGTACGTATCGAGATCGCCATGGACGATGCGCCCTGCCGGGCCGCTGCCCTGTACGAAGCGCAGTTCGACACCCATGTCCCAGGCGCGCTGGCGGACCGCCGGCGACGCGATCGGACGCTCGTCGGGCTGTCGGACTGCGGTGGACAGATGCGCTACAGGACTGCGTGAGTCGTGCCATGCCGCCGATGCCTGCGCTACGTTGGACATTTGCGGACGCGACGCCGTGGCGGCCCCAGCAAGCGCAGCGTCATTAGCGGCCTTGGACTGAGCCGCTGTTGCACCCGCTTCCTGCGTGCGCCCCGCTATAGCGCCATTCGTCGACGCAGCAGATTGCATCCCATGCTCACCGTGCGCGCCGCCAGCGCCGCTGACGCCACCCGTCCCATTCGCTCCAACCGCCTGCCCCCCACCACCCGCCTTGAGATTACCCTCGCCTTGCACCTCCAGCCGGATCAACTCGCTACCGACGGCCAGCACCTCGCCCACCTTGCCGCCCAGCGCTATCACCTTGCCGGCGACCGGCGACGGAATCTCGACTGCCGCCTTGTCCGTCATCACATCGGCCAGCGCGCCGTCTTCCTTGACGATCTGACCCACTTCCACGTGCCAGGCGCCGAGTTCCACCTCTGCAATGCCTTCGCCGATATCCGGCATCTTGATGACATGCACCCCCATTTCAAACCTCCATCACGCGTCGTAGTGCTTCCCCAACCCGGCGAGGGCCGGGGAAATAGGCCCATTCCTGTGCATGCGGATACGGCGTATCCCAGCCGGTGACCCGCTCGATCGGCGCTTCGAGGTGATAGAAACAGTGCTCCTGGACCAGCGACACCAGTTCCGCGCCATAACCACAGGTCCGCGTCGCTTCGTGCACGACCACGCAGCGCCGGGTTTTGCGCACCGACTTGACGATGGTCTCCAGATCGAGCGGCCACAGCGTGCGCAGATCGATCACTTCCGCATCGATACCGGTTTCTTCCGCCGCCGCGAGCGACACATGCACGGTCGTGCCATACGTGAGCACCGTCACTGCATTGCCGGGCCGCACCACCGCCGCCGAATCGAGCGGCACGGTGTAATAGCCCTCCGGCACCGCGTTCGACACATGCTTCGCCCACGACATGACCGGCCGCTCGTGATGACCATCGAACGGTCCGTTATAGAGACGCTTCGGTTCGAGGAAGATCACCGGGTCGTCATTCTCGATGGAGGCGATCAGGAGCCCTTTGGCGTCGTACGGATTCGACGGCATCACCGTGCGCAATCCGCAAACCTGCGTGAACATCGCCTCGGGGCTCTGGCTGTGAGTCTGGCCACCATAGATGCCGCCGCCACACGGCATGCGGATCGTCAGCGGGGCGATGAACTGCCCCGCCGAGCGATAGCGCAGGCGCGCGCCTTCCGAAACGATCTGGTCCGACGCCGGGTAGAAATAATCGGCGAACTGGATTTCGCACACCGGGCGCAGTCCGTACGCCCCCATGCCGACCGCCGCGCCGACAATGCCGCCTTCGGAGATCGGCGCATCGAACACGCGCGAGGTGCCGTACTTGGTCTGCAGCCCCTCGGTGCAGCGAAACACGCCGCCAAAGTAGCCCACGTCCTGACCGAACACGACGACGTTGTCGTCGCGCCCGAGCATCACGTCCATCGCCGAGCGCAGCGCCTGGATCATCGTCATCGGCCGGGTCGCCGTGCTCGTTTCGTGGATAGGATCGAATTCCGCCATGTTCACACTCCCAGTTCTTGACGCTGACGACGCAGATGTTCCGGCATGTCCTTGTAGACATCGTCGAACATGCTGGCCGCGCTCGGAATGCGCTCGTCGTTGAGCGTGCCGAATTGTTCGGCTTCCTTTTGTGCCGCGATGATTTCGGCTTCGAGCGAGGCGATCAGTTCGTCGTGCGCCTGATCCGACCAGATGCCCTTCGCGTTGAGATGCTTCCTGAAACGCGCGATCGGATCGCCGAGCGGGAAATCGGTCCAGTCGTCGCCGGGACGGTATTTGGACGGATCGTCGGAAGTCGAGTGCGCACCTGCGCGATACGTGACCCATTCGATCAGCGTCGGCCCGAGGTTGCGGCGCGCACGCTGCGCCGCCCAGCACGACGCGGCGTACACGGCGAGATAGTCGTTACCGTCGACGCGCAGCGAGGCGATGCCGCAACCGACGCCACGTCCGGCGAAGGTCGCGCCCTCGCCGCCGGCAATCGCCTGAAACGTCGAGATCGCCCACTGGTTGTTGACCACATTCAGAATGACGGGCGCGCGATAGACGTGCGCAAAGGTGAGCGCCGTATGGAAGTCGGATTCGGCGGTCGCGCCGTCGCCGATCCACGCCGAGGCGATCTTCGTGTCACCCTTGATCGCCGAGGCCATCGCCCAGCCCACCGCCTGGATGAACTGCGTCGCCAGATTGCCGGAGATCGAGAAGAAGCCGGCTTCGCGGTCGGAATACATCACCGGCAACTGGCGTCCTTTCAGCGGATCGGCTTCGTTGGACATCAACTGGCACATCATGCCCACCAGCGGCACCTCGCGCGCCATCAGGATGCTCTGCTGCCGATAGGTCGGGAAACACATGTCGTCGCGCCGCAGAGCCATGGCTTGCGCCGCGCCGATCGCTTCCTCGCCGAGGCTTTGCATGTAGAAAGAGATCTTCTTCTGGCGCTGGGCGATCAGCATGCGTGCATCGAAGCTACGCGTCTTCAGCATGGCCCGCATGCCGGCCAGCAATTGTTCGTCACTGAGATCGGGAGCCCAGGGGCCGACCGCGCGGCCTTCATCGTCGAGGACGCGGACGAGGCTGTGGGCGAGATCGCTGGTATCGATGGCGCTGACGTCGATGGGCGGTTTGCGCACCGAGCCGGCGGGGGAGAGATGAAGATAGGAAAAGTCGGTTCTGCAGCCAGGGCGCCCGGTCGGCTCCGGCACATGCAGACGCAACGGCTCATGCAAGCTCATTATGTTGTCTCCACGCTTGATTGTGTCTCACGCTGATAGGCAGCTTGCCGGGGGTAGCCGGACAAACGCCAAAGCCAGCGCGTGTTGTAGCGCGCGCTGATCTCTTAGGAGTGTAGGTCAAGCGGTGGGTGCGGGCCGATGTCCAAGTCGCTCAATCGGGATGAGCAGATTTGCCATGTTGCAGTGCGGGGGGACGCGAGACTCAGCCTTCGCATGTCGCGAATAGAATGATTCGGATTCTGGCACTAGTATCTGTTGTGCAACCCCGCAGCCCTCTGCCTATGCGCCTCCCTCTCGCCGGCTGCGAATTGACCGTCAGGAGCAAGACATGGAAGACGTGGAGGTACTGGTCGTTGGCGCCGGTCCGGTCGGCCTGCTGCTGGGCACCGAATTGCAGCGCGATGGCGTGGCGGTCAAGGTGATCGACAGGATGCCGCGCAGAGATTTTTTCTGTAAGGCGCTCGGCGTGACAACACGCACGCTCGAGATTTTCGACGATCTCGGCATCGTCGATCGTGCCATCGAGGCAGGCACATGGATCACCGGTGTCGAAACGTGGGTCGACGGCGCAAAGGTGCCCGCGCGCTCCATGGACGTACCGGATGAAGGGCTGCCGTACGGCTCGCTATCCCTTGCGCAATACGAGACGGAGCGCCTGCTCGAAGCGGCGTTCGCAGAGCGCGGCGGCCAGGTGCGATACGGTTATACGCTGGACCGCTTCATCGACCACGGCGAGGTGGTCGAGGCGTTTTTGACGGGATCGCAAGGCGAGACCCTCAGTGTGCGTTGCAAATGGCTGGTCGGCTGCGACGGTGCGCACAGCAAGGTCCGCGCGGGGCTGGGCCTGAACTTCGAAGGTGAGCAATATCCGCAGACCTTCGCACTCGCCGACCTCGATGTGGACTGGTCGTATCCGCGCGGGCCGATGTATCGATTCGAGTGGACGGATCCCGCACGGGCGAAAACCAGTGTCGCGGCGGTGCCGGTTCGCGGTTCCGCAAAGCGCTACCGGCTCTCGATGATCGTGCCCGAGGAACTTGCCGCGACGCTCGCGACGGCCGGAACACCCGACTTCGAGACGATGCGCAGCCTGCTATTGCCGTCGTTGCCGGAGGGCACGCAGCTATCGTCGATGCGCTGGTCGTCGGTGTACCGGGTGAGTCATCGGATCGCGTCCGCGTATGGGTGCGGCCGGGTGTTCATTGCCGGCGACGCTGCCCACATTCATCCGCCGGTGGGCGGCCAGGGCATGAACACGGGACTGCAGGATGCGCACAACCTTGCGTGGAAACTGGCCCACGTCGCGAAAGGCCTGTCCGGTGCCGCATTGCTCGACAGTTACCACGCGGAACGGCATCCCGTGGGCGTCGATGTCGTCAAATCGACCAGCGCGGCGCTCAATGCCGTGCTCGCGCGGCAGGCCGCGAATCCGGCAATGCGTGAGACTCAACTGCTGATTTCCTATCGTGGGAGCGCGATTGTGATGGATCTGTGTGCCGAGGCCGATGCCGATCCCGCGGCTCCCGCGCCAGGTGACCGGCTGCCCGATGCGCGTGGCCTGACGCAGCGTTTCGTCGGCCACTCAAGGCGGCTGCATGAGTACATCGGGCGGGGGAAGCATACGCTTGTGGGCTATATCGACAAGGCCGAGCAATATGACGCTTTTATCGACGGGTGTCGTGCGCTATCGACGGCTTTGGCCGGGGCTGTATCAGCGGTGCTCGTTACGGCGCCGGGTTGCGAAGTGCCGGCTTCTGAGGTTATGACGACGCTGACGGACGCATCGGGCGATTTCGTGACCGCGTATCGGGCTAAGGGCGGTACTGCGTGGATTGTCAGGCCGGATGGTTATGTTGGGTGGAGAAGTAGCGGGTGTTCTGGTGTTGGAATTAGAAGCTGGGTGGAGCGGCTCAGCGGGGAAGTCAGCCGGGCAAACTGAAACGGCCATGGGTGCGGTATGCACGACGAAACGGCTGCACAGGCGGGCACCGTAAATTGAACGACGGCGCCGCGAGGCTGGCTCGCGCTTGCTTACAGTCGGCTGCGGTGCGTATTGAAGAGAATGGCGAAGTCTGTGTGAAAGTCCAGACAACTGATACGCGGAGAAAGCGTTTAAGGCGGGGATTTTTTGTGGCTGCTCGTATTGCCCACAGAAGTCGTGTGCGACGTCTGTAGCGTAACGCCACACCAGAGAAACCGCTGAAAGCCTTACGGCTATTGGTGCGCCCGGCTGGGATCGAACCAGCAACCCCTGCCTTCGGAGGGCAGTACTCTATCCATTGAGCTACGGGCGCTTCAACACGAAAGCGCCACGAAAGCAGCGCCAAAGCGAGACCGAGAGGATACCCGGTTTCCCGCGGCCCGTCCACCGACCGCCCTGCGAAGGCCCCCGCCAACGCCCGCGCCCCGCCACCGCCCGATCGCGCAAATTCGGGTAAACGCCCGCTGAAGACCCCTAGCCACCGCTCGCCGCCGCCGAAGCTCTGCGTCTATAATCGTCCGTGGCTAAATAAACAATAAGGTCATTGGCGTCACGCTGTACCGCTCACAATACCCACGGGAGACGAGACAAGCATGAGCGAAGCACCCAATCACGAAGCCCCGATTAAAACTCCAGCACAGCTGATTGTGGCGATCATCGCCAGTTTTGCTATCCCGATCGTCATCATCGTCCTGCTCGCGGCCTACGCCGACAACTGGACCCGCATCGGCGCCGGGACCGATAGTCTCTCCGACGCCGAGGTCAGTGCGCGCATTGCACCACTTGCCCAGGTCGACATTCACGACGCCAACGCACCGCGCGTCTACAAGACCGGCGAGGAAGTCTACAAGGCGGTCTGCTCGGCCTGTCACGCCACTGGCGCGGCCGGCGCACCGAAATTCACCAACTCCGCCGACTGGGCGCCGCGCATCGCGCAGGGCTTCGACACGCTCTGGCACACGGCCTTGACCGGCAAGGGCGCGATGCCCCCGCGCGGCGGCACCAGCCCGGACGACTATAGCGACTACGAGATTGCCCGCGCCGTCGTTTATATGGCGAACAATTCGGGCGGCAACTTTGCCGAACCACCGGTGCCAACCGCGGCACAAGCCGCCGCAGGCGCGGCAGCAGCCGCCGCGGAAGCCCCCGCGTCGGGCGCAGCGGCAGACGCGAGCGCCGCGGCCTCCCAGGCTGCGGCCGCGCTTGCCGCCATTGCCAGCGCACCGGCCGCGCCGCCCGCCGGCGGTGCCCCGAGTGCAGACAACGCGCAGGCCGGCAAGGCACTCTACGAGCAGGTTTGCCAGGCCTGCCACGCCGCGGGCGTACTCAACGCGCCGAAGTTCGGCGACAAGACGGCTTGGGCACCGCGTCTCAAGGACCCGATGGACACGATTTACAACTATGCGCTGCACGGCAAGGGCGCCATGCCGCCCAAAGGCGGCTCGACTGCGTCCGACGCCGACGTGAAGGCCGCCGTCGATTACATGGTCAGCGCGGCCAAATAAGCGGCACTTCGGTTGGGCGGGCGGTACCGCTGAAAAAAATCCCTGCTCCGTGGCAAAACGGGCAGGGATTTTTTACGTACCCATGTTACGCGATGGGTCAGCGGAGGCGCCGAACCCGCCACGCCGAACTCACTTGCAATCAAGGCTTCTGCAACAAAGCCTTGAGACTTGCGAGGCGATCCTTCGGCGACATCGGCGCTTCCTCCGCCGTCGGCGGGGGCGCCTCGTCCAGGCCCATCTCGGGGATAAACCGCGACGGCTCGCACACCACCGTTTCCCGGGCGCGCTTCCGTTTCTTGCACCAGTTCAGATGCAAGCTGCGCTGCGCCCGCGTGATCGCCACGTACATCAGCCGGCGTTCTTCCTCGATGCGCGCGTCGTCGATCGGCGCGTCGTCGGAGCCGCCGCGGTGCGGCATGATGCCTTCCTCGACACCCACCAGAAACACGTGCGGATACTCGAGCCCCTTCGACGCATGCACCGTCGACAGCCGCACCGCATCCGGATCTTCCTCTTTGCCTTCCAGCATCGACATCAACGCGACCGTCTGGATCAGACCGAGCAGGCTCTTGCCGGTATCCGCGAGACCGTCGGCGTTGTCGTAGCCGGTTGCCTCGGAGCCCGCCGCAGGCTCCGGTTTGGTGCCCTTGCGCTTCAGCCACTCGGTAAACTCCAGCACGTTCTGCCATTTCGACTGCGCCTGGCGCTCGTCGAACGCGTCGTACAGATACGCCTCGTAGTGGATCGCGTCCATCAGGTCGTTGAGCACTTCGGAGGCCGGATCCTTGTCCGCGCGGTCGGTGAGGCGCTGCATGAAATCGCAGAAGGTCCGCAACGGCTCGACCTGGCGCGCCGACAGCCGCGCCTCGATGCCGCCCATGTACACCGCCTCGAACAGCGACACCTTCGCCTGACCCGCGAACGAGCCGAGCGCTTCGAGCGTCGTGTTGCCCACCCCACGGCGCGGCGTGGTGATGGCGCGGATGAACGCGGGATCGTCGTCGGCATTGGCGATCAGGCGCAGATACGCGCAGATATCCTTGATCTCGGCCTTGTCGAAGAACGACTGCCCGCCCGACAGCACATACGGAATCCGCTCGCGCCGCAGCACCTGTTCGAAAATGCGCGCCTGGAAATTGCCGCGATACAGGATCGCGTAGTCGCGGAACTGCGCCCGCCGCTCGAATTTGTGCGCCGACAGGCGGAACACCACGGATTCGGCTTCGTGCTCTTCGTCGTTGCAACCGGTCACGGTGATCGTGTCGCCCATGCCGTGTTCGGACCACAGCTTCTTCTCGAACAGCTTCGGGTTGTTCGCGATCACGTTGTTCGCAGCGGTCAGGATGCGCACCGTCGAGCGGTAGTTCTGCTCGAGCTTGATCAGATGCAGCTTCGGGAAATCCTTGCTGAGCTGGCCCAGATTTTCGAGCGTCGCGCCGCGCCAGCCGTAAATGGCCTGATCGTCGTCGCCCACCGCCGTGAATGCCGCGCGCGGCCCGGCGAGCAGCTTCACGAGTTCGTACTGGCACGCATTCGTGTCCTGGTACTCGTCGATCAGCAGATAGCGCAGCTTGTTCTGCCAGCGCTCGCGCACCTGCTCGTTCTTCGCGAAGAGCTCGGCGGGCACGCGGATCAGATCGTCGAAATCCACCGCCTGATAGGCGTGCAGCGTTGCCACGTAATTACGGTAGACAATCGCCGCCTGATGCTCGTCCTCGTTCGCGGCAATCGTCATCGCCTCTTCCGGCATGATCATGCCGTTCTTCCACAGCGAGATGATCGACTGGATCTTGCGGATGAACCCCTTGTCCGTCGAGCCGACCTGTTCCTGGATCATGCCGAAGCAGTCGTCCGAATCCATGATCGAAAACTGCGGCTTCAGGCCGACATGCTCGGCTTCCTGGCGCAGGATCTGCACGCCCAGCGAGTGGAAGGTACACACCGTCAACTGGTTCACGGGGACCTTGCGGCCTTCCTTGCCCGGCGTGGTCAGCGTCTTGCCTTCGAGCAGTTTGCCAACGCGCTCGCGCATTTCCGCCGCCGCCTTGTTGGTGAAGGTCACGGCGGCGATATGGCGCGGTTCGAAGCCTTTGACTTCGATCAGGTGGGCAATTTTCTGCGTAATCACGCGCGTCTTGCCACTGCCGGCGCCGGCGAGCACGAGACAGGGACCATCGAGATAGCGCACCGCTTCGTTTTGGGCGGGGTTCAGGCCTGCGGACATCGTCTGTGGATGGGGTCTTACGGTTGAGGGGGGAACTGCGGCGGCAGATCGGCCAGGCCGATCCGCGCGAGAGGAGGGATGTTAACACGAAGCCCGGGCGTGCCCCGCGAGCGCGGCCCCGCGATCCAGCCCTTTGCAAGCCGTACAAGCGCCGCGCGGGACATGCCACAATTACAGGCCGCGCGCCGCCGCCGCGGTGGCAAAGCGGCGCGCCCTTTTTGCAGGAAACTCACATGTCTGCACCGCTGAAAACAGGATTGATGGGTTACGGTTTTGCCGGCGCGACCTTCCACGCGCCGGTCATCGAACACTGCGGCCGGGCCACCGTGGCGGCGATCGCCACCAGCAAGGCCGAGCAGGCGCGCGCCGACTACCCGCGCGCCAACGTCGTGCCCGATCTCGAAGCCCTGCTCGCGCTCGACGACATCGAATGCGTGGTGATCGCAACGCCCAACGACACTCACTTCGAACTGGCCAAACGCACGCTCGAAGCCGGCAAGCACGTCGTGGTCGACAAGCCGGTCACGCTGACCGCCACGGAAGCCATGACGCTCGCCAATCTGGCGCTCGCCCGCCGCCTCACCTTCGCGCCGTTTCACAACCGCCGCTGGGACGGCGATTTCCTCACCGTCCGCGATCTGCTCGCGAGCGGCGAGTTGGGCCGCGTCACGCATTACGAATCGCATTTCGACCGCTTCCGTCCCGATGTGCGACCGCGCTGGCGTGAAGAAGCGTCGCGCGGCGGCGGCCTGCTGTTCGATCTCGGCCCGCATCTGATCGACCAGGCGCTCGCGCTGTTCGGCCCGCCGGCCACCGTGTCGGCCACCGTCAAAACGGCTCGCGACGGCGGCGGCGCGCCTGACTACGTGCATCTGCAACTCGGCTACGACGGCCTCGAAGTGGTGCTGCATGCCAGCGCCCTCACCGCTCTCGCGCCGCCGCGCTTTGCGATTGACGGCACACGCGGCAGTTACATCAAAGGCGAACTGGATACTCAGGAAGATCAGCTGAAAGCTGGTCTACGCCCGGGCGACGCCGGTTTCGCCGGCGGTAACGCGCCCGGTCTGCTGCGCGTGCTGGGCGCGAACAATCAGGAAGTCGAGCGCGCCTTGCCGACTCGCGACGGCGACTACGTCGGCTTCTACCAGGCGCTCGCCGCCACGATCCAGGACGGCGAGCGTTTCCCGGTCAGTCCGCAGGACGCCGTCGACGTCATGACGATCATCGAACTGGCCGCGCGCAGCGAAGCCGAAGGACAACGCCTGCCATTCGAGCGAATCCGCTGAGATTGCCGCGCAAGTCATCGCAAGTCACGGCTTACACGACGGTAACTGCTGCCAACAGTTCCGAAAGGAGCGCTCCGTTACAATCTGTTGCGCGATTCGGGTCATCGGGTAGTCACGGCTAGCCGTTGCTATCCGGTATCGATCTGACCATCGATCCGCCGCAACTTTATTGCACGGGACCGGAGCCACCGCCAAGGTGCTCCCTCCGGTCCACAAAGGAGAACAGGTATGCAACGTTTCATCCGTGCGCTGGCTGGCTGCGCGCTGGTTTCTTCCCTCGCGGCCTGCGTGGTGACGCAGCCGCAGGCACCGGCACCGCGTCCAGACGCACACGAAATCGCCGTACAACGTCTCAGGCAAGTCGACGGCCGTACCGACAATCTGAGCCGCCGTATCGACGCGCACGTCAACGCGGGCGTGTACCCGCCGCCGCAAGGTGGCGCACTGCATCACCGCCTCGACGAGATCCGTCAGGAAGCCCATGACATGGCGGTCCAGCATGGCGGCGGCCTGTCCAGCGACGAACAGCGCGTGCTGAATCAGGAACTCGACGGCGCGGCTCGCGCAATCGGCGAATAAGCCGTTCGGCAATCTGCCATTGCGGCATCGGCGCGGGGTTGCTCCCCGCGCCTTTTTTTGGCGTGCGCCGCGTGCATCGCACCACCGCGCGTCCCTCTGAAGCCTCCATTTGACAAGCCTCCGGGCCTCGCGTACATTCGCCGCACGCGTCGGGAGAGCGTGCTGGCCGCGGTTGTTTTCGCAGGCCGCACCGCCGAAGGGGCACACCCGCAAACTCTCAGGCAAAAGGACCGACCGCGTCGAAGAACCCGTCTGATACCGGCATGGTCCGGACTTCCATCAGGCACTGGTTTTTCGCACTCTGGAGAGCGGCAGTAGCCACCGGCGTCGACCATCATCGAGCCAGGCAAGCTGCCCACCGAAGGGGCGAGCGTTGCACCGGGTCGGCTTGCCAAGGCTTGCAGACCCGCACGGCAGCGCAATCTCTCAGGTATCGAGGACAGAGGGGTCATGCATGGCATCGTTCGCAGGCATTCCGGCCGCGAGGGATCAAGCCGCATGGCCTTTTTGTTTCGCGAGACTGCCTGAGGCCCCGATGACCGAACTCAAACACACCCCGCTTAACGCCACCCATCGCGCGCTGAATGCCCGCATGGTCGATTTCGGCGGCTGGGACATGCCCGTCAACTACGGCTCGCAGATCGACGAACATCGCGCCGTGCGCACCGACGCCGGCATGTTCGACGTATCCCACATGTGCGTGGTCGATTTCACCGGCGAGCGCGTACGCGCCTTCTTCGAGCACGCGCTGGCCAACAATGTCGGCAAGCTGCAAACGGCGGGCCGCGCGCTCTATTCCTGTCTGCTGAATCCGGACGGCGGCGTGATCGACGATCTGATCGCCTATTTCTTCAGCGAAGATCACTTCCGCCTGGTGGTCAACGCCGCCACCGCCGAGAAGGACATCGCCTGGTTCACCAGGCTCAATACCGAAGGCAGCTACGGCCTGACCATTACGCCGCGCCGCGATCTGTCGATCGTCGCCGTGCAGGGCCCGAACGCCCGCGACAAGGTCTGGCAGGTCGCGCCGTCCGCGCGCTCCTCGACCGAGTTGCTCAAGCCGTTCAACGCCGCCATCGTCGACAACACGCCGTTTGGTGAATTGATGATCGCCCGCACCGGCTACACCGGCGAAGACGGTTTCGAAATCGTCCTGCCGGCTACTTCGGTCTGCGAGTTCTGGGATGCTTTGGTGCGCCAGGGCGTGCGCCCCGCCGGTCTCGGCGCGCGCGACACGCTGCGTCTCGAAGCCGGCATGAATCTCTACGGCCAGGACATGGACGACAACGTCTCGCCGTTGGACGCCGGTCTCGCCTGGACCGTGGATCTGGTTTCGCCGCGCGATTTCGTCGGCAAGTCGAAGCTCGAAGCAGACGGTTGCCAGTGCGCTTTCGTCGGCCTGATCCTGCAAAAGGAAAACGGCAAGGCGGGCGGCGTGCTGCGCGCCCATCAGAAGGTGGTCACGCCGCACGGCGACGGTGAAATCACGAGCGGCACGTTCTCGCCCACCATGCAGGAATCCATTGCCTTCGCCCGCGTGCCGAAGGAAGTGAAGCCCGGCGATATCGTTCACGTGCAAATCCGTGACAAAGCCCTTCCCGCAAGCGTGGTAAAACTGCCATTCGTGCGCAACGGAAAAGTGCTTGCCGCTTAACGTCCGTTGCGCGCGCGCCCCCTCTTTTAGATTTTTACCGAACCCACCGCATAGGAGCATCCGATGAGCATCCCGGCCGATCTGAAATATACCGAATCGCACGAATGGGTCCGCACTGAAGCAGACGGTACGCTGACGGTCGGCATCACCGACCACGCGCAGGAAGCGCTCGGCGACATCGTCTTCTTCGAAGTCCAGGCACTGGGCAAGACCGTGAGCGCCGGCGACACCGTCGCGGTCATCGAATCCGTGAAAGCCGCTTCCGACATCTACGCGCCGGTCTCGGGCGAAATCATCGAAGCGAACACGGCCGTGGCCGACACACCCGACTCGGTCAACAGCGCGCCGTATGAAAGCTGGCTGTTCAAGGTCAAGCCGGCAGCCGGCGCCACGCAAGAACGCCTGATCGACGCCGACGCCTATACGAAGGCCATCGGCGCCTAAGCGTTTTTCAACACCCGTATCAACCGTCAGGTGCGGCGTCCGACGAACGCGGACGGCCGCACCGCCAGGAACACCTCATGAAGCTCGAACACCCGGATCGTCTGATGAACCGCACTCCTCTCTCGCTCGCCGCGCTCGAAGTGCATGACGCCTTTGCTGAACGGCACATCGGCCCGGATTCGGCCGACCAGCAAGCGATGCTCGAAGCCCTCGGCTTCGCATCGCGCGCCGCGCTGATCGACGCCGTGATTCCGCAGACGATCCGCCGCAGCGAAGCGCTGCCGCTCGGCCCCTTTGCCCAGCCCAGGAGCGAAGCCGAAGCGCTCGCCGCGCTGCGCGAACTGGCGGACAAGAACCAGGTGTTCCGCTCGTATATCGGGCAGGGCTATTACAACGCGCACACGCCGACGGTGATCCTGCGCAATGTGCTCGAAAACCCGGCCTGGTACACGGCTTACACGCCGTATCAGCCGGAAATCTCGCAAGGCCGTCTCGAAGCGCTGCTGAATTTCCAGCAGATGATCATCGACCTGACGGGTCTCGCCATTTCCAACGCCTCGCTGCTCGACGAGGCCACGGCCGCCGCCGAGGCGATGACGCTGCTGCAACGCGTGGGCAAGCCGAAATCGAACATTTTCTACGTCGCCGACGACGTCCTGCCGCAAACCATCGAAGTGGTGAAGACGCGCGCCACGCCAGTCGGCATCGAAGTGAAGGTCGGTCCGGCTGCGGACGCGGCCAGCGCCAACGCCTTCGGCGTGCTGCTGCAATACCCGGGCGTGAACGGCGATGTGCGCGACTACCGCGCGCTGGCTGACGCGATCCATGCTGCAGGCGGCCACGTGGTCGCCGCGGCCGATCTGCTCGCCCTCACCATGCTCACGCCGCCGGGCGAATGGGGCGCGGACGTGGCCGTCGGCAACACGCAGCGCTTTGGTGTGCCGGTTGGCTTCGGCGGTCCGCACGCAGCGTATCTGGCCGTGCGCGACGAATTCAAGCGGCAGATGCCGGGCCGTCTCGTCGGCGTCACCGTCGACGCGCAAGGCAAGCCCGCGCTGCGTCTCGCGCTCCAAACGCGCGAACAGCACATCCGCCGTGAAAAGGCGACTTCGAACGTCTGTACCGCGCAAGCGCTGCTGGCGATCATGGCCAGCATGTACGCCGTGTATCACGGCCCGCTTGGCCTGAAGACAATTGCACAACGCGTTAACCGCATCGCCGCGCTGCTCGCGGCCGGCGCGAAAAAGCTCGGCTACACGCTCGTCAACGAGACCTTCTTCGATACGCTCACGTTCGAAACCGGCGCCCGCACCCAGGCGTTGCATGACGCCGCCACCGCACGGCGCATCAACCTGCGCCGCGTGAGCGATACGCGCGTTGGCATCTCGATCGACGAAACCACTCGTCGCAGCGATCTGGCCGATCTGCTGGCCGTGTTCGCGCAAGCGGCGTTTGTCAGCGAAGTGCCGCAAATCGACGCGCTCGACGCCGACCTGCCCGCGCAAAGCACCGTGCCGGAAGCGCTCGAACGCACCAGCGCGTACCTCACGCATCATGTGTTCAACCGTCATCATTCGGAAACGGACATGCTGCGCTATCTGCGCAGCCTGTCCGACAAGGATCTGGCGCTCGACCGTTCGATGATCCCGCTCGGTTCCTGCACCATGAAGCTGAATGCGACGTCGGAAATGCTGCCGGTCACGTGGCCCGAGTTCGGTCAGATTCATCCGTTCGCACCCGCTGAGCAAACCGTCGGCTACCGCGAAATGATCGATCAGCTCGAACAGATGCTGGTGGCCGCCACCGGTTACGCGGCCGTGTCGCTGCAACCGAACGCCGGCTCGCAAGGCGAATACGCCGGTCTGCTGATCATCCACGCCTACCACGCCTCGCGCGGCGAAGGACATCGGAATGTCTGCCTGATCCCCGCGTCGGCACACGGCACGAACCCGGCGTCGGCGCAGATGGCCGGCATGCAAGTGGTCGTGGTGGCGTGCGATGCACAAGGCAACGTCGATATCGAAGACCTGAAGGCGAAGGCCGCACAGCACGCGGACAAGCTCGCGGCGATCATGATCACGTACCCGTCGACGCATGGCGTGTTCGAAGCGAACGTGCGCGAAATCTGCGAGATCGTGCATGCGCACGGCGGCCAGGTGTATGTGGACGGCGCAAACATGAATGCGATGGTCGGCCTCACGGCGCCGGGCCAGTTTGGCGGCGACGTCTCCCACCTGAACCTGCACAAGACGTTCTGCATTCCGCACGGCGGCGGCGGTCCGGGTGTCGGTCCGGTGGCGGTCGGCGCGCACCTCGCGAAGTTCCTGCCTAATCAGGCCTCATCGGGTTATGAGCGCGCGCCGCAAGGCATCGGCGCCGTGTCCGCCGCGCCTTACGGCTCCGCTTCGATCCTGCCGATCTCGTGGATGTACATCGCGATGATGGGCGCGAAGAACCTCACTGCGGCCACTGAAACCGCGATCCTCAACGCCAACTACGTCGCCAACAAGCTCGCACCGCACTATCCGGTGCTGTACTCGGGCCCGGGCGGACTGGTCGCGCACGAGTGCATTCTCGATCTGCGTCCGATCAAGGAAACCAGCGGCATCACCGTCGACGACGTCGCCAAGCGTCTGGCCGACTACGGCTTCCATGCGCCCACCATGAGCTTCCCGGTGCCGGGCACGCTGATGGTCGAGCCGACCGAATCGGAATCGAAGGAAGAACTCGACCGCTTCATTGAAGCGATGACGGCGATCCGCGAGGAAATCCGTGCCGTCGAGGAAGGCCGCTCGGACCGTGAAGACAATCCGCTCAAGCACGCGCCGCACACGGCCGCCGTCGTGATTGCGAATGACTGGAAGCACGCTTATGCACGTGAAACAGCGGCGTATCCGCTACCGTCCCTGATCGCGAAGAAGTACTGGCCGCCGGTCGGGCGCGCGGACAACGTGTATGGCGACCGCAATCTGTTCTGCTCCTGCGTGCCGATCGCGGATTACGCGTAACACGCTGCTGCAGCAACGGTCCTGAAGCGCGCACCGCCTGAGGGTGGTGCGCGGTCCTGTCGTTCGCGTCCGGGAACGGCTAACATCACACACCGAATCAGCCCAACGAAGGAGTTTCGCATGGTGCGAAAGGTGCTAATGATGGAAAGCCGGAGCGATACACGGCGCATGCCGTGCTGGCAGGCGGCGCGCACACCGCTCGCGACGCTGTTGCTGGTGTGCGGCGCCGTCATGCTGCCGGTGCGGCATGCCCGCGCAGCAATGAATTTTTGTGCGGCGCCTGCGCTGCAAACCAGCGAACGCACCAATGCCGATCCGGGCGTCAAGGCGCTTGTCAGCAATGTGGAAGCGCATCTGAACGACCCGGCCCATGCCGTGTCGAAGCTACATACCGAAGGCACGCTGCCGCACGAGGGCATTTACGATCAAAGCGTCGAAGCCGAACAGGATCTCGACCTGTTGCGCGACGCCGCGCTCGCCTGGCGCGCCACCAGCGACGACCGTTATCTGAAGCTGGTCGACCGCTTGTTGTACGCGTGGGTGACCACTTATCAGCCGAGTTTCAACCCGATCGACGAAACGCACTTCGAAGGCTTGATCCTCGCTTACGACATGACCGCGAGTGCGTTGCCCGTGAAGACCCGCAACGCGGCGATGGCGTTTTTAACGAAGCTCGGTAACGGTTATATCGCGCAGATCGACGCGCAGCCGCGTCCGCTAACGGGCAATCTTCGCAACAACTGGCAGAGCCACCGCATCAAGTTGATCGCAATGGCGGCTTTCACGCTCGACAACCGCAAGATGATCAACGCGGCGCAGCGTCTGTTCGTGGAACACCTTGGGGACAACATCGAGCCGGACGGCGCGACGATCGACTTCAAGGAGCGCGATGCGCTGCATTATGTGACCTACGACTTGCAGCCGCTCGTAACCGCGGCGCTCGCGGCACGGCGCCACAACCGCAACTGGTTGCCGGAGAAGGCAACCAATGGTGCGACGCTGGCAGCCGCACTCAACTGGTTGACGCCCTACGCATTGGGCACGAAGACGCATGACGAATTTGTGCATTCGGACGTCCCGTTCGATGCAAAGCGTCGCGAAGCCGGCTTGCCGGGCTATTCGGGTCAGTGGGATCCGAAGAATGCGGCGGAACTGTTTCACCTGGCTGCGCGGCTCGATGGCCGCTATACGCCGATCGCGCTGCATCTGGCGCCGACCCCGCCCGCGTGGCTGGCCGTGTGCCTGCCGCTGCCCGCGCGGTAAATCCGATTTTTTCTTAAGCAGGAGCAGTAATGGCAGTCAGCGTGTTCGACCTCTTCAAAATCGGCATTGGGCCGTCCAGTTCGCATACGGTCGGGCCGATGCGCGCGGCGCTGATGTTCGTTCAAGGGCTCGAGCGCGATGGATTGCTGCCGGCCACGGCTTCGGTGAAGGTCGATCTGTACGGTTCGCTCGGTGCAACCGGCAAGGGCCACGGCACCGACCGCGGCGTGATGCTTGGCCTGATGGGCGATGCGCCGGATACCGTCGACCCCGACACGATCGCGCAGCGTCTTGAAGCGGTACGCACTTCGCGCTCGCTGGCGCTGCTCGGCACCCATCCGGTGCCGTTCGTGCAGAAGGATCACATTTCGTTCTATCGTCAGGCGCTCACCGAGCATCCGAACGGACTCAAGCTGCGTGCCTTCGACGCGCAAGGTGAGACGCTGCGCGAGTCGACGTATCTGTCGGTTGGCGGCGGCTTTGTGGTCACCGCCGGTGCGCCGAATACCAAGGTGCTGAGCGCCGTCGATCAATTACCGCATCCGTTTCGCAGCGGCAATGAACTGCTGGCGCTGTGCAACGCCACCGGTAAGAGCATCGCGCAGTTGATGTGGGAAAACGAGCGCGTGTGGCATACCGAAGAACAGACACACGCTGGCTTGATGAAGATCTGGGACGTGATGCAGTCGTGTGTCGCGCGCGGTTGCGGCATCGGCAATCCGGATGCTGACGGCACGCTGCCGGGACCGTTCCAGGTGAAGCGGCGCGCGCCCCAGCTGTATCGCTCGCTGTCGGGGAATCCGGAGTTGGCGCTGCGCGATCCGCTGTCGATGGTCGACTGGATCAATCTGTACGCGATCGCCGTCAATGAAGAGAATGCGGCCGGCGGACGGGTGGTCACCGCGCCGACCAACGGCGCCGCTGGAATTATTCCGGCGGTGCTGCATTACTACACGCGGTTTATGCCGGGCTCGAACCCGCAAGGTGTGATCGATTTTCTGATGACGGCGGCGGCAATCGGCATTCTGTACAAGCTGAATGCATCGATCTCGGGCGCGGAAGTGGGCTGCCAGGGCGAGGTGGGAGTGGCATGCTCGATGGCGGCAGGCGCGTTGGCGGCCGTCATGGGTGGCACGCCGGAGCAGGTTGAGAATGCCGCGGAAATCGGCATGGAACACAACCTTGGACTGACCTGCGACCCGGTGGGCGGCATGGTGCAGATTCCGTGCATCGAACGCAATGCGATGGCGTCGGTGAAAGCGGTCAACGCGGCACGGATGGCCCTGCGCGGCGACGGCAGTCACTATGTTTCGCTGGACTCGGTCATCAAGACGATGCGTGAAACCGGCGCCGATATGAAGACCAAGTACAAGGAAACCTCGCGCGGCGGGTTGGCGGTGAATATCGTCGAGTGTTGATGGGCTCGCGTGTTGCGTGTGGCATCTGGCGTTGCCCGCGTCCTTGCGCCGTGCCTGAGATGATGCATCGCGTCATCGTCTGACGTCGTGACACCGGTCACCCAGTCGGCGTAAGCTGTCGAAGCTAATCAGCCCGACCGACCCGACTGGAGGCTTCATCGCAATGCCGCTGCCGAACGTTCCCGCTTCCGCCACCACCACTGGTGCGCGCCTTGTAGTCGATGCCTTGCTGACGCATGGTGTCGAACGTGTTTTCTGCGTTCCCGGTGAGAGTTTTCTTGCCGTGCTCGACTCGCTGCATGATGAGACCGAGCGTATCCAGACCATCGTGTGCCGGCACGAAGCTGCCGCGGCCAATATGGCTGAAGCCGTCGGCAAGCTGACCGGGCGCCCAGGCGTCGCGCTCGTCACGCGCGGACCCGGCGCGACGCACGCCTCGATTGGTGTGCACACCGCGTTCCAGGATTCGACGCCGATGATTCTGCTGATCGGCCAATGCGCACGCGAGCATCTGGACCGCGAAGCCTTCCAGGAAATCGACTATCGGCGCATGTTCGGCCAGATGGCCAAATGGGTCGCACAGATCGACGATCCGAAGCGGATTCCTGAATACCTCAGCCACGCGTTTCACACCGCGACTTCGGGACGGCCAGGCCCGGTGGTACTGTCGTTGCCGGAAGACGTGTTGAGCGAATTGTGCCCCGTAGTGCCGGGTGCGCCGGTGTATCACCGCGTGGCTGCGTCGCCCTCGATGGCGCAGATCGAGCAACTGCGGCAATTGCTCGAAGGCGCCCAGCGACCGATGATCATCGCCGGCGGCAGCGGTTGGACACCCGATGCGCGTGCCGATCTAAAGCGCTTTGTCGAAAACTGGCAGTTGCCGATTGGCCTCGCGTTCCGCTTCCAGGACACGCTCGATAACGACCACCAGAATTACGCGGGCGATGTGGGCCTCGGCATCAACCCGGCGTTGGCGAAACGCATCCGCGATGCGGACCTGCTGCTGGTATTCGGCCCGCGCCTCGGTGAAGCGACGACCAACGGCTACACGTTGCTGGACATTCCCAAAACGAAGCAGACCTTGGTTCACGTGCATCAGGGCGCGGAGGAATTGGGCCGCGTGTATTCGGCGGATTTGCCGATCGTCTCGGGGATGCCCGAACTTGCCTCCCTTCTTGCATCATTGCAGCCTCCTTCGGCCGCGTTAGCGTGGACGGGAAGCGCGGACGAGGCACACCGCGCCTATCTCGACTGGCGCACACCGCGTCCAATCCCGGGCGACGTGCAGATGGGTGAAGTGATTCAGCAACTGCGCGCGCACTTGCCCCACGACGCCATCTTGACCAATGGCGCGGGCAACTACGCGACCTGGCTGCATCGTCATTTCTCGTACCGGCATTTCCGCTCGCAGTTGGCACCGACGAGCGGCGCGATGGGCTACGGCGTGCCGGCGGCGATTGCAGCGAAGTCGCTCTATCCGCAGCGCGCGGTGGTGGCGCTGGCTGGGGATGGCTGCTTCATGATGTCCGCCCAGGAGCTGGCGACGGCGATGCAATACGACTTGCACGTCCTGTTCATTGTGGTGAACAACAGTCACTTCGGCACGATCCGCATGCATCAGGAGCGGCATTATCCGAACCGCGTGCACGGAACCGGTCTCACGAATCCTGATTTCGCGGCATTCGCGCGATCGTTTGGCGCGCATGGCGAGACGGTGGAGCGTACGGAAGATTTCCTGCCGGCGCTCGAACGTTCGCTGGCGGCGAAACGCGCGGCGGTGATCGAAATTCGCATGCCGCAGGAAGCGAGCACACCGGGCGCGACCCTGGAGCAGATCAGGGAACAGGGACGCAAATTGCGGGGCGAGTAGAAACAGGCGGTCACGGGTGGTCCTGGTGAGCGGGACCGCCCAACGCGCTCGCAACCATCCCCCGCTAGGCGGAAATCACGGACAAGGCGCTGAGCTCTTTCATCAAAGCTGGTTTGCGCGCCTGGACCACGTCCGCCTGAATCTGATAGATCACCGACTTGATCACTTCCGTCTGACTCATGGACGTATCGTCGATCAGCGTCTGGATGTCTTCAGCGATGCGTGGCGTCACCTTCATGGAGAGGCGCCTGCGTGCCGCTCCGCGCTCTTCCTTGAAACGCTCCATGCCTGCGCGATGGGCTCGCAGCAGGCGCTCCCTCGGATACTCACCGGAAGCGAAGCGATGCAGATAAAAGACCATCAGAACCTTGCGAAACTCAGTGGAGCTTGCGCTGTCGATGGTGTATGCCGCGAGGTCGAGCATATCCAGATAAATAGCGGGCAACTGAGCCTCGACGGCTTTGACTATCTTTAAACGCGCTTCGCGAATAGCCGGTGTGGACTGCGCTGGAACTGCAACCATCTCATCGCAAAGGTCGCAGACAGAAACGAGAATATTTTTCGCCTCACCGTTGCCGTCGCTAAACGGCACGTCACGCCGGACGAAGGTGGTGGTGACAATCTGATCGCAAGTCTCGCAGATTGCCTTACTTTTCTCGCCCTCTTCATACAATTTCGTGTTCATGGCTCCGCTCACTGATGAACGCTGATAAACAGGGTATCCGGATCACCGATGAAGTGGAACTTCACGTACCAGGCGCCTGATGCGATCACATGAACATGGATCGCGGCCCACTTGTGATGTGGCGATGAGGCATGCTCGGTTCTATCGCTGTTGACGGCCAAAATCCAAAGCAAAAAAGCAAAAAACCAAAGGCAAAAAAACAAAGCCCCACGAGTCAGAACAGACCCGCAGGGCTACAACAGCCAAGCCGAAACAACCCGCGCTCAAACACCACCCTCAAGCGCCGTCCGGCAAAAAAAGCTTACTTTCCACCCACGCTTTGCAGCGTCGTCCACTTACCGTCGACAACCTTATACAGCGTAATCCCACCATTCTTCAGATCGCCCCTGGCGTCATACTCGAGATGAGTACTCGTGACAGCAGGAATATCAGTCTTGGCGAGCAGCGGCAGATACTTGGCCGGATCGGTGGAGTTAGCCTTCTTCATGGCATCGAACATGGCCATCGCGCCATCATAGGCATACGGCGAGTACGTCTGCACGTCTTCATTGAAGCGCTTCTTGTACTTGGCGACGTAATCAGCACCACCAGGCATCTGCTCCAACGGCAGACCAGCCAGCGAAGCCACCGTGCCATTAGCCGCATCACCAGCCAGCTGCAGGAACGTCGGCGTGTGAACCATCTCACCGCCCATCAGCGGAGCCTTGACGCCCAGCGTCTTCATCTGCTTGACCATCGGCGCCGCTTGCGAATCAGCACCACCGTAGTAGATCAGATCAGGATTGACCGACTTCAGCTTGGTCAGAATCGACTTGAAGTCGACAGCCTTGTCATTGGTGAACTCACGATCGACGATCGTCGCACCCGACGCCTTCGCTGCCTTCTCGAACTGATCGGCAAGACCCTGACCGTAAGCCGTGCGGTCATCGACAATCGCGATCTTCTTCATGCCCAGGTTCTTCACCGCGAACGTGCCCGCGACCGAACCTTGCTGCGTATCGGACGTCATCATCCGGAACGTGGTCTTGAAGCCTTGCTGCGTGTATTCAGGCGCCGTCGCCATGGCGATTTCGGGGATGCCTGCGTTCGCGTAGATGCGCGATGCGGGGATCGTCGTACCCGAGTTGAAGTGACCGAGCATGCCCTTGATGCCGTCGTCCACCAGCTTCTGCGCGACGGTCGTACCGGTGCGCGGGTCAGCCTGGTCGTCGGCCGAGTCCAGCACGAAGCGAACCGGCTTGCCGCCGATCACCGGCTTGGTGGCGTTCTCTTCTTCCACAGCCAGCGTGATGCCGTTCTGGAAGTCCTTGCCATAGTGAGCCTGTGCGCCCGTCATCGGGCCTGCAAAACCCACCTTCACGTCTTCAACCTGTTGTGCGTGTGCAGCCCCCGACAGCGACATGGCCGCGACGAGCGTCGCGCCTGCCAGCTGTTTCATCTTGTATTGCATAGCTTCTCCTTGGTACCAGGTATGTGTGGAGCGGTTTCGGGGTCGCCGTACCGCTTCCGTTTTATTGAATCGACCGTTAAAGGTTGGCTCAACCGATCGTCATCAAATTCGCATTACCGCCCGCTGCCGCCGTGTTCACGCTGACCGAGCGTTCCGTGAGGAGACGTTCGAGTGCGTAGTCCTCGTCGCCGCTTTCCAGCGCACGTGCCGCCACGCCCTGAACCGAGACGATCGGACCGGCGCGCTTGGCCACTTCCTTCACCAGCGCGAGCAGTTCATCGCTATCCCCTTCGAACAGCACGGCATCGAACGACGTGTCGGCGTTCTTCTTCACGCTCGCGTACGGCTTCAGTGCGGCCGGCAGCGCTGACACCAGTTGCTCGCCAGCCGCCCCTTCGAACAGCGCGCGATTGCTGGTGGCCAGCGCCGCGGCAAACTGCACGCGTGCGCCGCTCGCCGTCGACGCCACGCACAGCACCGTGCCACGCGCGCCCAGCGTGTAGGTATTGCGCTCGCCGGTCGGTCCAGGCAGCACGGCCGTCGCGCCCGCAAGACCTTGCGACAGGTAACCGTCGCAACGCGCCGCGAGTGCCGGCTGGCGTTCACTGATCAGCCAGTCACGCAGGGTTGTCAGTGGCGCAGACGGATTGTCGCCGCCCCGATTATCCCCGTTTACGCCCGCCGACGGCGCGTCGGTGACCAACGACTGCGCCAACGACTTCGGCAGCCCCGCCGGACGCGTCGCCAGCAGGCGCTGCAGATACAGCGCGCCGCCCGCCTTCGGCCCCGTGCCCGACAGACCTTCGCCGCCAAACGGTTGCACGCCGACCACCGCGCCCACCACGTTCCGGTTCACGTAGATATTGCCCACATGCGCACGGCTGATGACATGCGCGATGGTCTCGTCGATCCGCGTATGGATGCCCAGCGTCAGGCCGTAGCCGGTCGCGCGGATCTGTTCCAGCAGCTTGTCGAGCGCGTTGCGGCGGTAGCGCACCACGTGCAGCACCGGACCGAACACTTCACGCTTCAGCTCGTCGATGCTGTCGAGTTCGATCAGCGTCGGCGGCACGAAGGTGCCTTGTGCGCCGCCTTCCGGCATCGCCAGTTGTTCGACCTTGCGACCTTTCTCGCGCATCGCCGCGACGTGGGCGTCGATGCCGCGCTTCGCTTCCACATCGATCACCGGGCCCACGTCGATCGACAGGCGATCCGGGTTGCCCACCGCGAGTTCGCGCATCGCGCCCGTCAGCATTTCCAGCGTGCGATCCGCGACGTCGTCCTGCAGACAAAGAACGCGCAACGCGGAACAGCGTTGACCGGCCGAGTCGAACGCCGAGTTCAACACGTCGGCCACCACCTGCTCGGCGAGCGCCGACGAATCGACGATCATCGCGTTCTGGCCGCCGGTTTCGGCGATCAGCGGAATCGGCTTGCCTTCGGCGTCCAGACGATTCGAGAGCGTCCTGTTGATGAGACGCGCGACTTCGGTCGAACCGGTGAACATCACCGCGCGGGTGCGGACATCGGCCACGAGTGCCGCACCGACCGTCTCGCCGTCGCCTGGCAAAAGTTGCACCGCGCCCGCCGGCACGCCGGCTTCGCGCAGGATGCGCACCGCTTGCGCCGCGATCAGCGGAGTCTGTTCGGCGGGCTTCGCGAGCACCGTATTGCCGGCGGCAAGCGCTGCGGCAACCTGGCCCATGAAAATCGCCAGCGGGAAGTTCCACGGGCTGATACAGACGACCGGACCGAGCGGGCGGTGCGTGTCGTTCGAGAACTCCGTGCGGATCTGCGCCGAGTAATAGCGCAGGAAGTCGATCGCCTCACGGATTTCCGCCACCGCGTTCGGCAGCGACTTGCCCGCTTCGCGCACCACCAGACCCATGAGCGTATGCATCTGCGCTTCCAGCAGATCTGCTGCACGCGCGAGACAATCGGCGCGCGCGTCGACCGGCGTCGCCTGCCAGATCGGCGCGGCGGCCACCGCATGCGCGAGCGCGGCGCTGACGTGCTCCGCCGTCGCTTCGACCACCGTACCGACGAGGTCGCGATGATCGGCGGGATTGCGCACATCGCGCGCCGTTCCTACGGCGATTTCGTTATCTTCGAGCATCGGCGCCGCGCGCCACGGATGATGCGCGCTTGCCAGCAGCGCCGACGAGAGCGACGCCAGTCGATGCTCGTTCGACAGATCGAGGCCCATCGAATTGAGACGCTCCGCGCCATACAGATTGCGCGGCAACGGAATCTTCGCGTGCGGCGCGCCGAGCGGCGCGACCTTCGACGCTTCTTCCACCGGATCGGCGACCAGATCCTTGATCGCGACGTTTTCATCCGCGATGCGGTTCACGAACGACGTATTCGCGCCGTTTTCCAGCAGACGCCGCACGAGATACGCCAGCAGCGTTTCGTGCGTTCCGACCGGTGCGTAGACGCGGCACGGACGATTCAGCTTGTCGCGGCCGGTGACTTCTTCATAGAGCGGCTCGCCCATGCCGTGCAGGCACTGGAACTCATACTGACCGGGATAGTAGTTCTGACCCGCGAGGTGATAGATCGCCGAAAGCGTATGCGCGTTATGCGTGGCGAACTGCGGATATACCGCGTCCGGTGCGCCGAGCAGCTTTTTCGCGCAGGCGAGGTACGACACGTCCGTGTAGATCTTGCGCGTATAGACCGGATAGCCTTCGAGGCCGTCCACTTGCGCACGCTTGATCTCGGTATCCCAGTAGGCGCCCTTCACGAGGCGCACCATGATGCGGTGACGGCTGCGGCGCGCCAAATCGACGATATAGTCGATCACGAACGGGCAGCGCTTCTGATACGCCTGCACCACGAACCCAATCCCGTTCCAGCCCGCCAGCTCCTGATCGAAGCACAGCGCTTCGAGCAGATCCAGCGAGATTTCGAGGCGGTCGGCCTCTTCAGCGTCGATGTTCAGGCCAATGTCGTAACGGCGCGCGAGGATGGCGAGCGAACGCACGCGCGGCAGCAGCTCGCTCATCGTGCGTTCCTGCTGCGAGCGCGAATAGCGCGCGTGCAGCGCCGACAGCTTGATCGAAATGCCTGGGCCTTCGTAGATGCCGCGACCGCCCGCCGCCTTGCCAATGGCGTGGATCGCCTGCTCGTACGAGGCGTAGTAGCGCTGCGCATCGGCCTCAGTGGTGGCCGCTTCGCCGAGCATGTCGTACGAGTAGCGGAAACCGCGCGCCTCGAACTTGCGGCTGTTCGCCAGCGCCTCGGAGATGTTCTCGCCGGTGACGAACTGCTCGCCCATCAGGCGCATCGCCATATCGACGCCCTTGCGGATCAGCGGCTCGCCGCCCTTGCCGATCAGACGCGTCAGCGCCGACGACAGACCCGTTTCGCTATTGGTCGTCACCAGCTTGCCGGTGATCATCAGCCCCCAAGTGGCGGCATTGACGAACAGCGACGGCGCCTGGCCGACGTGCGATCGCCAGTCGCCCTTGCTGATCTTGTCGCGGATCAACGCGTCGCGCGTGGCGCGATCGGGAATCCGCAGCAGCGCTTCGGCCAGACACATCAGCGCCACGCCTTCCTGGCTCGACAGCGAAAACTCGTGAATCAGCCCTTCGACGCCGCCGCCTTTGCTCTTGCCGCGCAGCGTTTCGACCAGCTTGCTGGCCATCGTCTGCACGTCGTTGGCGAGATTGGCCGGCAAACGCGCCTGACCGAGCAGGAACGGCAGGCATTCCGGCTCGGGACGACGGTAAGCGGCGGTGATCGCCGCGCGCAACACCGATTGCGGTTGCACGTTCTGGGCGAAGTCGAGGAAGGGATGCGAGGCACCGTCCTCTTCGGCTTCGACGCTCGCGCCGTCGCCCAGCTCGGCCGAGCCGCTGACGCCGGACAGTTCGGCGGGCAATTGGCCGTGTTCGATCCGTTCGAGATACGCAAAGATCGCCTGCTTGATGAGCCAGTGCGGAGTCCGTTCGAGACGGGTGGCGGCATCTTTCAGCCGGGAACGCAGGAGGTCGTCAACCTTGACGCCGAGAGTGGTGCTAGCCATGTTTCCTTCTTCATAGGCCAGCCATCGCGCGCCGGCCAAACACTAGTAAGTTGGCCGAATCGTACGCCTCCCAATAAAAAGGTGCAACCACCAGGATAACGTGGTTGCACCATTGTCAAAGCCTTGTCCTGCCGGGGTTTCAGGCGGGTGGCGGCGCTCCGGAAGCAGCGCTCCGCAGCATCAGTACTTTCCCCTATGAATTTCTTTTTTGACAACCCTTATCGAATCCGGAACCGCGCCGTTATACAGAGTAAGAATGCGCGATAGCGCACGGTACGGGGCTTACGGGGTGGTCGAAATGGAAAAGTGGCTGGTAGTGGCAGGAATCTGGACGATGTGCGCGATGTGTGCGGTGCTCTTCATTCGCGGTGCGACGTGCTCGGTGGCAAGGGAAACGCCCGATCAGCGCCGGGCGCCCAACGGCGCGCGCAGCGCCGTGCAGGAATAAAACCTCTGCGGACAGCGGATCAGCTGCGGGCCACGAACTGGCTGCAGGCGTCATCCGGCGAGACGAGCTGGTCGTGCAGGCGGCAAAGCCGGCTTGCCGCCACGCTCGCTCCAAATCCCGAACTGAATACAGCAAGGCCCGGAATGCTCTGTTCCAGCGTTGCGCGATCGTCCGCACGGTACCGGCAACCGGCGCAACTCGGCCGGCACGCGCGCAGTGCCGGCCGAGTTGCGTCTGTGCGTTCGGCTGGCTCAGTCATGAGCCCTGTCCCAGGCTGTTCCAGTACGACGCGAACACGTGCGCGGACAGCGCGTAGCCGATGGCGATATTGACGACCACACCAGCCGTGAACGCCAGGAAAGGCTTGAGGCCGGTGGCGCTCAGCAGGCGCAGACGCGTCGTCAGGCCGATGCTCAGGAAGCAGAAAATAAACGCCCAGGTGCGCAGCGCGGTGATCGGCGCGACGAATTCCGGCGTCACCACCTTGCGGTAATCCACCAGCGAATAGTGGCTCGCGATCCACGTCACGAGCGCCGACGCAATCACGAAGCCGATCACGAATTTCGGAAAACGGGCCCAGATCTCACCGGCGTTGGCTTTGGCCTTGACGCCGTGGTCCTCGCTCTCCCAGCGGGTAGTCGCGACGATCGCCAGCACGAACGCCCAGATGCCGATCCAGATATCGCGCCCCACGACCTTCATCAGCGTGAAAGCCTGCAGCGAGGCTTCCGGCGCACCGGCAATCGCACTGCCCGCGTGCTTCGCGAAATCGCCATAGGCCTGGGCAGCGGCGATACCGGCTGCATCTGCAAATTCAGACGTGCCGATCCACGCACCGGCGACGGCGGTCGACAGCCCGAGCGAGCGCGAGGCGAACGGCAGCACGAAGATCATCACGATCGCCCACAGGATCACGAGCGTAATCGCCACCGACGCCTGCTCGCGCTTGGCGCGCACGGCGCCCGCAATCGCAATCGCCGCCGAAACGCCGCACACTGCTCCGCCCACGCCGAGCACCGCGGCAAAGCGGCGGTCGAGGCCGAACGCCTTGGCGGCAAGGAAGATCACGAAGAAGGTCACCAGCGAAACGATGCTCGCCTGCCCGACCGCGACCGGACCGGCCCACACCAGCAAGGTGAACGGCAGCGTCGCACCGAGCAGCACGATGCCCACCTTGATATAGAACTCGACGCGCAATCCTGCGGAAAACCACTCGGGCAACCGGAAAACGTTCGAGATCACCAGACCCAGCGCGAGCGCAACCAGCGGCGGTTCGAGGTTGTACTTCGACGCGTTGATCCACGCGCCCAGGAAGAAAATCACGATCGACGCGACGAACAGGATCAGGAACGACGGCAGAAAATGCGCGATCCGCTGTTTCAGGGCCGCGAGGCTCACGCCGAACAACACGGCAAACACGACGAACAGCGCGGCATAGTTCGGCAGGTGTCTGACCAGATCCTGAGCGGCAGCCGCTGGGTCCGACCATTTGGCGGGCGCGACGGCGAGCCATTTGATGCTGCTGCCCGACGCGAACAACGCCCACGCGACAACGATGACCAGCAAGCCGATCCACACGGCCCACCAGTCTTCGGTGGCGAACAGGCCGCCACCGCGCCTCGTGGTGGTGGAGGCTGTGTCGCGGTTGGAATCGGATTTGGCCGGTGCTGCGCCCGCCGGCAGGCTGTGATTGGTATCGCTCATCGCAAAGCCCCGAGAGTTGAGGTGCGTCGGCGCGGGAAAGTTGGGATTGTTGTTAAAACTGCGCCGATTTGGCGAAATATAGACGAATGGCTTTCAGAACTGAAACGACCTTTCGCTCTATGAATATGACTGAAAGGGATTTGCGCGCCGGCCGGAGACCGCTGCGTGTGCCTGAAGCGTCAGATGTCGAGCGGATCGACTTCGAGATTCCAGCGCAACACGCCTTTCAAGGTGCGCAGAACCGGTTGCCAGGCCCGCAGCGTGGCTTGCAACGCCGCGCGCGAGGCACTTTCGATCAGCAATTGCGCGCGATGCACGTGCATCACCTTGACGATGGTGAGCGGCACCGCATCGTAGACCGTCACGCGCTCGGCGGAGGGCATCTCCGCCAGCGCCGCGGCGGCCTGTTGCAGGAAGGCCAGCGCCGCTTCGAGCGTGCGGCCTTCGGCGCGTAGCAGCGTCTGATAGACGAACGGCGGTAGATGGGCGTCGCGGCGCTCGGCCAGCGTCGAGTTGGCAAAACCCACGTAGTCGTGCCGCGCCAGCGCGTGATACAGCGCATGTCGTGGATAACGCGTCTGCACCAGTACGTCGCCGGGCAGCCCGGCGCGCCCGGCGCGGCCGCTCACCTGCATCAGCTGCGCGAACAGGCGCTCGCTTGCGCGGAAATCGTGGGAGAACAGCGCGGTGTCGGCATTGAGCACGCCCACCAGTGAAACCCGCTGGAAGTCGTGGCCTTTGGCAATCATCTGCGTGCCCACGAGGATGTCGACGTCGCCCGCGTGGACATCGGAGAACAGCGCCTGCGCGCTGCCTTTGCGGCGCGTGCTGTCGGCGTCGATGCGTAGTACCCGCGCACCCGGCACCGCGGTAGCCAGCGTCTCCTCGACACGTTGCGTGCCGCGTCCGAGCGGCGCGATATCCACGTTGCCGCAATCCGGGCACGAACGCGGAATGCGCGCTTCCCAGCCGCAGTGATGGCACCGCAGCGCGCGCTCCGGCTTGTGCAACACGGCATAGGCGCTGCAGCGCGGACAACCGGCCACCCAGCCGCAGGCGTCGCAGGACAGTTGCGGCGCGTAACCGCGGCGGTTCAGAAACACGAGGCTTTGTTCGCCCTTTTCGAGGCGCGCTTTCAAGGCCGCAATCAGCGGCCCCGACAGCCCTTCCACCGACGCCCGCCCGCGGCGCCGCTCTTCTTCCAGATCGATCAGCTTGACGGTCGGCAAGACGGCAGCGGCGACCGCGCGGCGCGAAAGCGTGAGCCGCGTATAGCGCCCCTGGTCAGCCTGCCACCAGCTTTCGAGCGAGGGCGTCGCGGAGCCCAGTACCACCGGCAAGCCCAGTTGCTTGGCGCGCCAGATGGCCAGATCGCGCGCCGAGTAGCGCAAGCCTTCCTGCTGTTTGTAAGCGGGATCGTGCTCTTCGTCGACCACGATGATCGCGAGCCGCGGCAGCGAGGCCAGTACCGCGAGCCGCGTGCCGAGTACGATGCGCGCCCGGCCGCTGTGCGCGGCGAACCAGTTGCGCGCCCGTTCGCCTTCCGCGAGCCCGCTATGCAAGGTGACGATCGAAGTACCGTCGAGCGCGGCGAAACGCGCGCGGAACGCGGCTTCGAACTGCGGCGTGAGATTGATTTCGGGGACGAGGACGAGCGCCTGGGCATCGGGCCGTGCCGCGAGAATGGCAGCGAGGGCACGCAAATACACTTCGGTTTTGCCGCTGCCAGTCACGCCGTGCAGCAGGAATGGGGCGAAGCCGTCAGCGTCGCGGATCGCTTCGACCGCAGCGGCCTGCTCGTCAGTGGGGGTGGGCAAATCAGGTGCGGCGGCCTGCAGCGCGGCGGCACTCACTACCGGCGCAGCCAGCGCGGCCGCTTCCGTCACCTCCAGCGCCACCCAGCCTTCGGCTTGCCAGGCATCGAGCGTCGCGACGGCTTTGGGATGAATCACGCGCGCGTCCGCTGCCAGTAAGGCGTCTTCGTCGACCAGCGCCTGAGCCAGGCGTCGTAATGCGCTCGCGCGAACCGGCAACGCGTTGGGCAGCGCCGCGCGACCGGCCGGCAGCAAACTGTAGCGCTCCTGAGGCGCTAACAGGCGCACCCAGCGCGACGGGTCGCGTAGCGCTTGCGGCAAAGCCGGCAACGCGACCTCGCCAAGGCCCCGCTGATAGTAATCCGCAGCAAAGGCCGCCAACGCCAGCCATTCGGCGGACAGAGGGGGGCAGGCATCGCAGATACTGTCCAGAGCGCGCAGCTTGTCTGCGGGCACGTCACTGTGAGCAGTCACTTCGCAGACGAGCCCCACTACCTGACGCCGACCGAACGGCACGCTGACGAGCGTGCCCGGCTGCGGCGGCTCCATGGCGTCGCAGCGATAGTCGAACAAGGTCGGCAATGGATGATCCAGCGCGACGCGGACGAAGACGTGGCTCAAGTCGGGTTCAGCCGGGCAATCTGAGCAGAGGGATGCGGCACACTGCCTCGCGCTGCGCACCGTGAATTGACGGGGGCCAAGGCAAAGTTAAAGTAAAACTTCACTTTCTGCGCTAAGTTTTGGATTCGACTGAACAATTGCTGTTGGCCCGCGCGCCCTGTGGATAACTTTGTTGAGAACTTCGTCTGGATGGCCGGAAAACCGCGCCGCTACTGCCTTGTGTGGGATTTCGCACATTTCTATCCGGTCCGTGGAAACCCTTGCCAGTCAAGGACTTGATCTCATGTCCACACAACTTGCAAGCGCAATGCTGCGATGAAAGCCTCTACCGCGCCGCAGCGTGATAAGTGTGCATAAGTCAAGTCTTGACAACGGCGGAAGCGCCATCTGACGGCCCGGTTAACACTATTTTTCCCTTACGCCGAGAGCCCAGCTCGCCGCAGTGCAACAAAATTGTCACGTAGCGAGGGGCGTTCCGCCTGCTCCAGCAGCGCGAACGGCGCGGCTGTGACGATGCACTTCGTCGACCAGTTCTGCGACGTGTTCGGGTGGCGTGAACTGCGAAATGCCGTGGCCGAGATTGAAGACGTGGCCCGGATGGTTGCCGAAACTGTCGAGCACGGCCCGCGCTTCCATGCGAATCGCCGAGGGCGGCGCGAACAGCACGGACGGATCGATATTGCCCTGCAGGGCCACCCGGCCGCCGACACGCTCGCGTGCGCTGGCGAGATTCACCGTCCAGTCGAGACCCACCGCGTCGACGCCGCTCGCCGCAATTTCTTCGAGCCACAGGCCGCCGCCCTTCGTGAAGGTGATCACGGGCACCTTCTCACCGTCGTGAGTGCGCTTGAGCTGGCTCACCACCTGCTTAATGTAGTGCAGCGAGAAGCGCTGAAAAACACCGTCAGCCAGCGCGCCGCCCCAGCTGTCGAAAATCATCACGGCTTGTGCGCCGGCTTCGATCTGCGCGTTCAGGTATGCCGCCACGCTCTGCGCATTGATTTCGAGAATGCGCTGCATCAGATCCGGACGGGAATACAGCATGGACTTCACGGTGCGGAAATCCGCCGAGCCGGCGCCTTCCACCATGTAGCAGGCCAGCGTCCACGGACTGCCCGAAAAGCCGATCAGCGGCACACGTTGACGGCCTTGCGCATCCGTCAGCGCCTTGCGGATTTCACTGACCGCGTCGGTCACATAGCGCAGCGTGGCGTCGATGTCGGGCACGGCAAGACGAGCAACGTCGGCTTCGGTGCGCACCGGACGGGCAAACTTCGGCCCTTCGCCGGTCACGAACTCCAGCCCGAGGCCCATGGCGTCCGGCACCGTGAGGATGTCGGAGAACAGGATGGCCGCGTCGAGCGGGTAGCGATCAAGCGGCTGTAGCGTGACTTCAGTCGCGTAGGCCGGACTTTTCGCCAGGCCGAGAAAGCTGCCGGCGCGGCTGCGCGTTGCGTTGTACTCGGGCAGGTAGCGGCCCGCCTGACGCATCAGCCAGATCGGCGTGTAGTCGGTCGGCTGGCGCAGCAGCGCGCGCAGGAAGGTGTCGTTGAGAAGGTTATGGGCCACGATGCGGACGACTGAAGGCAAAGAGCCATTTTACCGGACGTGGCGCGCCCCATCTCGCATCTTCATGGATCGCGACTATAGCGGTCGTCTGCGGCCGGGCTGTCTCGGCCATCCGGCCAATATTCAAGGGCGAATTGCCGGGCTATGATCAGCGGCCTGACCAGACAATGACCGAATTCGAGGAGATCCGATGAACAAGGCAGCATGCATCGTAGCCTGCGCGCTGTTCGGCGCTGCGGCCGGCAGGGCGCACGCTCAGACCACCGCCAGCCCTCCCGCGGCTGCGTCGCGGCTCGATGAGGTGGTTGCGCGCGGCACGCTGCGCGCCTGTACGACCGGCGACTACAAGCCGTACTCGTTCTACCGGAGCGACGGGCAGTTCGAGGGCATCGACATCGACATGACCGAGTCGCTCGCCAGATCACTGGGCGCGAAAGTCGAATTCGTGAAGACCTCATGGTCAAACCTAATGAACGACTTCGTGGCAAAGTGCGATATCGGGGTGGGCGGCGTATCGCCGTCACTCGAACGGCAGAAACGCGCGTTTTTCACCCAGGCGTACATGGTCGACGGTAAAACGCCCATTGTTCGTTGCGACGACGTGAGCAAGTACCAAACGGTCGCGGAGATCGACCAGCCCGCGACCCGGGTGATCGTCAACCCGGGCGGCACGAACGAGCGCTTCGCAAGACAGTACTTGCCGCACGCGACCCTGACCGTGTATCCGGATAACGTGACGATCTTCAAACAGATCCTGGCCGGCAAGGCCGATGTGATGGTGACAGACGCCTCGGAGACACTGCTGCAGCAGAAGCTCAACCCCGGTCTTTGCTCGGTGCATCCGGACAAACCGTTCCAGTACGGCGAGAAGGCATGGTTGCTACCGCGTGGCGATGTGGTTTTCCAGCAGTACGTAGACCAGTGGCTTCACCTGGCGCAGGCTACCGGTGAGTATCAGTCGATCTCGGACAAGTGGTTGAAGTGAGGCCGGCCCGGCGCGCCATACCGAGGCGCTTTGCTCCCGAAGGTGGCGCCTGAAGACTGGCCGCATCGTCCCCGTATGTGGGTCTGATCAGCACAATCCTGTAACCGTGCGTCCGCATGTAAGTGGGTACCGGATAGCCGCTTGAATGTTCTCGGTTTGGTTGGCCGACGAGGAATAAGGACGCGCTCGCATTCGGCCCGACGCCGCAGCGTCGCACGGTCGTTCGCCTCAATTCCTCTGGTTTTATCGAATGGGCAAACACCAGACGGAAGGCGATCCGACAGGCATAACGCATCGAAATTTGACGTTTGATTTAGTGAAGACCGAACCGGAAACGATGCAGGATGCACGTCCTGGAGCATCGATCGCGCCCATACGACCAGACTTCAGGACGCCGGTAAGAATGACGTTTTAAACGGCTTTCAACGGCAATAAATCCCCGAGCGCCTTATCTGGCGGGCGTTACAACCTGAAACACTTTGTTACCGCGTTGCTGGAATTATTCGCCCACAATGCTTTTCAACGGTTTCAACACGGATGTGGTTGGGTGCGTGGTGTGAGCGGATACGATGCACTTACCGATCGGCAGCACGCCGAAGCCCTGGAAAGGGGCATCCCTGTTGGCACCGTGGGTGACGCATAAAGCGTCTGCCCACCCGGTTCCTCCAATGGTCTCCTCGCGCTAACCCCGTAGCGTGTGGTTTTTAGCGGGCTCCAGGCCCGCTTTTTTTTTCTCTAGCCAAACGTTTGCGCGTTACCCAAGGGGCACTTGCCAGGTCGCTTTCAGACCGGGCTTCGCAAGCGGTGGCTCATTCCAGTTCGTGCCTGGCGGCGTCACGTTATCGTTACGTGACGCCGCAGTCGTATCAGGCCGTCTTGTCTTCCCTCACCTTCAGTTCCTCGATCATCCGTTCGCGCATCACGAATTTCTGTACCTTGCCGGTGACCGTCATGGGTAGCTCGTCGACAAAGCGGATGTACTTCGGGACTTTGTAGTGCGCGATCTGGCCGCGGCAGAAGTCCTGCACTTCTTCCACACTCGCCTGCTCGCCCGCCCGCAGCACGATCCACGCGCACACTTCTTCACCGTATTTCGGGTCGGGCACGCCGAATACCTGCACGCTCTGGATCTTCGGATGGCTGAACAGAAACTCCTCGATCTCGCGTGGGTAGATGTTCTCACCGCCGCGAATCAGCATGTCCTTGAGCCGGCCGACGATGTTGCAATAGCCGTCGGCGTCGAGCGTCGCGAGGTCGCCAGAGTGCATCCAGCCGTCGACAATGCTCTCGCGCGTTCTGGCTTCGTCGCCCCAATAGCCCTGCATCACCGAGTAGCCCTTCGTACACAGCTCGCCAGTCTCACCAACCGGCACGATGTTGCCCAGCGAGTCGACCACTTTGACTTCGAGATGCGGCTGGACGCGACCCACCGTCGAGGTGCGCTTGTCTAGCGGGTCCGTAGTCGAACTCTGGAACGACACCGGACTGGTCTCCGTCATGCCGTAGGCGATCGTGATTTCCGCGAGATGCATCTTCGAGACGACCTTTTTCATCGTCTCGATCGGGCATGGCGAGCCGGCCATGATGCCTGTGCGCAGGCGCGTCAGGTCAAAGCCTGAAAATTCTGGATGATCCAGTTCTGCAATGAACATGGTCGGAACGCCGTGCAACGCCGTGCATTTTTCTTCGGCAACGGCGGCGAGCGTGGCAGCGGGGTCGAACGCTTCGCCGGGGAAAACCATGTTCGCGCCGACCGATACGCAGGCTAGAACCGCCAGCACCATCCCAAAGCAGTGATAAAGCGGTACGGGGATGCAGAGGCCGTCTTGTTCGGAGAGACGCATCGCCATCGCGATATAGCGGGCGTTGTTGACGACGTTGCGATGCGAGAGCGTCGCCCCCTTAGGATTGCCCGTGGTTCCGCTGGTGAACTGGATGTTGATGGGATCATCAGCTGAGAGCGTGGCCCCGATGGCGTCGAGCTTCGCCGGGTCGAGCGTTGCGCGGCCCTGCTCGATGATGTCGGAGAAGCTCAACATGCCCGGCGTCTCGGTGTCGCACATGCGTATTACGACGCGTAGGCTCGGCAGACGGGCTGCCTGGACATCGCCCGCTCTCTGTCTGGCGAGCTCCGGCGCCAGTTCCTGCAGCATCTCGAGATACCTGGACGACTTGAAACGCTCCGCGGCAACGATGGCCTTGCATCCGACCTTGTTCAGCGCGTACTCGAGTTCCGCCAGCCGATAGGCCGGGTTGATATTGACCAGCACGGCGCCGATGCGCGCCGTAGCAAACTGCGTCAACAACCACTCGACACGGTTCGGCGACCAGATGCCGACGCGATCGCCTTTGCCGATGCCCTGCGCCAGCAAACCCGCGGCGAACACGTCGACCTCTTGCGCGAACACCTGCCATGTCCAGCGAATCCCCTGCTCACGAAATACCACGGCCGGCCGCTCGGGGAAGCGTCGCGCCGTATCGAGCAGGAACTGTCCCACTGTTGCGTCGCTCAGCGGAATGTCCGTCGAGCCGCGTACGTAGGACAGACCGTCCTTCGGTTCAATGAGTGCGCCTTCACCTGACGCGAGAGTGGCCATGGTGGTGTCTCCGTGAGCAGTCGTTGGCTCTATTGAAATGCGTTCGAGACCGATTGTGCCGCTGTGAATAACGGCGAGGCATCAAGTCTTACCCTCAGGCGATCGCCTGTTTTTGCCGCTGTTGAAGCTGCGCTTCTGCTTCCCTTTCCGTAAACGTAAACTACAACCGAAAAAAAAGCAGCCGGACAGGCTGCTTTTTCTTTGATGCTTGCCGCTTAATTCTGACCACGCAGCTTGCGCAGACGCTGAATCGCCGCGAGCTGAGCCGTCGCATACGCAAGTTCCGCCTGAGCGGTCGCGTATTCGAGATTCGAACCCGTGTTCTGCAGCGCTTCTTCGGCGCGCTTGCGTGCGTCTTCGGCCTTGGCTTCGTCGAGATCCTTGCCGCGGATTGCCGTGTCGGCGAGCACCGTCACTGCACCCGGCTGGATTTCGAGAATGCCGCCAGCGACGAACACAAACTCTTCTTCGCCGTTCTCAGCTTCGATACGCACTGCACCCGGACGAATCCGCGTGATGAGCGGCGTGTGGCCCGGCAGAATGCCGAGTTCGCCCGCTTCGCCCGGCAGCGCCACGAATTTCGCCTGCCCCGAGAAGATCTGCTCTTCCGCGCTGACGACGTCTACTTTAATGGTTGCCATATCGACTCCTGTGGCGACCAGCGTGAGCGCTTCAGCGCTTACCCTGGTCTCCCGCAAAGCTCGACGAGTGCTCGCGCTTTCGCGCTTGCCCTCGTCCCAAGCAAGGCTGGGTTGAGCGTGGTAAGAGGCGCCGGCTTTGCGTATCGAAACGCACGAGGCCGGCACCCGCCTCGTTACACCCGACCTTTACTGGATCTTCTTGGCCTTCTCGAAGGCTTCGTCAATCGTGCCGACCATGTAGAACGCCTGCTCCGGCAGATGATCGCATTCACCGCCCACGATCATCTTGAAGCCGCGGATCGTTTCCTTCAGCGGCACGTACTTGCCCGGCGAGCCCGTGAACACTTCAGCGACGTGGAACGGCTGCGACAGGAAACGCTGGATCTTACGAGCGCGCGCCACGGCGAGCTTGTCTTCCGGTGCCAGTTCGTCCATGCCCAGAATCGCGATAATGTCGCGCAATTCCTTGTAGCGCTGCAGCGTTTGCTGCACGCCGCGCGTGATCGAATAGTGCTCTTCGCCAATCACGTTCGGGTCGATCTGACGCGAAGTCGAATCGAGTGGGTCGACTGCTGGGTAGATACCTAGCGAAGCGATGTCTCGCGACAACACGACGGTTGCGTCAAGGTGGCCGAAGGTCGTAGCCGGCGACGGGTCGGTCAAGTCATCCGCAGGGACGTACACGGCCTGCACCGATGTGATCGAGCCAGTCTTGGTCGACGTAATGCGCTCTTGCAGCTTACCCATTTCTTCAGCCAGCGTCGGCTGATAGCCCACTGCCGACGGCATACGGCCGAGCAGTGCCGACACTTCCGTGCCTGCCAGCGTGAAACGGTAGATGTTGTCCACGAAGAACAGCACGTCCAGACCTTCGTCACGGAAGTGCTCAGCCATCGTCAGACCGGTCAGCGCGACGCGCAGACGGTTGCCCGGCGGCTCGTTCATCTGGCCGTACACCAGCGCGACCTTGTCGAGAACGTTCGAGTCCTTCATTTCGTGATAGAAGTCGTTCCCTTCACGAGTACGCTCGCCAACACCAGCGAACACGGAGTAACCACCGTGTTCTTTCGCGATGTTGTTGATCAGTTCCATCATGTTCACGGTCTTGCCCACACCGGCGCCACCGAACAGACCCACCTTGCCGCCCTTGGCGAACGGGCAGATCAGGTCGATCACCTTGATACCCGTTTCGAGCAGTTCGGTCGACGGCGACAGTTCGTCGAACGCCGGAGCCTTCTGGTGAATACCGCGTGTCACGTCCGAGTTGATCGGGCCGGCTTCGTCGATCGGACGACCCAGCACGTCCATGATCCGGCCGAGGGTCGGCTTGCCAACCGGCACGCTGATCGGCTTGCCGGTGTTCTTCACCGTCGTGCCGCGGCGCAGGCCGTCCGATGCACCCAGACAGATGGTCCGCACGACGCCGTCGCCCAGCTGCTGCTGAACTTCGAGGGTCAGTTCCGAACCGTCGAGAATGAGCGCGTCGTAAATCTTCGGCATGTGTTCACGCGGGAATTCCACGTCGATCACCGCGCCGATGCACTGTACGATCTTGCCTTCTACCAAAGCAGTAGTACTCATCGCTTTTCCTTTAGATACTCAATTCTTCACTCGCGCAAAGGCGCAGTTTTGTAGCGCTTGCCCTAAGGCGCGCCCGACCGTTACGGTCAGACCGCTGCAGCGCCACCGACGATTTCCGACAGTTCTTTCGTAATCGCTGCCTGGCGGCTCTTGTTGTACACGAGCTGCAGTTCGTTGATGACCGTCTTCGCGTTGTCCGAAGCGGCCTTCATCGCGACCATCCGTGCCGACTGCTCCGACGCCATGTTTTCCGCGACGGCCTGATACACCAGCGCTTCCACATAACGCACGAGCAACTCGTCCACCACTGCCTGTGCGTCCGGCTCGTAGATATAGTCCCACGAGGTGCTCGGAACCGTGCCCTCGTCATCCGTGCGCTCGAACTGGTCTGCCGACAGCGGCAGCAGTTGCTCGATCACCGCTTCCTGCTTCATCGTATTGACGAAGCGCGTGTACGCCAGGTACACCGCCGAGATCTTGCCTTCCGAGTACATGTCGAGCTGCACTTTCACCGCGCCGATCAGCTTCTCGAGATGCGGCGTGTCGCCCAGATGCACGACGTTCGACACAACCTTCGCACGCAGGCGATTCAGAAACCCGAGGCCCTTGGTGCCGATCGCCGTTGCTTCGATCGTCTTGCCCTGGCCTTCCAGTTCCTTGAATTTCTGCAGTGCCGCGCGCAGCACGTTCGTATTCATGCCGCCGCACAAACCCTTGTCCGTTGTGACGAGGATCATGCCGGCCATCTTCGCGCCTTCGTTCGACACCATGAACGGGTGACGATACTCAGGGTTCGAACGGCTCATGTGTGCAGCGATGTCGCGGACCTTGTCGGCATACGGGCGAGCAGCGCGCATGCGCTCCTGAGCGCGGCGCATCTTCGATGCGGCCACCATCTCCATCGCTTTCGTGATCTTGCGCGTGTTTTGCACGCTCTTGATCTTGCCGCGAATTTCCTTCATTCCAGCCATTGCTTGCTCCTTTGTCGGCCCGAGTGACCGATCTGGCGGTTACTCGGGTCCCATGCAAAGCGTCGGCCCGAGTTAGCGCTTTAGCGGTTACCCGGGTCCCATGCAAAGCGATCGAAACAGCGCGGGGGCATTCACATGCGGCCCGTGCCGCTTCAAGGTCCGATTACGCCTTGCAGGTCACTCGCGGATCAATAAGCGCCGGACTTCTTGAAGTCTTTGACGGCCGTATGCAGCAGGCCATCGTCGTCCTTCGAGAGTTCCTTGGTATCTTCGATGCGCTTGATCAGATCAGCGTGCTTCGACTTCAGGTAATCGCGCAGGCCCTTTTCAAACGGCAGCACTTGCGCAACTTCGAGGTCGTCGAGGTAACCGTTGTTCGCAGCGAACAGCGCGACGCCCAGTTCCCACACTTGCAGCGGCTGATACTGCGGCTGCTTGAGCAGTTCCGTCACGCGGCGGCCGCGTTCGAGCTGCTTGCGGGTGGCTTCGTCGAGGTCCGAGGCGAACTGGGCGAATGCCGCCAGTTCACGGTACTGCGCGAGGTCGGTACGGATACCGCCCGACAGCTTCTTCACGACCTTCGTTTGAGCCGCACCACCCACACGCGACACCGACACGCCGGCGTTGATTGCCGGGCGGATACCTGCGTTGAAGAGGTCGGTTTCAAGGAAGATCTGGCCGTCGGTAATCGAGATCACGTTCGTCGGAACGAATGCGGTCACGTCGCCTGCCTGCGTTTCGATGACCGGCAGCGCCGTCAGCGAACCGCTCTTGCCCTTGACTTCACCGTTCGTGAACTTCTCGACGTACTCTTCCGAGACGCGAGCGGCACGTTCCAGCAAACGCGAGTGCAGATAGAAGACGTCGCCCGGATACGCTTCACGGCCCGGCGGACGGCGCAGCAGCAGCGAGATCTGACGGTATGCCCATGCCTGCTTGGTCAAGTCGTCATAAACGATCAGCGCATCTTGACCGCGGTCGCGGAAGTATTCGCCCATCGAGCAGCCGGCGTACGGTGCGAGGTACTGCATCGCAGCCGATTCCGAAGCCGAAGCGGCCACGACGATCGTGTATTCCAGCGCGCCGGTTTCTTCCAGCTTGCGCACCACGTTCATGATCGACGAAGCCTTCTGGCCGATCGCGACGTAGATACAGAAGAGGTTCTTGCCCTTCTGGTTGATGATCGCGTCGACAGCCACAGCCGTCTTGCCGCACTGGCGGTCGCCAATGATCAGCTCGCGCTGGCCACGACCCACCGGCACCATCGCGTCGATCGACTTCAGACCAGTCTGGACCGGTTCCGACACTGACTTACGCCAGATCACGCCCGGTGCAATCTTTTCGATTGCGTCGGTCTTCTTGGCGTTGATCGGGCCCTTGCCGTCGATCGGGTTGCCGAGTGCATCGACCACACGGCCGAGCAGTTCCGGACCCACCGGCACTTCGAGAATGCGGCCCGTCGTCTTGACGATGTCGCCTTCCGAAATGTGTTCGTACTCACCCAGAATCACGGCGCCGACCGAGTCGCGCTCGAGGTTCAGTGCGAGACCGTAGGTGTTGCCCGGGAATTCGAGCATTTCGCCCTGCATCACTTCCGACAGGCCGTGGATACGCACGATACCGTCGGTCACGGAGATCACAGTGCCCTGGTTGCGAACGTCTGCGCTCGCTTCAAGGCCCTGGATCCGGCTCTTGATCAGCTCGCTGATCTCAGAGGGATTGAGTTGCATTATTCGCTCCTGATAGTCAATTCTGTTGCGTGCCAGCCGCTTCAGCGCTTTAGGCGCTTCAGGCCGTCAGAGCCGTCTGCATGCTGGCAAGCCGCGCGCGGACCGAGGTATCGAGCACTTCATCGCCGACCGTCACGCGCACGCCGCCGATCAGCGACGAGTCGACCTCGACCACCGGCTTCAGCTTGCGCTTGAACTTGCGTTCGAGACTTGCGATGAGTTCGTTCAACTGCTCGCCTTCAAGCGGGAATGCGCTGACGATCAACGCATCGGCCGCTCCTTCGCGGGCGTTCTTCAACGCTTCGAACTGCGTGGCGATTTCCGGCAGCAGTTGCAGACGGTGGTTATCCACCAGCATTTGCACCAGATTCTTCGCTTGCGCGTTGTCCTTGAGCGGCGACTTCACCGGGGCCAACAGCAGGTCGCCGACCTGGGCGCGGCTCACTTTCGGGCTCGTGGCGATCGACAGCACTTCGGGCAGACGCGCAACCTCTGCCAACTCCTGCACGAGCGTGGACCAGGCGGCGATGTCACCAGCTTCGGCCACGCCAAATAGCGCTTCTGCGTACGGACGGGCGATGGTTGCAAGTTCGGCCATGATCAGAGCTCGGCTTTCAGTTGATTCAGCAGGTCAGCGTGAGCTGCCTGGTCGACTTCGCGCTTCAGGATCTGTTCAGCGCCCTTGACGGCGAGGACAGCGACTTCGCCGCGCAGCGCTTCACGCGCCTTGACGACTTGTTGCTCTGCATCGGCCTTCGCTTGCGCGAGAATGCGGGCGGCTTCAGCTTGTGCCTGGGCCTTGATTTCGTCAGCGAGGGTCACTGCGCGCTTTTCGGCATCAGCAATGCGTTGCTGACCATCGTTGCGCGCCTGTGCCAGTTCCTGGTCGACGCGCTTGTGCGCGGCTTCCAGTTCCGCCTTGCCCTTTTCAGCAGCAGACAGACCTTCGGCGATCTTCTTCGCGCGCTCGTCGAGGGCGTTGATCAACGGGGGCCACACGAACTTCATCGTGAACCACGCGAGGATCAGGAACACGACCATTTGCGCAAACAGGGTTGCGTTGAGATTCACGGTGTTTCCTTAAACGTTGCTAGTTCGGAAAGTGAAACGGCAAGGCGCTCATCGATTCTGTTTTCGATCAGCGCCCAAGTGCCCGTTCCGCCCTGCGCCCTGCACTAGTTATAGCTCAGGCGCAAACTTCCGAGGAACCTCAGCCTGCCAGCTTCGACAGCAGCGGGTTCGCGAACGCAAACAGCATTGCCACACCAACGCCAATCAGGAACGCCGCATCGATCAGACCAGCCAGCAGGAACATCTTGGTTTGCAGCGGGTTCATCAGTTCCGGCTGACGAGCGCATGCTTCGATGTACTTGCCGCCCATCAGGCCGATACCGATACAGGCGCCGATTGCACCCAGGCCGATGATGATGCCGATACCGATGGCGGTCAGACCCTGGATGTTGGCGATGAAAGCTTGCATGATCACTCCTTTGTGAAAAGTCTTTTTGGAACTGGTTGGAACTAGGATTTAAAAAACTAAAAAACTAAAGCAATTCGTTGTACGACAACGCACGTTAGTGCTTGTCGTGCGCCTGGCCGAGGTACACCAGCGTCAGCATCATGAAAATGAAGGCCTGCAGCAACACGATCAGAATGTGGAAGATTGCCCACACGCTGCCGGCAATCACGTGGCCGATGAAGCCAAGCACCGTCGTGTCCGCGCCGAAGCTCCAGAGGCTGCCCAGCAGGGCAATCAGCAGGAACAGCAGTTCGCCCGCGTACATGTTGCCGAACAGCCGCATGCCGAGGGAAACCGTCTTCGCGACGAACTCGATGATGTTCAGTGCCAGGTTCGGGATCCACAGCACGGGATGTGCGCCGAACGGAGCGGACAGCAGTTCATGGATGAAGCCGCCAGCGCCCTTGATCTTGAAGTTGTAGTAAATCATCAGCACGAACACACCGAGTGCGATGCCGATCGTGCCGTTAAGGTCGGCCGTCGGAACGATACGGTGGTGCGGAATGACTTCCGACAGACCCAGCCAGCCGATGACGCGACCCGGCAAGTCGACGGGAATGAAGTCGAGCGAGTTCATCAGGGCAACCCACACGAACACGAACAGTGCGAGCGGAGCAATGAACGTGCGGCTGCCGTGGATCATCGACTTCGATTGGTCTTCGACCATCTCGACCAGCATTTCGATGGCGCACTGGAAGCGGCCGGGCACGCCGGAGGTCGCTTTGCGGGCCGCGAGATGCAGGATGAAGATGGCGAACAGGCCGCAAACAATCGACCAGAACAGGGTGTCGAGATTCCAGACGTGGATATCGAAAATCGACGTCTGGTGCGCGGTAGAAAAGTTTTGCAAGTGGTGCGCGATGTACTCGGACGGATCCATCGCGCGCGTTCCTTCGCTAGCTGCCATATCGTTAATGCCACCCAAATTGTCGAAAATCAGTTCGGGCCGCTCCCGCCACAACAGTCTATTGCGGGAACATGCCGGCGCGAGTCTTGTCAGACACGCGCGCCTTTTTGCCGACGCCTTGCGCCAGCCAGTATTTTTTGCGTTACCTCTCCACTCACCGCCAGGCGAGTGCGATCCAGTACGTCTTCAATGCAATGAGGTAGGTCATGAGTAGCGGCACCCAGCGTACGTCGTGATACCAGAACGCGATAGCGACAAACATCGCGATCGTTGTCCCCATCTTGAGCGCTTCACCGATCATCCAGCTCATGACTGTTTCGGCGCCGCTCAGTGTTCTTAGGCGTGCCGCGAACAATGCGCCCGGCACCCAGCAAATCGCTCCACCAAGGAACGCGGATAGCGCAGCAGCACCCGGCGGCTTATAGAACAGCCACCACACCAGCGTTGCACCCAGGGACAAAACCATTTGCGCCGCCACGACCTTGAAAGGCGTAACGCGAGATGGACGACTCACATTCGGGCCAAACAGCTTCTCTGCTTCAGCCCGCGTGAGCGGAACGATATTGTTATCTTGCTGCTCGGCATCCCACTCCTCGCCGTGCTTAACGGGCTGACTGGAAACTGCGGAAAACATGCGTTCTGCGCGGTCTTCGTCGTGCCCATTCTTTGGCGCCTGATTCGACGTTTTGACCGCCATCGCTGTGTTCCGAAAGTCTGATTCCGTCCGCCAGCTTACGCGACGCTTACGGGGTTGCCGTGCAATTAAATCCGGGCGATTGTAAGCGATAGTTGCAGGCAATTCAAGACTTTAGGCCGCGCAATAATCCCCGTGAAAAGGCGCTTCATGATGCGGTAAATCTGCTTTCCGACTCCCATGGACGCCAACTGTAAGGCTGTCGGGGGCGCGCGAAAAATGCCCGCTGAATTGGCCTGATCCGGGCCGGAAGGCTAGCACGGAGATGCTCTGGCGTCCGTATCAAATATGCAACAGAAGCCAGCCGCCCAGCGCCCCGCCCACCAGCCAGAACGGCACCGAGTAAAGGTGAAACGCAAGCCACATGCCGCGCTCTTTCGAGAGCCGCACCGCGATCAGATTCGCCAGCGAGCCGATGGCAATGCCGAAGCCACCCACACTCACGCCGAAGGCGAGCGCGCGCCAGTCTTTAGTGAACTCCGCGAGCATGATCGCGGCAGGAACATTGCTGATTCCCTGGGAAAGAATCGCCCCTGCGGCAAATGCGCGCAGCGGGGTCGCCAGTCCCAGTTGACCGACCATCGCATGTACCCACGGCAGCGCCGCGACGCTGCGCAACACGATAAACATGAAGACGAAAATCAGCAGCAGCAACCAGTCGATTTTAAGGACGATCTCGCGGCGCCAGATCAGGAAGCCCGCCATGATCGCCGCAAGCGCACTACCCGCGTGATGCGAATCGGCCAGCAGCACGAATGCGACGAACAACAGCACCGCGACGCCGACCAGCACGCGGTCAACGCGGTGGGCACCGCTGTCTTTCGACAGATCGAGCGGTTTCGCGCGAAAGCTCACTGCTGCGACGACGTAAAGCAGCACCATCAACGCGGCACACAGCGGAGCCAGGCCCCAGACGAAGCCGCCGAACGACACGCCGCTGGTTTGCCAGAGAAACAGGTTTTGCGGATTGCCGAGCGGCGTCAGGATCGAGCCGGCATTCACCGACAGCGCGATGAAAATGACCAGCCGCTTCAGCGGTAACGGCGTGAGTTCGTGCAGGGACAAAGCGAGCGGCACGATGACAAACAGTGCGACGTCGTTGGTCAGCAGCGTCGACAACGCTGCCGCCAGGCCGATCAGCAGAAATGCGAGGGCCCGTTCCGAGTGAATGAAGTGGATCACGCGGTGCGCCATCCACATCAGGAATCCTGATAATTCGATGGCTTTGGTTAAGATCAGGAGTCCTGCGAGTGTCAGGACGGTCTGCCAGTCAACCAGCCCCGGCAGCGTGAGCCATGGGCGCGGGTGCAGACACTGCAGCACGATCAGCACCCCGACTAGAACCGACAAGACCGGCTCTTTCGTCACAAGGGCAATCAGCTTACGCAGTGTGCTTCTTTCGGCAGTTTGGGACTCGCGCTCGGCAACCGTCACGGCGAACTATCGATCAGGCCGTGGCGCTGCCGCGCAGCCGCACCAGAATGCCTTCGAGCGCATCCAGGTCGCCGAAGTCCACCAGCACCTGTCCGCGTCCGCGGCGGCCGAGCTTGATCTTGACGGTGGCAGCCAGCAGATCCGACAGTTCCTCTTCGAGGCGACGCGTGTCGCGGCCGCCGTCGTGGTTCGCCTTTGCCTTCACCGCTGGTGCCACTTTCGTGGTCGTGGTCACCAGTTTTTCGGTTTCGCGCACCGACATCCGCTTGTTGACGACCTGATTGGCGAGTGTGATCTGCGTGGCAGCGTCGACCGCCAGCAGCGCACGGGCGTGACCCATGTCGAGGTCGCCGGCGAGCAGCATCGTCTGCACTGGCGCGGCCAGATTCAACAGGCGCAGCAGGTTCGACACCGCACTGCGCGAACGCCCCACCGATTCCGCCGCCTGCTCATGCGTAAAGCTGAATTCGTCCAGCAGGCGCTGGATGCCCTGCGCTTCTTCCAGCGGGTTCAGGTCTTCGCGCTGGATGTTCTCGATCAGCGCCATCGCGGCAGCGGCCTGGTCCGGCACGTCCCGCACCAGCACCGGCACCTCGTCGAGACCCGCGAGGCGCGCCGCGCGGAAACGCCGCTCGCCGGCGATGATTTCGTACTTGTCGGCCGAGACCGGGCGCACGAGGATCGGTTGCATCAACCCCTGCGCGCGAATGCTGGCGGCCAGTTCCTGCAGCGCGCCTTCGTCCATGCGTGTACGCGGCTGGTACTTGCCGGCCTGCAGCTTGCCGAGTGGCAACACATTCGGCGCGCCCTCGATCTTCACCGCCTCGGTGATGTCCGCGCTGCCACCGAGCAACGCTTCCAGCCCCCGGCCCAATCCCTTCTTTCGTGCTACTGCATTCATCGTGCTTCCTCGATCAGCTTGGGGTGCCTTGCCGCGCGTCAGACGATCGCGCGCACTCGCTCAATCATTTCCGCGCCAAATTGCACGTACGCCTGGGCGCCGCGCGACGCACGGTCGAACACCACGCCCGGAAGCCCGTAACTGGGTGCTTCTGCGAGACGCACATTACGCGGAATGACGACGTCAAATACCTTGTCGCCAAAATGCTCTTTCAACTGATCGGACACCTGTTGTTGCAGCGTGATGCGAGGATCGAACATCACGCGCAGTAGCCCGATGACTTTCAGATCGCGATTCAGGTTCGCGTGCACCTGCTTGATGGTGTTGACCAGATCCGACAGCCCTTCGAGCGCGAAGTACTCGCACTGCATGGGGATCACCACGCCGTGCGCGGCGCACAGGGCGTTGAGGGTCAGCAACGACAAAGCGGGCGGACAATCGATCAGCACGAAGTCGTATTCACCTTCCACCAGCGCCAACGCGTCTTTTAACTGGCGCTCGCGGTTCTGGACATTCACCAGTTCCACTTCCGCGCCCGCCAGTTCGCGGTTGGCCGGCACGACATCGTACGAAACCGCTTCCGGCCGCACCCGTGCATCCGCTATCGGCACGCCGTCCACCAGCACTTCGTACACGGTGTTCGCGCAGGCCGCCTTGTCGACACCGCTACCCATGGTGGCGTTGCCCTGCGGATCCAGGTCGATGAGAAGAACACGCTGTCCCTGCGATGCGAGGCTCGCGGCGAGATTGACTGCTGTCGTCGTCTTCCCGACGCCACCCTTCTGGTTCGCAACGCAGAAGATTTTTGCCATCGTTGGTGTGTCCCTTTTTGCTACCTGGATAAGTTGGAATGCGCTTGCGTCTTGTGTCTGCTTCTCGGCCGCTCAGCTATCGGCGCTCAGCACGACCTCGACAAGGTGGCGCTCGGCTTCGAGCGACGGCACCTTAAGCCGGATGATCTGTTTTGCTTGGGAGCCGGCAGGCAGACGTTCGATCTCGCCATCAGGGCGTACGCCCTTCATCGCCCAGATCGCACCCTGTTCGGCAACCAGATGACGGGCCAGTGTAACGAAATCCGCGAGTTCTGCGAATGCGCGCGAGACGATTACATCAAACTTTGCCGGCACTTCCACGCCAGGTTTTAGCGTTTCGACGCGGCCGGTCACCACAGAGAGATTGGTGAGACCCAGCTCTGCCCTGGCTTGCGCCTGAAACGCCGTCTTCTTATGGACGATGTCGTTGAGCGTAACTGTCCAGTCAGGCAAGACGATCGCTAGCACGATACCAGGCAGACCACCACCGGAGCCGACGTCGAGCACCGACGACGGACCCAGCTTGGCCAGATGCGGCACGATCGAAAGCGAATCGAGAATGTGCTGGATCAGCATCTGCCGCGGGTCGCGGATAGCCGTGAGGTTGTACACGGCATTCCATTTGGCGAGCAATGCAACGTAGTCCACCAGCTTGTCGAGCTGGGCGTCACTCAGTCCGAGGCCCAACTCCTCAACTCCTGCACTGAGCAATGCGCCTAGCGCTTCCCTGCTCTCTCCCGCGCCAAATCCGTTCTGTCTTGCCGTCATTGCGTCACCGGCGTGGAATCGGTGCCGTTATCGGCTGCACCGGCGGACTTGGCCGGACGGCGCCCAAGGCCACGCTTCAGGTGCACCATCAGGAGCGAAATTGCGGCGGGCGTAATACCAGAAATGCGTGATGCCTGACCAATGGTTTCCGGCCGGAATTGAGTCAACTTTTGACGTGCCTCGAATGACAGGCCCCGCACCTCGGCATAGTCGAGCCCTTCAGGCAAACGCGTGTTTTCGTGCGATTCGTTGCGCTCGATTTCACCTGCCTGACGCTCGATATAGCCCTGATACTTGATGCCGATCTCGATCTGTTCCTTGATCTGGGCCAGAAGGACGTCGTCGTCAGCCAGCGATTCAGCGGGTGCGCAGGCACCTTCACGCAAACCGCACACGCCGTCGTACGTCACGCCAGGACGGCGCAGCAGATCCGCGAGGCTGTACTCATGATCAATCGCTTTGCCGAGCAACGCCGTCGCTTCTTCCGCAGGCAGCGTCTTCGGATTTACCCATGTCGTGCGGAGCCGCTCTGTTTCACGTGAAACAGCTTCCCGCTTGCGGCTAAATGCATCCCAACGCGCGTCATCGACCACGCCAAGCTCGCGGCCGATTTCCGTCAGCCGCATATCTGCATTGTCTTCACGCAGGCTCAGACGATATTCCGCCCGGCTCGTAAACATGCGATACGGCTCAGAGACTCCACGCGTCACCAGATCATCGACTAGCACGCCAAGGTAAGCCTGATCGCGACGCGGGCACCACGCTTCACGGCCTTGGACGTGCAGACCCGCGTTGATACCCGCCAGCAGACCCTGGGCTGCGGCCTCTTCATAGCCGGTAGTGCCATTGATCTGTCCCGCAAAAAACAGACCGTTGATAACCTTCGTCTCCAGCGACGCCTTCAGTCCACGCGGGTCGAAATAATCATATTCGATCGCATAACCCGGTCGCAGGATGTGGGCATGTTCCAGACCCACCATGGATCGCACCAGTTCGAGTTGCACATCGAACGGCAGGCTTGTGGAAATCCCGTTCGGATAAAACTCGTTGGTCGTCAGGCCTTCCGGTTCAAGAAAGATCTGATGTGATTCCTTCGAAGCAAAGCGATGAATCTTGTCTTCGATCGATGGACAATACCGCGGCCCTACCCCTTCAATGACGCCCGTGTACATCGGCGACCGGTCGAGCCCGCCACGAATGATGTCGTGGGTCCGCTCATTGGTATGCGTCACCCAGCACGGCACTTGACGCGGATGCTGCTCAACGCGACCGAGGAACGAGAACACCGGCACGGGATCGAGATCGCCCGGTTGCTCTTCAAGCTTCGAAAAATCGATCGTACGACCGTCGATCCGCGGCGGCGTGCCGGTCTTCAGTCGGCCTTGCGGCAGCTTCAGTTCCTTGAGACGCGCTGACAAAGACACCGCAGCCGGGTCACCTGCCCGCCCGCCGGTATAGTTGTTCAGGCCAACGTGAATCTTGCCGTCGAGGAAAGTCCCAGCCGTCAGCACGACGGCACGTGAGCGGAAGCGAATTCCAACCTGCGTCACCGCTCCGACTACCCGGTCGCCTTCCACCATCAGGTCGTCCACTGCCTGCTGGAACAGCCAGAGATTCGGTTGATTCTCGAGCCGATGCCGGATGGCCTGCTTGTACAGCAAACGGTCCGCCTGCGCACGAGTTGCCCGCACGGCCGGCCCTTTCGATGAGTTCAGGATGCGGAACTGGATGCCGCCTTCGTCGGTTGCTGCGGCCATCGCACCGCCGAGCGCGTCGACTTCCTTCACCAGATGGCCCTTGCCAATGCCGCCAATCGACGGATTGCAGCTCATCTGGCCGAGGGTTTCGATGTTGTGCGTCAGCAGGAGCGTCTTGTTGCCCATGCGTGCAGAAGCCAAAGCGGCTTCAGTGCCGGCATGACCGCCGCCAACGACGATTACGTCAAATTCAGTGGGATAAAGCATCGCGGATCTCACGCCGGGACACCGCGTGAACCTTCTAAGGAAAATGTATGGGCGAATTATAACGGGTTCGCTTTTGGCCCGAATTTCAGCCGTTTGGCCAGGCGATAAAAAAGCGGCGTGTTTCACGTGAAACACACCGCTCGATCACCCGCAAACCTCTGACCCAGAAGGCTTTACGCCACTTTTTTCGTCAATCCGAGATACGTTTCAATCACGCGAGGATTTTGCGCCAGTTCCACGGCCGGACCTTCGAGCGCCAGTTCACCCGTTTCCAGAACGTAACCGTAATCAGAAATCTGCAGGGCCGCACGCGCATTTTGCTCGATCAGCAACGTCGCGACGCCCGTCTGACGCAACGCGCTAATGATGTGGAAAATTCCTTTCACGATCAGCGGTGCCAGACCCAGGCTCGGCTCGTCCAGCATCAGCAATTCGGGCTTGCCCATCAGCGCCCGCCCCACTGCCAGCATCTGGCGCTCGCCACCGGATAGCGTTCCCGCCGCTTGCTTACGACGCTCCTTGAGCCGGGGGAATAACGTGAACACCGGTTCGAGTTGATCCAGATAATTGCGCTCCCGTGCCCGCTTGCGTCGATACGCACCCAGCACGAGGTTGTCCTCGACGCTCATCGTCGCAAATAGCTCGCGCTTCTCGGGAACCAGGCACATGCCCCGCGCCACCCGTTTTTCAACCGGCATCGCGCTGACGTCCTCGTTCTGATGGAGAATCACGCCCTTGGCCCGACCGTTCACCGGCAGCTCGCCCATGATTGCGTTGAGCAAGGTGGACTTGCCCGCCCCGTTCGGACCGATCACCGACACAATCTGCCCCGGCCGAACCTTGATGCTTGCACCGTGTAACGCCTCGACCTTGCCGTAGCGAACCGACAAACCCTCCACATCGAGGATCGGCATTGCGGAATTCATCTTTGTTCTCATCAGTCGACCCCACCCAGATACGCCTCGAGCACCGCCGGATCTTGCTGCACGTCTTGCGGCAACCCTTCCGCGATCCGCGTCCCAAACTCCATCACCACCAGCCGGTCCGTGAGATTCATCACGAAATCCATATCGTGCTCGACGAGCAGCACGCTCATGCCCTCTTCCTTGAGCTTGCGTAGCAAGTCGGCGAGCCGTTGCTTTTCCTGATAACGAAGTCCGGCAGCCGGTTCATCCAGCAGCAATAGCGTCGGATCACAGCACAGCGCACGCGCAATTTCCAGAATCCGCTGCTGACCAAGCGCAAGACTTCCAGCCTCGTCGTACATGTGCTCTTCTAGCCCCACCCGGCGGATCTGCCGGGCGGCTTCCGCCATCAGACGCCCTTCTTCTGCACCGTTCAGCCTCGCGACGCTGCGCCAGACGCTCGCGTGGCCGCGTAGATGCCCGCCGATCGCGACGTTCTCCAGCACGCTCATGCCCGGCAACAGCTTCACGTGCTGGAAGGTGCGTCCAATGCCACGTCTGACGATTTCACGTGAAGTGAGCGCATCGATCCGCTCGCCGCGGAACGTAATCTCACCGCTGGTTGCCCGCAGCGCACCAGTGACCAGATTGAAGGTCGTCGACTTACCCGCGCCGTTCGGTCCGATCAACCCTATGATCTGTCCCGCCTTCACTTCGAAGCTGACGTCGTTCACCGCCACCAGACCGCCAAACTGCTTGCGGGCCTTGTCCACGGTCAAAAGCGTCTCACCGGTTGCGGGCTTGCTGCGCTGCGGCAATGGTGCGGCCTGATCCGGCACATGCGCGCGTGGACCACGTGGGAAAAAGCGCGCCACGAACGGCCACACACCCTGCCGCGCGTACTGCAACAGTAGCACCATCAATACGCCGAACACGATCACTTCGAAGTTGCCGCTCTCCCCTAATAGTCTCGGGAGCAGCGTCTGCAGGTAATCCTGCAGGATCGTGAGGATGGCCGCGCCCAGCACCGCACCCCATACATGCGCAACGCCGCCCACTACCGCCATGAACAGAAATTCGATGCCATGGTTGAGGCCAAACGGCGTCGGATTCACCGCACGTTGCAGGTGCGCATAAAGGAAGCCGGAGATCGACGCCAGCACGGCGGCGTAAACGAAGATCACCACCCGCATCCACGCCGTATTGACGCCCATGGCTTCTGCCATCGAGCCACCGCCGCGCAAGGCACGAATCGCCCGCCCCGGCCGGCTATTAAGCAGATTCTGAATGGATACCACGGCGCCGAGCACCACCACCCAGATCAGGTAATAGATATGGCGTCCAGACTCCAGCTTGAAGCCGAACACGTTGAGCACCGGAATACCGTTGATGCCGTCGTACTTGCCCAGAATGTCGAGGTTGCCGAACAGATAGAACAACGCCAGCCCCCAGGCGATGGTGCCGAGCGGCAGGAAATGCCCCGACAGACGCATCGTCACGGCACCGAGCATCAACGCGATCAACGCCGTCAGCAGCACGCCGACCAGCAGCGCGAGCCATGGCGACACCCCATACTGCGTCGTCAGGAACGCGGTCGTGTACGCACCCACGCCGACGAACGCCGCCTGCCCGAAGCTCGTCATGCCGCCAATGCCTGTCAGCAGCACCAGGCCGATCGCTACGATCGCATACAGGCCGATGTAGTTGAGCAGCGTCACCCAATACTCGGGCACGTGAAGCGGCTGCGGTAGCACCGGCAGCGCAAACATCACGACGAGGAATAACCAGAAGAAGAGGCTGTGCAAGATACGTTTCATCGTGTCACTCCTCGTCTTCTTCCGCGTGCGGGCTGGCCAGACTCCGCCACAGCAGCACCGGAATGATTAGCGTGAACACGATGACTTCCTTATAGGCACTCGCCCAGAACGATGAATACGATTCCAGCAAGCCCACGAGGACCGACCCGGCGGCGGCCAGCGGATAGCTGATCAATCCACCGATGATGGCCCCTACGAAGCCCTTTAAGCCGATCAGGAAGCCCGAGTCGTAGTAGATGGTGGTGAGGGGTGCCACGAGGATGCCGCACAGCACGCCGAGCCCCGCAGCCAGCGTGAACGCTAGCCGGCCGGCTTGTGTCGTGCCGATTCCGACCAGCCGCGCCCCGACCCGGTTGACCGAAGTCGCGCGTAACGCCTTGCCCGAGATCGAGCGGTCGAAGTACAGATAGAGCGCCACGATCAGCACGACAGCCATGCCGACCACCCACATGCTCTGTCCGGAGATCGACAGGCTGCCCAGGTTGAATGTCGTATCGGAGAAGGCATTGGTGCGCGAGCCCTCGGCGCCGAACATCACGAGCCCCAGGCCGACCATTGCGAAGTGCACCGCGACCGCCACGATGAGCAGCACCAGCGTCGTGCCTTCGGCGATCGGTTCGAAGGCGAGTCGGTACACGAACGGCCCCATCGGAATCACGATCAGCAGCGTCAGCGCGATCTGCGCGAGCATCGGTAGAGGCTGCGCAAACAGTCCATGTGTCACGGCATACACCGCGAGCGGAAACAGCAGATATTTTGTCGCCAGCGTCACGAACGTAAGTGCGAGGTGGGCACGCCGCTCAGGATGCCGCACGAGGCCCGCTGTCTCGACCACGAAACACGCCGCGCCCATCGCCATCAACAACCAGCAGGTGGCTGGAAATTTCTGCGACTGCAGTGCGGCCAGTGTCAGCGCACCGTACGAGACAAACTCGCCCTGCGGAATAAAGATGACCCGCGTCACGGAAAACACCAACACCAGCGCTAGCGCGAGCAACGCGTAGATCGCTCCGGTGGTGACGCCGTCCTGCGCGAGGATCGCCGCAATAGATAGATCCATACTTCCTCGTTCTGAAACGTCGAAATCGAAACTGGGAAACCGGCCGCAAAACGCGGGGCGCGCCGGAGGCCGGCCCAGAAAGCACATTCATTGTCATCGACCAGAATGGCCGTGCAGAGTCACTTACCGCACACTGAAGGTGAGAGCCGCATATCCTACGTTCCTATCGCGTTACTCGTCCTGCAGCTTCCATTTACCGTCGACGATCTCCACGATCACGCGAGCGCGCTTGTCGAGACCGTTGTGATCGCTCGCCGTGGTGTTCATGATGCCGTGCGCGAGCGGCAACTCCTTCACGTTCGCGAGCGCGTCACGCAGCGCCTCGCGGAATGCCGGCGTACCGGGCTGGCCCTTCTTGAGCGCTTCCGGAATCGCCCGCTGCAGCATCTGGCCGGCGTCCCATGCATGACCACCGAATGTCGACACCGAGCCCGCGCCATACGCCTTCTCATAGGCGTTCTTGTAGGCTTCGGACGACTGCTTCACCGGATTCGAATCCGGCAATTGATCCGCCACGAGAATCGGTCCGGCGGGCAACAGCTCGCCTTCGCAATCCTTGCCGCATACGCGCAGGAAGTCGTTGTTCGCCACGCCGTGGGTCTGATAGATCTTGCCCTTGTAGCCGCGCTCTTTGAGCGTTTTCGCCGGCAGCGCCGCCGGTGTCCCTGAACCGGCAATCAGCACCGCGTCGGGGTTCGCCGCCATCGTTTTCAGGACCTGTCCGGTAACCGAAGCGTCGGTGCGGTTGAACCGCTCATTGCCGACAAGCTTCAGATGATGCTCGGCCGCGGCGGCACTGAACACGCTGTACCAGCTTTCACCGTAGGCATCCGCGAATCCGATGAAGCCCACGGTCTTCACGCCCTGCTTCTCCATATAGCCGGCAATGGCGTCGGCCATCAGGCTATCGTTTTGCGGCGTCTTGAAGGCCCATTCACGCTTCGCATCCATCGGCGCAATGATCGCGGCCGACGCAGCGAGCGAAATCATCGGTGTCCTGCTTGCGGAAGCCAGATCGAGCATCGCCAGTGAACTCGGCGTGACGGTCGAACCGATGATCGCATCGACGTGGTCCTCGTCGATCAGCTTGTGCGTGTTTTGCACGGCCTTGCTGCTGTCGGTCGCGTCATCGAGCAGGATGTATTGCACGCTCTTGCCGCCAATCTCCTGTGGCAGCAACGCAATCGTGTTCTTCTCAGGAATCCCAAGCGATGCCGCGGGTCCCGTCGTCGAAAGCGTTACGCCAATCTTCACCTGCGCCATCGCAGCGCTAGCGCCGCACGCGAATGCCAGCGCGATCGCCGTGCGGACCCATTGCCTTGTCTCTTTCATTGTTCGTCTCCCGACGCTTGACGTGCGTATCGATGATCCGGCTCGTGGACCGGGTGTCTGAATCTAGTGAGCAGTCTCGGATGTGCCAAGCATGGTTTTCCCTGCCGGACACGGATGCGTGTCCAACTGTCGCCCTGTCGATGCACGGAACCGCGCGGGCAATAAAAAAGGCGCGTGAGCTGCACGCGCCTTCTGTCTGCTGCCGATCCGGCAAGCTGCTTTCGCTCAGTCGCCTGCCAGCTTCCATTTGCCGTCGACGATCTCCACCATCACGCGCGCCCGCTGATCGAGACCGGAATGGTCGTTCGCGCTCATGTTGAAGATGCCATGTGAAGCCGGCAAGTCTTTGTTGCCTTCGAGCGCGGCGCGCAGCGCCTCACGGAAAGCCTGCGTACCAGGCTGCCCTTTTTGCAGCGCCAACGGAATCGCCCTTTGCAGCAACAGACCCGCGTCCCACGCGTGACCACCGAAGGTCGACACCGAACCCACGCCATACGCCGCCTCGTACGCGTGCTTGTAAGCGAGCGCACTCTTCTTCACCGGATTCGAGTCCGGCAATTGATCGGCCACCAGCAACGGACCCGCAGGCAGGTAGGTGCCTTCGCAATCCTTGCCGCACACGCGCAGGAAATCATTGTTCGCCACGCCATGCGTCTGATAGTACTTGCCCTTATAGCCGCGCTCTTTCAACGTCTTTTGCGGCAGTGCCGCCGGCGTCCCGGCGCCCGCGATCAGCACCGCATCCGGGTTCTGCGACATCATCTTCAGCACCTGACCGGTAACCGACGCATCCGCGCGCGCGAAACGCTCGTTGGCGACAATCTTGATCTTCGCCAGATCGGCGGCCTTGCCGAATTCCTTGAACCAGCTCTCGCCGTAGGCATCCGCAAAGCCGATAAAGGCCACCGTTTTCACGCCATGATTGGCCATGTGCTGCGCAATCGCGGTCGCCATCAGAATGTCGTTCTGCGGCGTCTTGAAGACCCATGCGCGCTTCGCATCCATCGGTTCTACGATCGATGCGGCCGCAGCCATCGAAATCACCGGCGTCGACGTTTCCGCCGCTACGTCGATCATGGCGAGCGAGTTCGGTACGACCGTTGAGCCGACCAGCGCGTCAACGTGGTCTTCGCTGGTGAGCTTGCGGGCGTTCTTCACGGCCTGGGTGGAATCGGTGGCGTCATCGAGCACGATGTAATCGATTTTCTGCCCCGCCACTTCTTTCGGCAGTAATGCGATGGTGTTCTTTTCGGGAATACCCAGTGAAGCGGCCGGCCCTGTCGCCGAAACCGTGACGCCGATTTTCACATCCGCAAATGCATGGCCGCTCCACACTGCCGATACGCCCGTTGCTATTAACGCCGCACTCATCCATCGCCATGCCGAATTCATTCCGCTCCTCTTGCTGCCCGTGATCTGTTTGAGTTAAATCCATTGATTTAAAACCCCAACCCCGCGGTTGGTGAACGGCGAGTGTAGCGGACCCCATCGCCTTGCGGCAAGCCTTTTGCAAGCATCGGCAGCGGCAGGAAACACCTTGGGCAACGCAGCAAAACAAGGGGCAATCCAGACAGGAAATCCGGTCGAAAACATACCGGAAAAGGTGAGAAAACGCGCGGAAAGTGAATGCGCCGTGAATAGGCGATTTTCGAAAGCACAAATAAAAAGCGCTGTTGGATCAATATCCAACAGCGCTTTCGTCTTGGGCACTTAGTGCCTCATGTCTCCTCGTTCTCCACCTGCAAATTCGGTGTTCACTAGAACTGCGTGAAGATTAAACAACCGCCCCCATCCGGACAACTAGCATTTACCCTAGTGGTGCATCGCAGCACTGAATTGGGGCACGTTTGAAATCCTGAGATTTAATTCCGCGAGCGCGATTGCAATTTCCTTTCTGAACCCATTGTATCGGACACCGAACTACTTCAAGACGACGCGGCGCTCACGCGCGCAACGGACGGACGCGCGCCACGATCTCGCCGACTATGCCGCGTCTGAAAGCAAGTACACAGGCGATAAAGATCAGCCCCGTGACGATCGTGGCCGACTCGCCCAGCGAATTGAACCACTGCAAGCCCGTCACCGACGCGAGGCCGCCACCGATATCGCCCAGCCGGTCCTCCAGCGCGACGATCAGCGCCGCGCCGAGCAGCGGACCAAACAGCGTGCCCATGCCGCCCACCAGTGTCATCAGGATCACCAGTCCCGACATGGTCCAGTACGCGTCGCTCAAAGTTTCGAAGCCCAGCACCAGCACCTTTAGCGATCCCGCCAGCCCCGCAATGCCCGCCGACAACACGAACGCCAGCAGCTTGAAGCGGTCGGTGTCATAGCCGAGTGAGACCGCTCGCGGCTCGTTCTCCTTGATCGCCACCAGCACCTGTCCGAACGGCGAATGAACGATGCGGACGATCAACAGGAACATCAACAGCATCACCACCATGATTACGTAGTACAACGTGAAATCTGATGAAAGATTCAGCATGCCGAACAATTTGCCGCGCGGCACGCCCTGCAAACCATCCTCGCCGTGCGTGAACGGCGCCTGCAGAAATACGAAGTAGACCATCTGCGCGAGCGCGAGCGTCACCATCGCGAAGTAAATGCCCTGACGCCGGATGGCGAACAGGCCGACGACAAGCCCGAGCAAGGTTGCCGCAGCCGTGCCCGCCAGCACACCGAGTTCGGGTGAATAGCCGAGCGTCTGGATGGCGTAGCCCGTCGTGTAACCTGCCATCGCCAGAAACATGGCATGACCGAACGACAGCAACCCCGTGTAGCCGATCAGCAGATTGAAGGCCGCCGCAAACAGCGCGAAGCACAACACCTTCATCACGAACAGCGGATAGATGCCGATAAACGGCACCGCGATCAGCAGGAGCAGCAGCAGCCCGTAGAGCGCTTTTCTTTGCATCATTTTTCCTTGCCGAAAAGACCCGCCGGACGCACCAGCAGCACCAACGCCATGATGACAAAGACGACCGTCGCCGAGGCCTCGGGGTAGAACACTCGCGTGAAGCCTTCAATCACGCCGAGCATCAGGCCAGTGAGAATCGAACCCATGATCGAGCCCATCCCGCCTATCACGACCACGGCGAACACGGTGATGATCATGGGCTGCCCCATCAACGGCGAGACCTGGATCACGGGTGCCGCCAGCACGCCTGCAAACGCCGCCAGCGCAACACCGAAGCCGTAGGTCAGCGTAATCATCAAAGGCACGTTGACGCCGAACGCCTCCACCAGTTTCGGGTTCTCCGTACCGGCACGCAGATACGCGCCCAGACGCGTCTTCTCGATCACGAACCACGTTGCGAAGCAGACCACCAGCGAGGCCAGCACCACCCACGCCCGATAGTTCGGCAAGTACATGAAGCCCAGATTGGTCGCGCCGGTCAACGCCTCGGGAACGTCATAAGGCTGGCCTGACGAACCGTAGATGGAGCGAAACACGCCTTCGACGACCAGCGTCAGACCGAAGGTCAGCAGCAGGCCGTACAGATGGTCGAGCTTGTAGAGCCAGCGCAACATCGAACGTTCGATGAGCATGCCGAACGCGCCGACCAGGACTGGCGCGAGTATCAGCATCACCCAGTACGGCAGATTGAAATACGACAGCCCCATCCACGTGAGCATCGCGCCCAGCATGAACAACGCGCCGTGCGCGAAGTTGATGACGTTCAGGAGACCGAAGATGATCGCGAGACCGAGGCTCAGGATCGCGTAGAACGAGCCGTTCACGAGCCCCAGCAGCAACTGGCTCAGCATCGCCGAGAGCGGAATGCCAAAGATTTCCATTGAACGCCTTAACCCTTAACCCGTCGTCAAGGTGAGATCCACATGCGATCAGCAACGCGCGACCCTGTCTGCAGCCCGCGCGCAGCGTGATGTCCTGGTCCGTCTGTAGCGTCGGCCGCAGACGGACAGGGTTTCAGCTCATGCTCACTTCCAGGCAGCGCAGCGCGTTTCCGCCTTGGTCGTGAACGCCTGATCGCCCGGAATGGTCGCCGTGATCTTGTAGTAGTCCCACGGTTCTTTCGATTCAGCCGGCGTCTTCACCTGCATCAGATACATGTCGTGAATCATGCTGCCGTCCTCACGGATGTAGCCCTTCGCGTAGAAGTCGTCGATCTTGGTCTTCTTCAACTGGGCCATGATCTTGTCCGGATCCGTCGAACCCACCGCCTGCACCGCCTTCAGATAGTTCATGGTCGCCGAATAGTCGGCGGCCTGCAGGCTCGACGGCATCTTCTTCGTCTTGTCGAAGTAACGTTCAGCCCACTTGCGCGTGGTGTCGTTCTTGTTCCAGTACCAGCTGTCGGTCAGCACCAGGCCTTGCGTCGTTTCCAGACCGAGGCTGTGGATATCGTCGATGAAGATCAGCAGCGCCGCGAGCTTCATGGTCTTCGTGATGCCGAATTCCTTCGCCGCCTTGATGGAGTTGATGGTGTCGCCACCGGCGTTCGCGAGACCCAGCACCTGCGCCTTCGAGGCTTGCGCCTGCAGCAGGAACGAGGAGAAATCCGACGCCGACAACGGATGGTGCACGTCGCCGAGCACCTGGCCGCCGTTTGCCTTCACCACGGCCGCGGTGGCCGTCTCCAGCGCCTTGCCGAACGCGTAGTCCGCGGTCAGGAAGTACCACGTCTTGCCGCCCTGCTTCGTGACCGCCGCGCCGGTGCCCTTCGCGAGCGCCGTGGTGTCGTACGCGTAGTGAATCGTGTACGGCGTGCATTGCTCATTGGTCAGCGTATCCGCGCCGGCGCCGACGTTGATGTAGACCTTGTGCTTTTCTCCCGCCACCTGGTTCATCGACAAACCCGTGGCCGAGTTGGTACCGCCGATCAGCATTTCGACGCCGTCGCGGTCGAACCATTCGCGCGCTCTCGACGCGGCAATGTCTGCCTTGTTCTGATGGTCGGCGTAGACCAGTTCGATTGGCTTGCCGTTGACCTTGCCACCGAAGTCGGCAATCGCCATGCGGATCGCTTCGAGGCCGCCAGGGCCGTCGATATCCGCGTAAAGGCCGGACATGTCCGTGATATAGCCAATCTTGACCGTGTCGTCGGCGGCCCGCGCGCCCCCCATCATCAGCGCGGCGCTAGCCGCCGTTGCAAAGCACCATGCCGATAGTCGCGCGAGTGTTTTCATTTTCATTGCGGTCTCCTTGTTTCCTTGCTTGTGTTTATCAGAGGCAATCAGGCGTCCAGTGCCTAGACGCCCAGCAGATCGTGCAGCGCCGGCATCTTGCTTTCGAGTTCGCTCGCGCCGAAGTGTTCGACTATGCCGCCATGCTCCATCACGTAGAAGCGGTCGGCCAACGGCGCGGCGAAGCGGAAATTCTGTTCGACCATCACGATGGTGTAGCCGCGCGCCTTGAGTGTCACGATCATGCGCGCGAGCGCCTGCACGATGACCGGCGCGAGCCCCTCGGATATCTCGTCGAGCAGCAACAGACTGGCGCCGGTGCGCAGGATGCGCGCCACGGCGAGCATTTGCTGCTCGCCCCCCGAGAGCCGCGTACCCTGGCTGACACGGCGTTCCTGCAGGTTCGGGAACATCGCGTAGATCTCATCGAGCGACATCATGTGCGCGGCGTCGCCCACCGGCGGCGGCAGCAGGAGATTTTCTTCACATGACAGGCTGGAAAAAATGCCGCGCTCTTCGGGACAGTAGCCAATGCCGCAATGCGCGATGCGATGAGTCGGCATGTCGATGGTCTCGCGTCCGCCGACACGAATCGAGCCGGACCGGCGACCGGTGAGTCCCATGATGGCGCGCAGCGTCGTCGTGCGCCCGGCGCCGTTGCGGCCCAGCAAGGTGACGACTTCGCCGCGGTTCACGGTCAGATCGACGCCATGCAATATGTGGGATTCGCCGTACCACGCTTGCAGGCCCGCAATCTCCAACGCAGGTTCCGCGTTGACGATGCCGCTCACTGCAACGTTCTCGCGCTCCGCAAGGGTGTTCATGCGTGCGCTCCGGTGAGCGCGGCATCGGCACTGCCCATATAGGCCTGCATGACGAGGGGACTCTTCGATACTTCGGCGTACGTGCCTTCGGCGAGCACCTCGCCGCGTTGCAGGACCGTGATCGTGTCGGAGATGCCGGCAATCACATTCATGTTGTGCTCGACCATCAGGATGGTGCGGCCGTTCGAGACTTTCTTGATGAGTGCGGTCACGCGATCCACGTCTTCATGACCCATGCCCTGGGTCGGCTCGTCGAGCAGCATCAGTTCGGGCTCCATGGCGAGCGTGGTGGCGATCTCGAGGGCACGCTTGCGCCCATAGGACAATTCGACCGTCGGCACGTCGGCGAAGTCGGTCAGACCGACCTGCGTGAGCAGATCCATGGCGCGATCATCGAGTTGATGCAGCGTGCGCTCGCTTTTCCAGAAATGGAACGTGGTGCCCAACGCGCGTTGCAGACCGATGCGCACGTTCTGCAATGCCGTCAGATGGGGAAATACCGCGGAAATCTGAAACGAGCGGATGATGCCGCGCCGTGCGATTTGCGCCGGACGTTCACGGGTAATGTCGATGCCGTTGTAGACGATCTGCCCTGCGGTGGGCACCAGAAATTTGGTCAGCAGATTAAAGCAGGTCGTTTTACCGGCGCCATTCGGGCCGATCAACGCATGAATCGAGCCACGGCGCACGCGCAGGTTGACGCCATTGACGGCGACAAAGCCCTTGAACTCCCTCGTTAGTCCGCGCGTTTCGAGAATCGTGTCGCCGAGAATCATGTTCCCTTCCATGCGAAGTGAGGCGAGGCACTACGATCTTCCGCGCCAGAGCCTGCGCGACGTGTGATGGCGACGACACCCCCGTGTCGATCGTTGGCGTGGCGCACCAATTACAGACGGTAATCCACGGCGCGCCACGCAGCATCGCGCCATTGTCGCGCCAATGATGCAGCGCATTCATTGGGATTTGCACTTAGTATGCGATGCGCGTCCGCGAGGCGCGGCGCGCATCGAGCTTGCATGTCATGCAATCGACACCGAAGCGGCCGGGCGTATCTCCGACGTTTGACCCGATACGCGTGCACGACGGTCCTCGCGAATCATGTCGCTTGCGCGCTCGGCGATCATCAGCGTGGGGGAGTTGGTATTGCCGGACGTGATGTTCGGCATGACCGAAGCGTCGACGACGCGCAAACCCTCGACACCGATCACCCGCAGACGCTGGTCGACGACAGCAGCGGGATCGTCCGCTGCACCCATCCGGCAAGTACCGACGGGGTGAAAGATCGTGGTGCCGACGTTGCCTGCTGCCTGCTGAAGCTCTTCCTCCGTCTGAAACTGGATACCCGGAATGATTTCCTGCGGCCGATACGGGGCCAGTGCGGGCGCCGCAGCAATACGCCGCGTCAGACGCAGCGCGTTGGCGGCGACGTGACGATCGTAGTCCGTGGACAGATAGTTGGGCGCAATCTCTGGCGCCGTGTGCGGCTCGGGCGAGACGATATGGACGCTGCCCCTCGAAGTTGGGCGCAACTGGCATACGGACGCGGTAAACGCGTTGAATCGATGCAATGGTTCGCCGAAGCGATCGAGCGAAAGCGGCTGCACGTGATACTCGAGATCGGGCCGTGTGAGCGAGCGGTCGTCGGGGTCCGACCTGGCAAACGCCCCGAGTTGCGACGGCGACATCGACATGGGTCCGCTCTGGAACAGCGCATATTGCAAACCGATCATGAGTTTGCCCCACCAATGCGCCGAAGCGGTATTGAGCGTGCGCACGCCGTCGACCTTGTATGCCATCCGCAGCTGCAGATGATCCTGGAGATTCTCACCGACACCGCGCCGATCCTGCACGACGTCGATGCCGAGGCTTTGCAGGCGCGCACCATTCCCGATGCCGGAGAGTTCGAGCAGTTGCGGCGAATTGACCGCGCCGGAACTCAGGATCACTTCACAACGGGCTTTGGCGAAATAGTCGGTGTCATTGCCACGATATTCAACACCTGTGCAGCGCCGCCCGTCGAACACGACGCGCTGTGTGACGGCGCCGGTGATGACGGTCAGATTGGGACGCCTGAGCGCGGGGCGCAAAAACGCTTTCGAGGCATTCCAGCGGATGCCGCGTTTCTGGTTGACGTCGAAGTAGCCGACGCCGCTGTTGTCACCGCGATTGAAGTCGTTGGTAGCGGGGATGCCGGTTTGCTGCGCGGCTTGCGCGAAGGTTTCGAGGATCTTCCATTTGAGGCGTTGTTTTTCGACCCGCCATGGGCCGCCTGCACCGTGCGATTCGTTGGCACCGCCGTGGTAGTCCTCGCTGCGTTTGAAGATGGGGAGGACGTTGTTCCAGGACCAGGCTGTGTCGTTGGTGACGCGCGCCCATTCATCGTAGTCTTCGCGCTGGCCGCGCATGTAGATCATGCCGTTGATGGATGAACTGCCGCCTAACACCCTGCCGCGCGGGTATGAGAGCGAGCGGCCATTCAGGCCGGGTTCTTCGCGCGTTTTGTAGAGCCAGTCGGTGCGGGGGTTGCCGATGCAGTACAGGTAGCCTACCGGGACGTGGATCCAGTGGTAGTCGTCCTTGCCGCCTGCTTCTAGCAGCAGGACTGATACTTCTGGGTCTTCGCTCAGGCGGTTCGCCAGTACGCAGCCGGCTGTGCCGGCGCCCACTATGATGTAGTCGAATTCGCCTTCTAATGTGCGGGGGTTGGGAGGGGTTTTGCTGCTGGTTGTCGGCATGGTTTTGTCTCCTTTGTTTGGCAGTCTTTATCAAATGGTCTTTTTTGCCTTGCAGGCGGCGGTTTTTAAGTTCTGGTTCTGGTTCTGCGATGTCTGGGTTTTATTGCTTTGTTGGTGGTCTGTTTGCCTGCGGCGTTTTGTCTGTGTTCTTACGGTGTTGGCCTTTCCTTGTTTTGTTAGCGGTCTATTAGCTTCGCCCCTGTGCGGGGCAGCACTCACTTTCTTTGCCGCCGCAAAGAAAGTAAGCAAAGAAAGCGGGCTCACACCGCCAGTGCTTAGGTGTCCATCTCTGTTGTGAACCGGAAACGGCCCAACACGAGACGTGCCCTCGCACCCTACCCGTCAGTGACAAAGCACTCATCCGTTCCAGCGTCGCGCTTCGCGCCCCGCCGTCGGGCACAGCACAGCTTCGGTACGCGCATATGTTTCTCTTATGTTTAGGTATCCAAACATGTCTTTGCCCCCCATCCACACGCATTCGATCACCGGCAAACCCTTCCGCCCGCACGTAGTGCGAAGGCGGGATGAATGAGCCCTGTGTCACTGACGGACGCGGGGCGAGGGCACGTCTCGTGTTGGGCCGTTTCCGGTTCACGACAGAGACGACCTGCTAAAAGCTGGCGGTTTGAGCCCGCTTTCTTTGCCTACTTTCTTTGCGGCGGCAAAGAAAGTAGGTGCTGCCCCGCACAGGGGCGAAGCTAATAGACCGATAACAAAACAAGGAAAGGCCAACACCGCAAGAACACAGACAAAACGCCGTAGGCAAACCAAAAACCAAAACCGCAAAAACCAAAAAAGCAAAAAAGCAAAAAAGCAAAAAAGCAAAAAAGCAAACCCAAACCCTACCCCCGCCCCCAACCCAAATCCAATGACTTCCCCTCATCTCGGCTATAAGCCGCGCTAATATCACCAAATGGACCTCACTCTGCTAAGAGCCTTCGTCACCGTCGCCAACGAGGGCAACCTCACCCGTGCCGCAGTGCAACTGCATCTGACCCAACCCGCGGTCAGCCTGCAGATCAAGCATCTGCAAGAAACGCTCGACCTGACGTTATTCACAAGAACCTCCCACGGGCTAGCATTGACGCGCGACGGCCAGGCGCTCCTGCCTCACGCCGAACGCGCGCTCGCCGCCGCCGCCGATGTCCACCGCGCCGCCGCGTCGCTACGCCAGGAAGTGCGGGGCCGGCTACGCATCGGTACGATCCTCGATCCGGAATTTCTCCGCCTCGGCGGATTCCTCAGACAGCTCGTCGAAACCTGGCCGCATATCGAAACGGCACTGCGCCATGGTATGTCCGGCTGGGTACTCGAGCAGATCCGCGCCGGCGAGCTCGATGTGGGTTACTACATCGGTCAGCCGTCGGAAGACGATTCGCGTGACGGCGCCCCGTTTCACGTGCTCACCCTGACGCATTTCCAGTACCGTGTGCTCGCGCCCGCCGGCTGGAAAGACCGCGTGAAAGGCGCGCGCGACTGGCGCAGCCTCGCCGCCCTTCCGTGGATCTGGACCCCGCCCGCTTCCGCTCATCACCGGTTGCTGTCGCGGCGTTTTGCCGACGCCGGCGTGAAGCCTGTTAAGGTGGCCGAAGTCGATCAGGAACCGTCGATGCTCGATCTCGTCAAATCGGGCGTCGGTCTCACCCTCGCGCGCGACGCCATCGCCATCGCCGAAGCGCATGCCCACGCGCTCACGATCGTCGAAGGCATTACGGTGCCGACCCAGTTGAGTTTCGTCACGCTGGCCGCCCGTCAGGACGATCCGGCCATCGCGGCGGCACTCAAGGCAATCCGGCAGCAGTGGACGATATGAGCCGTCCACATGACAGCACCACCGCACGCCGCACACGATCACAAGCGTCTTAACAACACCGTCACGCGCTTTTTGCTAGATTCGAGGCTCGCGCCTCTGTTCGCGCCCGCCTTTGCCTGAGTTTCGTTCGAGTTTGTCCTTCCTGGCGCGCCTCGCCCCTGTCACATGCCTCTGAGGCCGCCGACAATCCATCCTTCCTGAGGAGCCTGACATGGCACGCAATATCGAAATCAAAGCCCGCGCGCAGCAATTCGAACAGCTCCGCGAACGCGCCGCTGAACTTTCGCCCGAGGCTCCGCTGATCTTCCGCCAGCAGGACTTCTTCTACGACGTGCCGCGTGGCCGTCTCAAGCTGCGCCAGTTCGACGACGGCACGCCGGCCGAGCTGATCTTCTATCAGCGCGATGATCGTGATGGCCCGAAGGCCTCGTACTACACCCGCAGCCCCGTGACCAACCCGGAAGCCATGCACGCGCTGCTTGCCACCGCACTGACCACGCGCGGCATCGTCACCAAGGAGCGCCATGTCTACACCGCCGGGCGTACGCGTATTCACCTGGACCGGGTAGACGGTCTGGGAGACTTTGTCGAACTGGAAGTGCTCCTCGCCCAGGACGACGACGAGGAAGGCGGCCACGCCGAAGCGCACGCGATGTTCGCGAAGCTGGGTGTGCCGGAAACGGATCTGGTGGCCGTTGCGTACGTGGATCTGCTCAGCCCGGATAGCGCCCCGCGGCAAGCGGCCTAAGCAGCCGCGGCCACGGGCGCATCAGCCAGTGGCCGCCCCGGACCCGAGGTGTCCTAGCGGCAACGGCCCGTTGCGCTTGAACGTCGTCAGCACGATGTTCGAGCGCACACTGTCCACGCCCGGCACCCGCATCAGCTTCTTCATCACGAACGACGACAGCGCGTTCAGATCCGGCGCCACGATACGCAGCAGATAATCGGCATCCCCCACCACCGCGTGACACTCCAGCACCTCGGGCAACATGTCGATCTGCTGCTGGAACTGCTCGATGATCGAATCGCCATGATGTTTGAGCTTGAGGCTCGTGAATGCCGTCACGCCGAGCCCGAGCTTTTCCGGGCGTAGCACGACACGATAGCCGTCCACCACGCCCACCTGTTCGAGGCGCTGCAACCGCCGGCCGATCTGCGATGGCGACAGCGGCACCTGCTCGCCGAGCTGCTGATGGGTCGCCCGTCCGAAGCGCTGTAGCACTTCCAGAAGCGCGAGATCGAAGTGATCTAGTTCCAGCATGATTCAATTCCGCATAAATTTGGTTTTTAGTGCACAATTGTCGCATAAATTGTTAAATTGACGCTCTCATTGTGTACACATCCAGAACGCCGGAACGGTCTCAACCGAGAGCGACTCGTCTTCCAACCTCGAATGCGTCGCGCCCAACCCGTTCGCATTCAATCGCGCGCGCGTCATGCAGACCCGCTGTCCGATCCGTGAAAAAATAGCGGCATGTCTGCCCATTGCGTGCCGTGCCAAACCGTGCGCGAGGGCCGGCCAACCAGAAAGACGCGTGCAGCGCGCCTACCGAGGCAAATGGGCAAAAAAGCGAGGCATCCTCATGATTCTCAAACTTGATTCGGAAGAACGTTCAGCGCAATTGAGTCAATTGCACGGCTGGGTCGCCGTCGCAGGCCGCGATGCGATCCAGCGGCATTTCGAGTTTGGCGATTTCAACGAGGCGTTCGGTTTCATGACGCGGGTGGCGATCAAGGCCCAGGAAATGGACCATCACCCGGAATGGTTCAACGTGTACAACAAGGTGGAAATCACACTGTCGACACACGAGGCGGCCGGCGTCACTGAACGCGATATTTCGCTGGCCCGTTTTATCGATCAGGTCGCCGGAAACGCGCCGTAACGCGGGATATCAACCTACGCAAAAATCCACGCTTGCACTACGATGAAAGGGCTTTGCAGGTATTCGGACGTGCAAACCTTCACTTCTACAGGCCATTCTTAAGGCGAACGTAAGAATTCCACGCTTCCCGTGCAGTAGCATCCAAACCTTCCGGTGATAGCGCGGTCTGACGCTGTACAATCATCAGCGCATACGGCTTGGAGAGCGCGCTTGCCTCCTTGCACAGAACGAGTTCGTCGCCGCTTGAAGGTGAGCGGGCGCGCCAGAAGTTGATCGCGGCTTCCAGTTCGTGGATCGGTATATCGGACATGGTTCTCGTGGTTGCTTCCTGGATGCGCAGGTACGGCGACGCCGCCCGGCATCCTGTGCAGCAGGCGCCCCGGCGAACCGCGTGCCCGAACGCCTAAACCCATTGTACTTGAGCGAAATCCATGCGACTCCTTCTGATCGAAGATGACCGCCCCATCGCACGCGGCATCCAAAGCAGTCTCGAACAAGCCGGCTTCACGGTCGACATGGTCCACGACGGCATTTTCGCCGAACAGGCCCTCACGCAAAATCGCCACGAACTCGTAATTCTCGATCTCGGTCTGCCCGGCATCGACGGCATGACGTTGCTCTCGCGCTTTCGCCAGAGCAATCGGCATACGCCCGTGATCGTGCTGACCGCGCGCGACGAACTGAACGACCGCGTTCAGGGCCTGAATTCTGGCGCCGACGACTACATGCTGAAGCCCTTCGAACCGGCTGAACTCGAAGCGCGTATTCGTGCCGTGATGCGCCGCAGCGGCCCGCACGGCGACATGCCGCGTCCGGAAGTGTCGTTGGGCGGTGTGCGTCTGTCGGGCGTCGATCGTCGCATCTTCAATGACGACAAGCCGCTCGAATTGTCGCCGCGCGAATTCGCCGTGCTCGAAATGCTGTTGCTGCGCCATGGCCGCGTCGTCAGCAAGGCCCAACTGCAGGACCACCTGACGCATTTCGGCGGCGATCTCGGCGACACCGCGATCGAAGTCTATGTGCACCGGGTCCGCAAAAAGCTGGAAAACTGCCGTGTTGAAATCGTCACCGTGCGCGGTTTCGGCTATCTGTTGCAGGAAATCCGTCAGGCCGCATAATGGTCACGAAGGCCCGGGCCGCGCTGACGGCCCGATGACCTGACGGCGCTGCTGGGCCGGCACCGCACATTCATGCCACGGATGCGCGTTTGCGCCGCTGCCCAGCGGCATTCAGCGGCTGCGTTGCCGCTCTGCCTCTTTTATCGCGTTCGTCCATGCCCCACCCGGCCGCGAATAGCCTGCGTCGCACGCTGCTGCGCCGCCTTGCCGCCCCCCTTTCCCTGCTCGCGTTGATGAGCGGCCTGATCGCCTATTGGCTCGCGTGGCAATACACGCAGCATGTGGTCGACCGCTCGCTGGCCGACCTCGCCACGGCCATTTCCAGGCAGATCCAGATTGCCGGTCCGAATGCTTCGATTACCGTGAAACCGCTGGCCCAGGCCATGTTCTCCGATCCGATCGAACATCTCGTCTATCGGATCAGCGACGGCGAAACCGAAATCGCCGGCGATCCGAAGCTCCCGCTGCAAGGCCAGAACGTGCGCATCATGCACTACGCCTACGTGTTCGAGACGCAACACGAGGGCGTCACCATGCGCGTCGCACAAGTGCGCGTGGATCAGCCCAAGGGCAATCCGATCGTCGTGGAGGTCGGTCAGCCGGTCCAGCATCGCATTGAGATCGCCGCCGAATTCCTCATTGCAATCATGATGCCGCTGCTGCTGCTGTTGCTTGCCGGCTGGGTGATTGTGTGGCGCGTGGTCAATCAGCAACTTAATCCGCTCACCAACCTCGCCGATTCGCTGAACCGGCAGACCCACACTTCGCTGGAACCGGTCGACGAGACTTATGTGCCGGTCGAAATCCGTCCGCTAACCGGTGCCCTGAACGCACTGCTCGACCGTCTGAAGACGGCGCTCGACGCGCAACGCAAGTTCATCGCCGACGCCGCGCATCAACTGCGCACGCCGCTCACCGCCGTCAAGCTGCACGCGGAACAGGCGGCTGTCGCCCGCGACCCGCAGCATGCGCTGGCCGCCGTGCATGAACTGCGCGCCGCCGCCGATCGCGCAGTGCGCCTGTCGAATCAGCTACTCTCGCTCGCCCGTGCCGAACCAGGCGAGCAGGCTGCACGTTTCGTCAACATCGACATAGCGGCGCTGGCCTTCGAAACCGGTGCGGAATGGGTGCCGCGCGCGCTCGGCTTCCACGTCGACCTCGGCTTCCAGCGTCTGGACGATCCTGCCAACGATCGCCCGCTCACGGCGCGCGGCAATCCGGTGTTGCTGCACGAGGTGATTGCCAACCTGCTCGACAATGCTCTGAAGTATGTGCCGCCTTCGCGTTTCGACGGCGGACGTATCACGGTCACCGTTTCACAGAGTCACGTCGACAATGTGGCGATGGCGGAGATCATCGTCGAAGATAACGGACCGGGTGTGCCGCCGAACCAGCAAGCGGATCTGTTCAAGCGCTTTTTCCGCGGCGACGGTCAGAGCGAAAGCGGCGTCGACAGCGGTGCGGGCCTCGGCCTCGCGATCGTGCACGACATCATGGTGCTGCATCACGGCAGCGTGCATTACGAAGACGCACCCGACGGCGGTGCGCGCTTTATCGTGCGGATTCCTTTGATAACCAGCAGCCCGGTGCCCAAGCCAGAGAGCCGGCGCGCGCCAAAAAAATCGGCGCACAAGGCGCCGATCGATCTGTAATTCCGCTGTCTTTTCATCTCCCCCGTCGATGGGCCAATCCATGATCTGGCCACCGCGGCAAGTCCGGGCTGCGCTCACGCAGCCCGCGCCTCATTTCTTCTTTTTCTTGCTCTTCTTCTCAGCCTTTTCCGGCGGTGCCAGCATCGTGCCACGGCATTTGCGGGCGCCACACCGGCACTCGTATTCCTTCTGCAGCTTCTTGGTCTGGCGCGCGTCGATCACGAGGCCGTAGTCGTAGAACAGTTCTTCGTCGGCCGCAATATCGCGCAATGCGTGAACGTAGACGTGACCGTCGATCTCCTCGGCTTCGCAATTCGGCGCACACGAATGGTTGATCCAGCGGGCGCTATTGCCGTCCACCTTGCCATCGATCACCCCGCCCTCATCCAGCGCGAAGTAAAACGTGTGATTCGGTTCTTTCGGATTGTGTGGATGACGCCGCAACGCTTCCTTCCACGAGATCCGCTCGCCCTTGTATTCGATCAGCCGCTCGCCGGCCGCAATCGGTTCGACGGCAAACACGCCTTTGCCATGCACTCCCGAACGGCGCACGACGATCCTGCGTGAACTCATTGAATGAATCCTTGTGAAGAACTGGGGGTGAACATCTCGACTGTCGTCAGCGCTGGCTGCCTGTCCGTGGCCGAATTTTCGGACTCGAATAACAAACGCGGCGCCTTGCGGGCGCCGCGTCGACATGCAACGCACCTGCGTCACATCCGGCATCGTACACGCTTGATATGGCTTCCTTCAACCGTCACAACGCCTTCCACGTGTTCTGCCCGTTATCGACCTAACGTTGTCCGAACGAAATGTCGCCGAAGAGTGCCTTTTGATCGCGCGGTTGCGAGCGCCAATACTGCGGCGGCGCCTCCACCGTCGCGCCCAGTTGGGCCGCGGCATGCCACGGCCAACGCGGGTTATAGAGCAGGCCGCGAGCCAGCGCAATCAGATCGGCGTCGCCCTCTTCGATCAGTTGCTCCGCGTGAAACGGATCGGTGATGAGACCCACCGCGATGGTCGTGAGACCCGTGGCCTGTTTCACCGCATGCGCAAACGGCACCTGGTAGCCGGGTTCGAGCGGGATCTTCTGCAACGGCGAAACGCCGCCGGAAGAAACGTCGATCCAGTCGCAGCCGCGTTTTTTCAACTCCTGAGCAAAGGCAATCGTGTCGTCGAGGACGCAGCCGCCTTCGACCCAGTCGGTGGCCGACACGCGCGCGCCAACCGGTTTGTCGGCCGGAAATGCGGCGCGCACGATCTCGAACATCTCCAGCGGAAAACGCATGCGGTTTTCGCGCGAGCCGCCGTATTCGTCGGTGCGTTGATTGGCGATGGGAGAAAGAAACTGATGCAGCAGGTAACCGTGCGCCGCGTGGACTTCGAGCGCGTCGATACCGAGTCGCGCAGCACGCCGGGCCGACGCCGCGAACGCCTCGCGCACCCGGTTGAGACCGGCGGTGTCGAGGGCAAGCGGTGGTTCTTCGCCAGCTGTGTGCGGCAGCGCCGACGGCGCATGCGGCAACCAGCCACCGTCGGCGACCGGAATCAGCTGACCACCGTCCCATGGCACATGGCTCGACGCCTTGCGGCCCGCGTGCGAAAGCTGCATGGCTACCGGAATCGAGGAATACTTGCGGATCGCGGCGAGCACTGGCACGATCGCGGCTTCGGTGACGTCGTCCCACAGACCCAGATCGCCCGGCGTGATGCGGCCGTCGGGTTCAACCGAGGTCGCCTCGATACACAGCAGACCCGCACCCGATAACGCCATGCTACCGAGGTGGATCATGTGCCATGCCGTGGCTTCGCCACGCTCGGCGGAATACTGGCACATTGGCGACACGACGATGCGATTGGCAAGCGTCACGCTACGTAGCGTGAGCGGAGAGAAAAGCGCGCTCATGGATTACGCCCAAGGGAAGCCGAGGAGCGTTTGAGGATAGCACCGCGTTCGATTCACTGCAGGACAATTGCCCGCGCCGACCGGCTACGCTGCTACTGAACCCGTCAGGAACCTGATTTGAAGCTGACCTGAGCCTGGTAGTCCGTAGTGTTTATGGCTTCGCCGCGCTGTTCTCGACCTGATCGAGCCATTCGCCGAACATCCGGCGCGCCCCTTCCTCAAGACCGGGACCCCATTGCGCGGTCTGCGCACGCAACTCGCACACGTCGATCCCTTCCGCCACGATTTCTCCGGCGTTCCCGATCAGCCAGGGCTCGAAACGGTCAGCCCGGATTTCCGGGTGGCATTGCAAACCGAGCACGTGCCCGCCCCAGGAAAATGCCTGATTTTCGCAAGCAGGCGTCGAGGCAAGATGAATGGCGCCGGACGGCAGATCGAAAGTGTCGCCGTGCCAGTGCAGCATGGAGGTGAGCGCGCCGTCCACGTGACGAAGCGGCGATGCGCGTCCTGCGTCGGTCAACGTGAGGGGAGTCCAGCCGAGTTCAGTCCGGCCTGCTGGGTAGACCCGGGCGCCAAGCGCTCGCGCAATTAGCTGCGCGCCGAGGCAAATGCCGAGAGTAGGCAAACCCGCTGCGATCCGCTTTTCGATCATGGACAACAGTGGCAGGAGCGTCGGGTAGCGCACGTCGTCACTAGCGCTGATCGGGCCGCCCAATACCACCATCAACGACGGTGCAACGGGGTCGGGGGCTTCGATACGACCGAGGCCGACATCGAGGTAGCGTACCGGCTGGCTGCGCTCGCCCAGTACCAGCTCGAGACTGCCTAGATCTTCGAAGTGGACATGGCGAATCGCCAGAACTTCGTGAATCATCGGCAGATTCCATCATCAGTTGGACAAAACAGACAGCTCGCCAGACGGCGCGAGGCCGGTCGGGCAGACTCGCATCGAGCGGCCACCTGACCGGCTTCGCAATTTGGCAAACCCGCGTTACTGCGCGTAGATCTTCCAGGTCTTCTTCTGCGTCGCGATATCAGCAGCTTCGTACACCGAGCAATCCAGACGCACATCCGTGTCCGACATGTTCAGATTGAGCAGCTTGCAATGATGCGGCGTCTTCTTCGCGTTCTTGCTCGGCTCGAAATGCGTGCACGTCAGGCACATGCGGTGCGTCGGAATGCTTTCCTGCGTCTCGAGCTGATACACCGTCTTCAGCAGCGTACGGTAGAACAGTGCCTGCTCGTCCTCGCGCAGCGTGCCGACAGCCTTGGTGAGGAAGTCCGGCCATTGCGCGGCGCGCTTGGCGGATGTGCGGCCACGGGCCGTCAGACGTACCGCGAGGGCGCGACCGTCGTCGAGTGCACGGCGCTTTTCGACCAGCCCCTTGCTTTCGAGGGTGCTGACCGCATCGCTCGTGGTCGCGGCAGTCAAGGCCGTTTCACGCGCGATTTCGCCGAGGCGCATCGGACCCTTGCGTTGCATCAGCAACACCAGGATCTCGCCTTGCGTGGGCGTCAAACCCGCGCCTTCCGCCCACTCCCATGCCTGGCTCCGCATGGCCGTGCTCAGTCGCAATAGGCTGTGGGTGACTCGCCCGGTTGCCTGCTCTCCGTATACGCCTTCGCTCATAATCTTTCGTTCGTTATTGACAGCATGTCGCTGTTTAGCCGTCGGGCGCCAAACACGCCGGCAGCCTGTATGGGGGCAGCCTCGCCCGGACCACGGACGGACTGTGAATCAACTCATTCGAAAATCTACAGCTTGCAACGCCCTTTCTGGCGCGCCCTACCACACCATTTTTTTGCCACCTCCGTCCACCCCACTGCTCGCCAAGCCGGCCAGCGGTACAACGTGATCGAAGCTGCGAAAACGACATTCTATGCGAGAGCGGCAAATCGTACAGCTAACTTATTCACCGGATCCTGTGGATAAGCACGGGAAAACGCCGGGGACTGCATGTGCACCGATTCTTGACAAGCTTCCCAGCCGTTTCGCCACCACCAGAGTTATCCGCCATTCCCCGCCGGGATGCGCACCCGAACAGCAGGGTTATCATTTACGCATGGCGTTGACTTTGCAAGGAATTATTCAGTTGTCCACAGGCCCGTGCAATGCTTGTTAACTACTACTACGTTTGTATACGTAAACTTTAGAAACACTAAGGAAACCTGAGCTCGAATCAGGATAACGAAAAAAACGCAAAAGACTGTTTCCAAGGGCTCAAGTTGCTCAGGCTGCCGTGTTTCCTTGCTTTGTCAGTTATCCGTTTGTCACGCACGCCACTGCAGACACTGTTGCCGAACGGCCTCGTGTAACGACTTTTCATGTTCGAACACGGTCCGCAACCAGGTTGCATCGTTCACCTGACCACGTGCTATCGACGCTACTTCCGCGAGCGCCTTACCCGAACCTAACGCCTCGGCATGCGGCGCGATCCGCTCGAGCGTTTCGAGGATGTCTTCCGAAATCGTCTTGCGCTCGCCGGTTTGTGGATCGATGCAGGTACCCGCCAGTCCGAAACGGCAGGCCTCGAAGCGGTTGAAGGTGTACACGAGGTAATCGTCTTCGCGCGGCGTCAGCGGTTTATCGAGCAGTAGATGACGCGCGAGCGTCTGGATGTAGCAGGCAATCGCCGCGGCGCGATCGACCGACAGTGGCGTATCCATCACGCGTACTTCGATGGTTCCGAAACCCGGTTTTGGACGAATGTCCCAGTAGAAATCCTTCATGCTGTTCACGACGCCCGTGTGAACCATCTTCGAAAAATACTCTTCGAAGCTGTCCCAGGTCAGCATGAACGGCGCGCGGCCGGAGAGCGGGAACGCAAACACCGAATTCAGACGCGCCGAATGAAAGCCTGTGTCCACACCTTGCACGAACGGCGACGATGCCGACAGCGCGATGAAGTGCGGAATGAAACGCGACATGGAATGCAGCAGATACAGCGCGCTGTCCGAATCCGGACAGCCAATGTGTACGTGCTGACCGAACACCGTGAACTGCTTGGCGAGATACCCGTACAACTCGGAAAGGTACTGAAAGCGCGGCGTATCGACGATCTGCCGGTCGCTCCATTGCTGAAACGCATGTGTGCCGCCGCCGCACAGGCCGACGTTCAGGTGGTCTGCCGCAGACACCAGCGTGTCGCGAATCGTGCGGAGATCGGCCAGCGCCTGCTCGTGTGATGTGCAGATGCCGGTCGACAGTTCGATCATGCTTTCCGTAATCTCCGGCGTAATGTTGCCGGGGATTTTTTCATCCTTTATGAGCCGCAGCAGATCGGTGCCGGCTTTGGTCAGATCATAGTCATGGGTATTGACGATCTGCATTTCGAGTTCGATACCGAAGGTGAACGGTTGCGAATCGACGAAACGTTCGAGTGACATGGCGTCCCCTGATTCAAGTCGGCGAGGCAGGCGTCACCTGCGCCGCCGTTTTCAATATCGATTGGTTACTGCAAGGAATTCGGATTTATTCCGTAATCCGCAACAATTATTCGCGACGCTCGCCCACCAGCGCGAGCGAGCGATAAACCAGCCACGGTCCGAGAATCTGCAGGACAACGATCGAACACATCATGATCGCGCGCAGGCTCGGATCCAGATTCGGATAAAGGGTGTACGTATCGTCGACGAGCAGATACGCCAACGCTGACATGGGCGAAAGCGAGAGACCGAGCGCGACGCCCTGCTTCCAGTTCAAACCGCTGGGCTTCGCGAACGCGAGCACACCGACGAGTTTGCCGACGAGCCGCGCAATGATCAGTCCAAGCGCCGCCAGTCCGCCGATGCCAATGTCCTTCCATTCGAACGAAGTCAACGTCAGCACGAACAGAATCACGGTGAGCAACCACCCGGCGGTGCCGAAATGTTGCGGCCACAGTTGCGGGCGCGCCTCCATGTTCTTCACGATGATGCCGGCGGCGAGCAGACTGAGAATCGTCGAGAGCTTGAACAGATGCGCGATGGCGATGGCCAGCAGCACGAGGCCGAACAAGGCGACGAACGAATGCTCGTCCTGCATGTTCATCCGGCGATAGAAAAAGATGCAGGTGCGTGCGAGCGCAAACGCGAGTACGAGCGATCCGATCAGCAGATAGAGCGGCTGCAGGATGGTGGCGAACACATTGCCGTAGGCTTCCTGATGCAGCCAGCCCGACACGAGCTTTTCAACCACGACCGCGTACATGCTGTTGAGCGCGGTTAGCGTCAGGAGCCGCTGCGTGACCTGGCCTTCCGCACGCAATTCGGTTTTCAGCTGGATCACCATCGCGGGCGACGTGGCCATGGCGATGGCGGAGAGGACCAGGGCGACGATCGTCGGAATATGCAGGAATAGCAGGACCGGCAAAACCAGCACGAATGTCAGCGTGGATTCGGCGATGCTCGACAGAATCAGCCACGGATTGCGGCGGATCCAGCGCAAATCGAGGCGGCTGCCGAGTTCGAACAGCAACAGGCCGAGCGCGACATCGAGCAGTGGCCGGGCCGCTTTTGCCGAAACTGTGTCGATCACACCGAAGCCGGCCGCGCCGGCTACCAGACCGATGACGGCATATCCGGAAATGCGTGGCAGACGCCACGCGCGATAGCAGAGTTCACCGCACAAACCGGCGGTGAGCAGGGCAAGGCCTGCCCAGAAAATGGCATCGGGTGAGAGCGGCCAGGCTGGGAAGAATGAAAACGCCGACTTCATCGTGGTGGGTTCTCCTTTGTCGACCGGAGTTGGCGCTTCAGCGCCTACTCCGGTCCCATGCAACATAGTTGCTATCAGCAACGGCAGGTGACACGAAGCGGCGAAACACTTGATAAGTCCGCCAACGCGCGAAGTGTCGATTGCTGTGTGCTGTGTGCCGACCAGCGTTGCGAATTGTCACCGATCGGGTGAAATCTGAACGCGCCAGACCTACAAACCTGCAAGCGGCGAACCCGGGTGTGCCGCAGCAGCACAGGCTGCCGCTAGCGATGGGTCCCGGCACGGGTGAAGGAACGCCGTCGACTTGAATCAGAGTCTGATAGACCGGCACCGTTCAATGAGTGCGTCCGCCGTTTGACACGGGGCATGACGCGGAAAGAACGGCGATTGTGCCATAGCTTTTCTGGCTCGATTGGAAACGCTCGAATGAGCGGAGGAAGCGGTAAAAATGAGTCTGGTTCGCGGAAGAACAAGAAAAATCGACCGGACGAAGCGGTCGTCATTTTCCAGTTGCGGACCCATAGCTGGAGTTCTTTCTAATTTTTTGCCGGGCCTTGCAGAGCGTTTCGTCAGCACGTTTGTCGGGTCGTTCGCCTTCGTTACGCAATGGCCTTTCTGTTTATTGGTTTACTCGTATGTATACGTAGTAGCAGTTAACAAGTATCGGCCATTTCTGTGGATAACTTGGGTTTACCTAACGGGATCAGTGCCTTACCGAACGCACAACCGGCTGCACAGGGTGTGCGCTGGCGGCGGGTCGCGGTGGGTAACTTTTCGCGTTTTTGACGCGGGCCGAAGTTACCCCGTTTACGTCCACATCCCATCCACACGTGTTGCGCTTCCATTGAGCCGGGTTATCCACACCAAGCCGTGGATAACTTTTCACCGTTCACGGAGGAAGCCACGGGATCAGCGAGCGGTTCCCTGGCGCAATGCGCGCAACAGGAAACGGGCCGGGTCGAGATCTTCGGCGAGGTCCCGCGGGATGGGCCACGGTTCACCCTCGATTTGCGAAGCAATGAGCTCTGCGCCTAATGCGGCCCAGACGAGACCGCGCGAGCCGTATGCAAAGGCGCTATATAAGCCTTCCGCGCGCGGCAGATCGAGCGGCCATGCGCCGCGCAGGCGCTCGCTTTGGTGGATGGCCGCGGCTTCGTCGGCGAGCGCGCCAATCATCGGCACACGATCGCTCGTCACACAGCGAAACGCGACGCGTCCAGAGAGCGACGCGGCATCCTGCGAAGCGAGCGTACTGGCGAGTGCCGGTAACATGTGTGCGAGGCGTTGCAGGTTCTCGATGTGGCCGGCGGTTTGCACCGCGCGTTCGGGATCGTCGACATCGTAGGTCGCGCCGGTTAGCGTGATGCCGTTGGGAAGCGGCACGGCGTAACCTTCGCCGATCACCGGCAATGCCAGCGACGACAACCCGCCAGCAGGAAGCAAGGTGAGTTGACCCCGCACGCTGCGAGTGGGCGCGTAGCGCAATCCGGCGAGCCGCGCGGCATCGTGCGCGTTCGCAAAGATCACGGCGCTCGCACGTGCCAGCACATGTCCGTCAGCGTCGAACACGTTCCATTCATCGCCTATCCGTTCGACGCATGCAGCTTCCACGCCAAAACGCCGCTCGAGCCGCTCACCGGCCGAGGCACATTGCGCCGCGCAGAGCGAGGCCGGATCGATCCAGCCGCCGTGCGGAAAGAGCCAACCGTCCTGCGTCAACGGAAACTTCGTAATCCTCTCTGCTTCGGCACGCGCGAGTGGTATTACGTATTCCTCTGGATAGGCGAACCTGGCCAGCGCAGCGGCCATCATGCTAGCTTCTTCTTCGCTCGACGCGAGTTGCAGGAGTCCTTCCGAACCACGCAAAGTTTTATGTCCAGCCTGTTCGAGTGCGTTCCAGCGTTGCAAAGCGTAGAGAAAACCGCTGCGTGTGATGCGCGAAGCCACGCCATCGTCACGGGAAAGTAGCGGGTGAAACACGCCAGCCGGATTGCCGGACGCATCGCGTGCGAGTGCAGCATGCCGTTCGAGCGAAGTCACGCGCCAGCCGCGCGCAGCGAGCCGCTCGATCACCGCGCAGCCGGCCAGCCCCGTCCCGATCACGACCGCGTGCCGTTCGCGCACTGCGAGCGGCGTGGGCGGTTCATGCCTGCGTACCCGCCAGCGAGGCGCGAAGCGGCCCGTCAGCATGGCGCGTTTCCAGCCGAAGCCTTCGATCTTGCGATATTCAAAACCGGTTTGCGTGAGAGCGCGTTTTACATCACCGGCACTGGTATAGGTCGAAAACGTGGCGTCTTCGCCGGCGAGGCGGGCGAGCGCCTTGAAAATGGTGGGCGTCCACAGTTCGGGATTTTTCGCGGGCGCAAAACCATCCAGATAAAAGGCGTCGGCGCGTAGCCAGAGAGTCGGCAAGGTGTCGGCGGCGTCGCCGAATACGAGTGTCAGCGTGACGCGGCCGCCTTCGAATTCGAGCCGGTGCGTGCCGGGGACGAGCATCGGCCAGGCGTCGGCAAGTGTCTGACCGAGGGAAACAATTGATGCATCCGCAAGCGTCGCGGCATACGCGTTTAGTAAATCAGCCTTTGTAAACGGGTGTTTTTCTGTCGATACGAAATGTAGCCGCTCGCAGCGTGCCGGGTCGGCGCGCCAGGCGGCCCACGTCATCAGGAAGTTGATGCCCATCCCGAAGCCGGTCTCGAGCACGGTGAACAGGCGTCTGCCCTGCCATCGACCGGGCAGGCCGTTGCCTTGCAGGAAGACGTATTCCGCCTGGGCGAGACCGCCCACGGCGCTGTGATAGATGTCGTCGTGGCGCGGCGAGAACGGCGTACCGTTATCGCGAAACGCGAGGATGGCGGGGATCAGCGGTTCGGTCATGCGGGGTAAAAAGCCTACGGACGAGTGGGCTAAGCGTTACCGGACGGGGCACTCCGGCCGTCGCGCAATGGACCGCCATGGGCTAGAAGGCGTCTGGAACGTTGGCAAAAACCAACGCCAGCCTCATGTAAAGCCCTGGTTAGACGGTGGTTTCGATTCCAGGAATGGCAAAAATGGTAATTTCGTGAATGGGCGGGCCCAGCAACCGCGTAAATCTTCGAAACCCTTGTCCAGATTGGGTTTGCGCTGCGCTATCATAGCAAGCGCCGCGAAGGGAAGCGGCAGCACGGCCGTCGCGCAGATATCTGCCCGGCGAGTTTGTCCGGAGGGCTCCGGAGCCGTAGCTGCTCGACGGCGCGGCCCGCGCACGTATAATCGGCGCGTTCGCGCTGTTCGTGTCAACCTAAACCAGAAAGGAACCTTAATGAACAAACAGGAACTGATCGACGCCGTCGCAGGTCAGACGGGCGCCAGCAAGGCTCAAACCGGCGAAACGCTGGACACGTTGCTTGAAGTGATCAAGAAGGCTGTGTCGAAGGGTGACGCGGTCCAGTTGATCGGTTTTGGTAGCTTTGGCTCGGGCAAGCGCGCAGCACGTACGGGTCGCAACCCGAAGACCGGCGAGACCATCAAGATCCCGGCAGCCAAGACCGTCAAGTTCACGGCTGGCAAGGCGTTCAAGGACGCAGTCAACAAGCGCTAAGCACATCGGTGCTGCGTTGGTGAAACCCGCCTCAGGCGGGTTTTTTTTCGTCCGCGTGCTGGATTGGATGCGCCGCGAGCGCGACGCCATGATGCGCGATCAACCCGCCGGGCAACGCGCAATCAGTGATGGTGATGCAGGATTTCGCCACTGCCATGATCGTGATCGTGGTGATGGTCGTGGTCGTCTTCGCTGTCGAAGTCCCACGCCGGGAACGGATCGTTGAATTGCAACCAGCCCTGCGGGCCCAGCGCATATTCCTCATCGCTTAACAGGCAGGCGTCGAACTTCGCACGCCACACAACCGGATCGATGCCGACGCCGATCATCACCAGTTCCTGACGACGGTCGCCGATGCTGAAGTCGTCCGCATCACCGTGCCAGTCGGCGGCGATTTCTGCGGCGAGTTCGTCGTCGCCGTCGGGCCATTCGCTGCGGTCCTGGGCGGCCCACCACATCCCCGCCGGACCATGACGGCAAGCACCGCCGGCTTGCGAGAGCGAACCGGCAATGTCGTTGCGCGTTGCGAGCCAGAAAAATCCTTTGCTGCGCAATACGCCCTTCCACTCTTCATGCAGCAGTGTCCACAGACGCTCCGGATGAAACGGCCGGCGGGCTCGATAAACGAAATTGCCGATGCCGAACTCGTCCGCCTCGCCGCTGTGGTCGTGCTCGTGATGCAGCGAGGCGAGCCAGCCCGGCGCGCTCGACGCTTCGTCGAAGTCGAAGCGGTTCGTATGCAGCACTTCCTCGAGCGGCACGACGCCAAAGCGGCTGACAACCTGCACCGCACGCGGATTGATGCGAGCGAGGATGCGTTGCAAACGGGTGAGATCGTCCGCGCTGACGAGGTCGGCCTTGTTCACGACGAGTACGTCGCAGAACTCGATCTGTTCGATCAGCAATTCGACCAGCGTGCGGTCGTCCGCTTCGCTCGCGGCAATACCGCGTTCGGCGAGGGCGTCGGCGGAGCCGTAGTCGCGCAGGAAGTTGAAGGCATCGACCACCGTCACCATCGTGTCGAGCCGCGCCACGTCCGAGAGCGAATGGCCGTCGTCGTCGACAAAGGTGAAGGTCTCGGCGATCGGCATCGGTTCCGCAATGCCGGTCGACTCGATCAGGATCGCGTCGAAGCGCTGTTCGGCGGCAAGGCGGCGGATTTCAGTCAGGAGGTCGTCGCGCAGCGTGCAACAGATGCAGCCGTTCGACATCTCGACGAGCTGCTCTTCCATATGGGACAGCGCCGCGGCATCGCGCACGAGGGCCGCATCGATATTGACGGCGGCCAGATCGTTGACGATCACGGCGACGCGCAGGCCCGCGCGGTTGGCCAGAATATGGTTCAGGAGCGTGGTCTTGCCGGCGCCCAGAAAACCGGAGAGCACGGTGACGGGCAGAGTCGGCTGGTTCATCGCAGTACGGAAACGGAGAGAATTAGGAGGCGTGCCGGGTGCGCAGCGAGACGCCAGAACCTCGGCAGCACGAAGCCGCATTGTGCATCAAAGCCGCGCCGGGTGCCTGAGTGCTCAGCGCGCAGCCGTGCGAAAGCTCAGCGCGAAGCCTTGATCAGGTTCCATTTGCGCAGGATGGCGACGATCTGTTGCGCGTACTGGTCACGCAACGCCGGTGTCTCCGAATGGTAGGCACCGACCGCCTGCCAGGAGTTACCGTACTTGTTCATTTGCTGGCGCAGATGCCAGGCGGCGATGTAGACGTTCTTGCACGGCTCCATCAAGGTATCGGACGAGATGCCGTATTGAGCCAGCGTAGGCAGATGTACCGAGTTGATCTGCATCAAGCCGTAGTCGGTCGAGCCGTTTGCATTCTTATGCAACGCGTCGGGCCGGTTGTGCGACTCCTGCCAGGCAATGGCCCGCAAAATCAGCGGATTGACCTTCTGATAATGAGCCGCTTCGTCAAAACAGTCGGCGTGCGCCGGCCCCGCTGCGAGCAGCGTACCGACTACCGCGGCAACTGTCAGAAGGGCCTGTTTCATCGCTCAAGATGACTAAATAATTGACGAAGCCAAGATCCGGTAAGGCATTGGGCTCGGCGTAGGATGGACCTGCCGGGCACTCCAGACCCGCCAACACCGAGCCCGTGGCGGACATCGGGGAAAACCCGCCCAGGCAAGATGCGTCCGGTAGGCTCATGGGCTCGTATGATACCGGCAGGCATTGGAGCGTCAAGTTGGCTACCCGACAGAAGCAAGCAAAAAGGCAGACGTCGCGAGCCGACTCAAGCGTTCTTGTCCAAGCTTTCAAAATTTTGACAGTCTGTGAAGCTATTTAGAGTAATCACACCGAAGCCGTTGTTTTGTGACAAATCGGACATGAAAAACTGTTACTGTTCATTTTTTCGGACATAGGCCGGAAGGCAGTCGGAGTTGCCTGCGCCCGTAGGGCGTGAGCAAGCCGAGGGGACCGCTGCCGTGATTGACCTGTGTTTGCTGCGCATGACAGCCGGTCGCCTGGGCGGTCGGCATCGACAACGAACTCCATGAGAAGAAATCGTATGGCATTGCGTCGCGTCGCAACGGCGCTGCTGGTGGCTGGACTGATCACTGCGCAGATCGCACACGCTCAGGTGACACTCAACTTCGTCAACGCGGACATCGATCAGGTGGCCAAGGCGATTGGCGCCGCGACCGGCAAAACGATCATCGTCGACCCGCGCGTGAAGGGTCAGCTGAACCTCGTCTCCGAAAATCCGGTGCCCGAAGATCAGGCGCTCAAGACCTTGCAGTCCGCGCTGCGGATGCAGGGCTTCGCGCTCGTGCAGGATCACGGCGTGCTGAAGGTGGTGCCCGAGGCGGATGCCAAGCTGCAGGGCGTGCCGACCTACGTCGGTAACGCGCCGGTCGCGCGCGGCGACCAGATCATCACGCAGGTGTTCCAGCTCAAGAACGAATCGGCGAATAACCTGCTGCCGGTCCTGCGTCCGCTGATCTCGCCGAACAACACCGTGGCGGCCTACCCGGCCAACAACACGATTGTCGTGACCGACTACGCCGACAACGTGCGGCGCATCGCGCAGATCATCGCGGGGGTCGATACGGCAGCGGGCCAGTCGGTGTCGGTGGTGACGCTGAAGAACGCCAACGCCCTCGATATCGCTCCGCAATTGAGCAAGATGCTCGACCCCGGCGCGATCGGCAGCACCGATGCCACGCTGAAGGTGTCGATCACCGCCGATCCGCGCACCAACTCGCTGCTGATCCGCGCCACCAACGGTGCACGGCTCGCGGCCGCGAAGGAACTGGCGAAGCAGCTCGACGGCCCGACTGCCATCCCCGGCAACATGCACGTCGTGCCGCTGCGCAATGCGGACGCGACGACGCTCGCCAAGACCTTGCGCGGCATGCTCGGCAAAGGCGGCGACTCGGGCTCCTCGGCCAGCTCGAACAGCGCGAACTCGTTCAACCAGAACGGCGGTAGCGGCTCGTATGGCAGCAACTCGACCGGCGCGGCAGGTACGCCGCCGTTGCCGTCGGGTGGACTTGGCGGCGGCTCGATGGCGTCGCCGCTCGGCGGCGGAGGAAGCTCGGGCGCGAACGGCAATTCCGGCGGCGACACGATCGGCAATGACAAAGAGAAGAGCGACGACAACCAGCCGGGCGGCATGATCCAGGCCGATGCGGCGACCAACTCGCTCATCATCACGGCGGCCGAGCCGGTGTACCGCAACCTGCGGGCAGTCATCGACCAGCTCGACGCGCGACGCGCCCAGGTCTATATCGAGGCGCTGATCGTCGAGCTGAACTCGAACACGAATGCCAATCTCGGCATCCAGTGGCAGGTCGCGAGCGGCTCAGTCCTTGCCGGCACCAACCTGTCGACCGGCAACAGCAACAGCATCATCAACCTGACGGCGGGGGCGGTCGGCGGTCTGCCTGCGGCACTCGTGAGCAACAATCTCCAGCAGGGCCTCAATGTCGGCTGGGTGCACAATATTTTCGGCGTGCAGGGACTCGGCGCGCTGTTGCAGGCGCTGTCGCAGACAGCAGACGCCAACGTGCTGTCGACACCTAACCTGATCACGCTGGACAACGAGGAAGCCAAGATCGTCGTCGGTACCAACGTGCCGATCCAGACGGGTTCGTATTCAAACCTGACGAGCGGCACGACGAGCGCGGCATTCAACACGTACGACCGCGTCGACGTGGGTCTGACGCTGCACGTCAAACCGCAGATCACCGACGGCGGGATTCTCAAGCTGCAGCTTTACACGGAAGACTCGGCGATCGTGACCGGCACGACCAATGCGGCGACCAACCCGGCGGGCCCGGAGTTCACCAAGCGTTCGATCCAGTCGACCGTGCTCGCGGATAACGGCGAGATCATCGTGCTGGGCGGCCTAATGCAGGACAACTATCAGGTCAGCAACAGCAAGGTGCCGCTGCTGGGCGACATTCCCTGGATCGGCCAGTTGTTCCGCTCGGAACAGAAGACTCGCAACAAGACCAACCTGATGGTGTTCCTGCGTCCCGTGATCATCAACGATCGCGATACCGCACAGGCAGTGACGTCGAACCGCTACGACTACATTCAGGGCGTGCAGGGCGCGTACAAGTCGGACAACAACCTGATCAAGGACAAGGACGATCCAGTCATGCCGCCCATGCCGCTCGGCCCGGCTGAAGGGGGCGCGCCCGCCATGAACCTGTTCAACCTCGACCAGATGCGCCGGCAACAGGCAGCGCCGGTGATGAACGGCGGCGCTGTGCAGACCAATCCGGCAACCAACGGCGCGCCGGCGCAGGCGAATCCGGTCACGAATGGCGGTGCGGTTCAGAGCAGCCCGGTCACCGTCTCGCCGATCACCACAACGCCCGGAGTGCAGCCGTGAGCATGCCGTCCACGCCGCCGTCAGGGTCTGCGCCGTCGGCGGCGACGCGAACCGGCGTCACGGCGACATCGTCCGCGGCTTTAGCGGAGCATGTCGAGCGTAGCGCCCCATCGGCTATTGCCGCGCGGCTCGTACCCTACGGGTTTGCGCGCAGCGGCCAGATTCTGGTGGCGCAACAGCATGCCGACGGGCTGGAAGTCTGGATCAGCGAGCGCACGAGCGATGCCGCGCTCGCCGAAGTGGCGCGCAATTTTGGCGTGCTCTCCGTGGTGCGTTTGCCGGCGGACGAACTCGCGCTGGCGATCAACCAGGCGTATGCGCGCCAGGATGGCAGCGCGGCGCAGGTGGTGGGTGAAGTGGAAGGCGAAGTCGATCTTTCGCGGCTGATGCAGGAGATTCCCGAGGTCGAGGATCTGCTGGAATCGGAAGACGACGCGCCGATCATCCGCATGATCAACGCGCTGCTCACCCAGGCGACGCGCGAACAGGCTTCGGATATTCACATCGAGCCGTTCGAGAATGCGTCGGTGGTGCGGTTTCGCGTCGACGGCACGCTGCGCGACGTGGTGCGCCCGAAGAAGGCGCTGCACGGCGCACTGATCTCGCGGATCAAGATCATGGCGCAGCTCGATATCGCCGAAAAGCGTCTGCCGCAAGACGGCCGGATTACGTTGCGGGTGGGCGGCCGGCCAGTAGACGTGCGCGTCTCCACGTTGCCGACCGGGCATGGTGAACGCGCGGTGCTGCGTCTGCTCGAGAAAGACGCGTCGCGACTGAATCTCGAAGCGCTCGGCATGGGCGCGGACACGCTCGTGAAGTTCGACAAGCTGATCGGGCGTCCGCACGGCATCGTGCTGGTGACGGGGCCGACCGGTTCGGGCAAGACCACCACGCTGTACGCCGCGATGTCGCGCCTCGAAACCGCGACGACCAACATCATGACCGTCGAAGACCCGATCGAATACGATCTGTCGGGGATCGGCCAGACGCAGGTCAACGAGCGCATCGGCATGACCTTCGCCCGCGCGCTGCGCTCGATTCTGCGGCAGGACCCGGACATCATCATGATCGGCGAAATCCGCGATCTGGAGACCGCGCAGATCGCCGTGCAGGCGTCGCTCACCGGCCACCTCGTGCTGGCAACGTTGCACACCAACGATGCGGCATCCGCGGTCACGCGTCTGACGGATATGGGCGTCGAGCCTTATCTGCTGGCTTCGTCGTTGCTGGGTGTGCTGGCGCAGCGGCTGGTGCGCAGATTGTGTCCGGTATGCCGTGAGCAGCGGACCGACGCCGACGGCCGGGTGCAATGGCATCCGGTGGGTTGCGACAAATGCGGCCAGTCGGGTTATGCAGGGCGACGCGGCGTGTACGAACTGCTGCTGATCGACGACTCGATCCGCACGCTGGTTCACCGTAATGCGGCGGATTCGGAAATTCTCTCGGCGGGCCGCTCGCAGGGCATGCGCACGCTGCGTGAAGACGCCGACCGCTGGCTCGACTCGGGGCTGACCTCGCTCGAAGAAGTGATTCGCGTGACGGGCGGAGCATAAGCCCATGCCGGCATTTCGTTTCGAAGCCATCGATGCGACCGGCAAGGCGCAAAAAGGCGTGCTCGACGCGGACAGCGCGCGGGGTGCGCGCACGCATCTGCGTGGCCAGGGGCTGACGCCGCTGGTCGTCGAACCGGCTTCGAGCCGCACGCGCGGCGAGCGCAATCAGCGCCTCTCGCTCGGACGGCGGCTGTCGCAACGCGAGCAGGCCATCCTCACGCGCCAGTTGGCGAGCCTGCTGATTGCCGGTCTGCCGCTCGACGAGGCGTTGTCCGTGCTCACGGAACAGTCGGAGCGCGACTACATCCGCGAACTGATGGCGTCGATTCGCGCCGAAGTGCTCGGCGGCCATTCACTCGCCAACGCGCTGCAACAGCATCCCAAAGACTTTCCGGAAATCTACCGCGCGCTGGTGGCGGCGGGCGAACATACCGGCAAGCTCGGTCTGGTGCTCTCGCGGCTTGCCGACTACATCGAGCAACGCAACGCGCTCAAGCAGAAGATCGTGCTGGCGTTCACCTATCCGACCATCGTCACGATCATCGCCTTCGGCATCGTCACGTTCCTGCTGAGTTACGTGGTGCCGCAGGTCGTCAACGTATTCGCGAGCACCAAGCAGCAGTTGCCGTTCCTCACCATCATGATGATGGCGCTGTCCGGCTTCGTGCGGCAATGGTGGTGGGCCATGCTGATTGGCGTCGCGCTGCTGGCGTATATCGTGCGCTCGATTCTCGCGCAGCCCGGCCCGCGTCTCGCGTTCGACCGTTGGCTCCTGACCGCCCCGCTGCTCGGCAAACTGGTGCGCGGCTACAACACGGTGCGCTTTGCCAGCACGCTCGGCATTCTGACCGCAGCCGGCGTGCCGATCCTGCGCGCGTTGCAGGCAGCCAGCGAAACACTGAGTAACCGCGCCATGCGCGACAACATCGACGACGCCATCGTACGGGTACGCGAGGGCACGTCGTTATCGCGCGCACTGGGCAATACGAAGACGTTTCCGCCGGTGCTGGTGCACCTGATCCGCTCGGGCGAAGCGACCGGCGACGTGACGACGATGCTCGATCGCGCGGCCGAAGGAGAAGCCAACGAACTGGAACGGCGCACCATGTTCCTGACGAGCTTGCTGGAGCCGTTGCTGATTCTGGCGATGGGCGGTGTGGTGCTGGTGATCGTGCTGGCGGTGATGCTGCCGATCATCGAATTGAACAACCTGGTGCAATAAAGCGCGGCTGAGTGCGAAGCGTAGTCGCGATAGGAGCGCGCCACCGATGACGGTGGCAGCAACTCAAGCGGTCTTGCTCAGCGCACGTAGATGGTTGGGCCGGCCGGATTGTTGGGCAGAAACACTTCGGAGCGGACGCCGTTGCGGTCGATGATGATTGAGCGGGGGCGGACTTCATAGAGCTTGGCGCCTTGCATGATGGCGCTGCCGAGCGACACGGCGCGCGGCGCTTCGCCACCCGCGCTGATGATCGCAGCGCCGCCTTCCTGCAGCGAGAGGATGCCGAACAGGCGCACGTCCTGGTTGGCGGTGCGCTGGAGTTGACCGCCGAACAGCGTGGCGGCCTGGTCGACCGAGACGGGCGCGCGCACGGCTGCGGCCGGTGTCGGTTCGCCGCGCAGCGCGGTGAGCGTAACAACCCAGTAGGTCAGCGTCGCGCAGAACACGGCAAACAGCGCGAGCGACAGAAGGCGGATTTGGATGGCGTTCATGCACATCATTGTACGGAGTATTGTGAAATTTGCGGTGGAGGAAAATGCCTCTTACCCGACGCTTTGCGCCAGCTTTCCCCGAGGGAACGCGAGCAAGCTGGGGCGGCCCGGCGTTTTCTCGCAAGCCTGCAAGTGCGTGACATTAGAATGACCAATCGGGCGTGTTAGATCGCGCAGTGGGCGAAGCCCGCGCGAGGCCCGCCAAAGTCGAAAAATCTTCCTGAAAGAGGTAGCAAGCTATGCAAATGTGGAGCACTCGTCGCACGGAAATCGCGGGTCTGGGCAACCGTCGCCAACGCGGTTTTACGCTGATCGAAATCATGGTGGTGATCGCGATTCTCGGCATTCTCGCCGCGCTGATCGTGCCGAAGATCATGAGCCGTCCTGACGAGGCACGGCGTGTCGCCGCGAAGCAGGATATCGGCACGATCATGCAGGCCATGAAGCTGTACCGTCTCGACAACGGCCGCTATCCGAGCCAGGACCAGGGGCTGCGCGCGCTGGTTGAAAAACCCAGTACGGATCCGGTGCCGAACAACTGGAAGGACGGCGGTTATCTCGAGCGTCTGCCGAACGATCCGTGGGGCAATGCGTATCAGTACCTTAACCCGGGCGTGCACGGTGAGATCGACGTATTCAGTTACGGCGCCGACGGCAAACCGGGCGGCGAAGGCAACGACGCCGACATAGGCTCGTGGCAATAACCTGTTGAGCGCTTTTTGCACGCATCCTCGCTGACCGCCGGCACCATGTCCCCGTCCGATGGCAAGTCTCGTGTAGCCCCTGCGCGTGCGGCGTTGCTGCCCTGCGCCGAGGCTGCACGTACGCCGCGGCAACCTGCGGCGCTGACGTTCGACGAGCGCCGGCGCGTGCGACGGCAGACGGGTTTTACGTTGCTCGAAATGCTGGTGGTGCTGGTGATTGCGGGACTGCTGGTGTCGCTGGCGTCAATCGCCATGACGCGTAATCCGCGCACGGACCTCAACGAAGAGGCGCAACGTTTGGCACTGCTGTTCGAATCGGCGGGTGACGAGGCGCAGGTGCGGGCACGGCCAATCGCGTGGCAGCCGTTGGACGGCGGCTTTCGCTTCGACATGCATACCGACGATGGCTGGCGTCCGCTGCGCGACGACCTGCTTGGGCCGCGTCGCTGGGAAGGCGGGGTGACGAGTGTGACGATCGACTATCCGGGCTCGGATGGGCATCCGTCGCGGGTGGTGTTCGGCACGGAGAGTATCGATGCACCGGTGCAGGTCACGCTGTTTTCCGCCGGGGGCTCGGCGCGCATCGTCGGGTTGGGCAATGGCCGCTATGAGGTGCGTTGATATGGGCGGTCGAACGGGGAGTGACCAGTACGTGCCAGCATGCCGGCGTGGGCAAGGCGGCTTCACGATGATCGAAGTGCTGGTCGCGCTGGCGATCATCGCGGTGGCGCTGGCGGCGTCGCTGCGTGCGGTGGGCAATCTGGCGAGCAGCGAAGTCGAGTTGCATCAGCGCTTGCTGGCGGGCTGGAGTGCCGACAATACGCTCGCGCAGTTGAAGCTTGCGCATAGCTGGCCGGAGGTGGGATCGAGCAGTTTCGACTGTTCGCAGGGGAATTTGCAGATGCTTTGTACGGAGCAGGTGACGGCGACGCCGAATCCGGTGTTCCGTCGCGTCGAAGTGTTGGTGACGACACCGGGCCGCGCCGGCAATCTTGCCCAGATGGTGACGGTGGTGGCGAATGAAACGAACCGTTCGCTTTGACCGTCGCGGCCGCGGGCTGTCGCGGGGATTTACGCTGATCGAGTTGCTGGTTGCCATTGCGATTCTGGCGGTGATCGCGGTGTTGTCGTGGCGCGGACTGGACCAGATCATCCGCGGGCGGCAGACGATTACGAACGCGATGGAAGACGAGCGTGTGTTTGCGCAGCTGTTCGACCAGATGCGTATTGATGCGCGCCAGGCGGCGACCGATGACGAGACTGGGCAGGCGGCGATATCGGTGAGCGGCAATGTGCTGCAGATCGTGCGTGAACTCGATTTGCCGGAGACGGCACCGCGTCTGCAAGTGGTGCGTTACCGGGTGGCGGATGGACGGGTGATCAGGTATGCCTCGCCGCCGCTGGCCAATGTGGGCGAGTTGCAAGGGGCGCTGCGGGGCGGTGAAACAGAGGGATGGAGCGCGGTGCCGTTGATGGGTGGAGTCGGCTCGATCGATGCGCGGCTGTATGTGCCGAAGGTGGGTTGGACGACGCAGATGAAGGATGTGCAGGGGGCGATTACCGAAGCCGACAACAACCTTAAGGTGCCCCAGCTGGGGGGGGCTCCGCTGCCGCGGTCTGTCACCGGGCTCGAGGTGGTGGTTGGGGCGACTTCGCTGGCGCGGCCGGTTACCAGGGTTTTTCTCGTCGGAGAGTAATTGGTGAGTTTTGCTTTTTTGCTACCGCCGGGGGATGGGTTGGCTCATGCTATTTTTGCTGCGCAGGCTTTGGGGTTGGTTTTTGGTTTTGGTTTTGGGTTTGGGTTGCCTACGGCGTTTGGCGGTGCTCTTGCGGTGTTGGCCTTTCCTTGCTTTGTTTTCGGTCTATTCGCTTCGCCCCTGTGCGGGGCAGCACTCACTTTCTTTGCAGCAGCAAAGAAAGTAAGCAAAGAAAGCGGGCTCACACCGCCAGCTCGTAGCGAGCCATCTCTCCCCCTGAACCGGAAACGGCCCAACACAAGACCCGCCCTCGCACCCCACCCCTCAGTGACAAAGCACTCATCCGCTCCAGCGTGGCGCGTCGCGCCCCGCCGTCAGGTTCATCCACACACCACGCAACTCACGCAAACCACGCAGACCGCGGAATTCCCGCAATCCACCGGGCGTTATGCCCGACCGCCATGCACGGAGTGCGTGGGCGGGATGGATGAGTGCTTTGTCACGAGCGGGGGAAATGCGGGGGCGGGTCTTGTCTTCGGACCACTGCGTGGTGCTTTGAGAGGTGGACACCTACAGGCTGGCGGTGTGAGCCCGCTTTCTTTGCTTACTTTCTTTGCGGCGGCAAAGAAAGTGAGTGCTGCCCCGCACAGGGGCGAAGCTAATAGACCGCTAACAAAACAAGGAAAGGCCAACGCCGCAGGAACACAGCCAAACGCCGTAGGCAATCCAAAAGCAAAACAAGGAAAGGCCAATGCCGCAGGAGCACCGCGAAACGCCGTAGGCAACCAAAACCAAAACCAAAACCAAAAAGCAAAACCAAAAACAAAGGCGAAACCCCAAACCGGCGTAGCCATCATCAGCGCCCTCCTCGTGGTAGCCCTATCGGCAATCCTGGTATCGGGCATCCTTTGGCGCCAGCAGGTCCAAATCCGAAGGATAGAAAACCAGCGCCTCCTCTCCCAGGCTCAATGGATCTCAAGAGGCGCGCTGGACTGGACGCGCCTGATCCTGCGATCCGAAGGCGACACCTCCGCAGGAATCACCTATCTGGGCGGCGTCTGGGGCGTCCCCATCGCCAAAACACGTCTATCGGATTTCCTCGGCCAGATCGGCGAAGTCAGAGCATCAGAAGGCGCAGCAACCTATCTGTCAGGCTCAATAGAAGACGCACAAAGCAAATTCAACCTGCGCAACCTGGTTTCAAGCCCCGTCCCAGGCATCCTGCAATTGAACGTGGAACAGATCGCGGCATTCCAGCGCCTGCTCGTCGAACTCGGTCTCAGCGGTCAGCTGGCCCAGAGCGCCGCCGTCCAGCTGCGCAATGGCCTCAATCATTCCGCCACGCGCTTCCAGAGTCAGACCACCACGGCCGGCGGCTCCGCCACGCCCGTCGGCGGTGCAACGGGCGGTACCACCTTCACCGATAAACCCGGCATCAGCGACGATGACGACACCCACGGTGTCACGCCGCTGCAAATGACCCGCGTCGATTCGCTCCTCGATGTGCCCGGTTTTACGCCCGAGATGATCGCCCGTCTGCGGCCGTTCGTGACGTATCTGCCCACCAACACGGCAGTCAACATGAATACCGCGCCCGCGGAAGTCATCGCCGCCGTCGTGCCGGGCATGAGTCTGTCGAATGCGCAGGCGTTCGTCGCGCGTCGCCAGACCGTGTTCTTTCACAACGTCGGCGATGTACAGTTGGCCTTGCAGGGCGCGGGCGTCACGCAGATCGCGATCGATCCCAGCCTGTTCGACGTCACGACCAGTTACTTTTATATCCACGGCCGCGTCGATCACGAACGCGCGGAAGTGGACCGCACCACCCTCGTCTTTCGCGATCCGCTGACACACACCACCCGCATCGTGCGCGTACAAGATCAATTATGAACAACGCTTATCCCGGAGAGAGTGGCCTTTGAGCACGCTGATCGTCCTTTTGCCGCCGCGTGACCCGGCGGTGCCATCGCAGGAATGGCAACTGCCGGAGTTGCCGTTCGTGTTGCTCGACAAGTCGGGCCGCACGCAACGCACCGGTCGTTCGGCTCTCGCGCTGCTGCCGCGCGCCGCGTCGACGGTCCTGATGGTCGCCGCGCGCGATCTCCTCATGATGCCCGCGACGCTGCCGCCGCTGAAAGGCCCGCGTCTGCGTCAGGCATTGCCGAACATCGTCGAAGATCAGCTGATTCAGGATCCGCAGACCTGTCATATCGCGCTCGATCCACAGCCGCTCGGTAAAGGCCGGCACCTGCTCGCGATCGTCGATCGCGGCTGGTTCCGCTTCATCTGCGAAGCCTTCGCCGCGGCCGGCCATCGAAGTGTCCGCGCCGTGCCGGTGACGCGTTGTCTGCCGGCGCCGCCGGCAAGCGCCGCGCCGCTGGAAGACGCCGAGTCAGCGTCTGACGTCGTGAAACCCGCCGTGGCGGCGAAACTCGCGGCTGGCTTGCCGATCGCACCGCCGTCGCCAGTCATTGCGGCTGTGCTGGGCACGGTGGTATCGACCGCTCCCTCGCTGCTGGCGGAGATCGCGTCAGATTCCAGCACGACCCGGGTGGAGCTTGCGATTGCGCGCGGCATCCAGGGCGAAGGGCTTGCGGTGCCCGCCAGTGCGGTGAACGCGACGCTCGCGGCGCTCTCGGGCGACGCCCCCGTCTCGCTTTATCTGCTCACTGAAGTACCCGGCAACGAACCCGGCATGGGTTCGAGCGCGCAGGCGAAGCTTGCTGCCCAGGTGGCCGGCACGCGACCGTTGCCGTTCGAACAGCTCGCGCGCCGCGCGCTCGAATGCCGCTTCGATCTGTGCCAGTTCGAGTTCGCCACCCAGCCGTGGCGCCTCGACCGCGCGACGCTGCGGCGCTTGCGTCTGCCTGCGTTGCTGGCGGTGGGTGCGCTGCTGGCCGCCATCATCGGCGCGAACGTGCAATGGATCATGCTCGCCCATCAGCGCGACGCGATCAACACGCAGATGACCGAGTTGCTGCTCAACACGTTCCCGAAGACCACCGTCGTACTCGATGCGCCCGATCAGATGTCGCGCCAGATGCAGCAGTTGCGTGTAGCCGCCGGTGAGCTGTCGCCGGACGATTTTCTCTCGCTCGCAGCGGGACTGGCGCGCTCGCTAGGACCTGTGCCCGTCAACGGCATTGCGGCGCTCGATTATCACGACCGGCGTCTCGACATCACGTTCAAGCCCGAGATCAAGGTCGATGCCGGTCTCTCGCAACGTCTGTCTGTCAACGGCCTGAGCGGCGGGATCGACAGCAGTACCGGCAAGTGGACTATCAGGAGCGGACAATGAAATCTGAACTTGCTCAAGCATGGGCCGGCTTCTGGGACGGGCGCACCGAGCGCGAGAAAACCCTGCTGCTGTGGGGCGGCGCCGTATTGGCCGTGGTGATTGCGTGGTCAGTCTTGTGGGCTCCGGCCCAGGAAGGCCGCGCGCATCTGCGTGACACGCTGCCGGCCATGCAGCGTCAGCTTGCGCAGATGAACGCGCAGGCCGACGAGGCGCGCCGGTTGTCGGCGGCGGCCCAGGGCGTGGCGCCCACGGGCGGAGCGCTGAAGGACGCGCTCAATGCGTCGCTGACGGAGCACGGCATCGTGCCGCTTCAGGTGCAGCTGCTCGGCAATGCAGTGCAGATCCAGTTGAAGAACGCGTCGTTTCCCGCGTGGACCGCGTGGGTCGACGACGTGCGCCGGCAGTTCAAGGTGCAGGTCGCCGAAGCGCACGTGACGGCGCTTAAGGACGATGGACAGGTCGACCTGACCGCTTCGCTGCAACCGTCAACCGCTAAATGACGCGGCTGCCACAGGATCTCGCATGAATTACTGGATGCGGCGCCTGCGCGCTGCCCTGCCGTGGATACTGGTCGCGGTGTTGTCGAACGCTGCGGTGTTGCTGGTGCTATTGCCCGCGGCATGGATCACGCCGCAATTCACGAAGGCGAGCGGCGGACATGTGAATCTCGTCGATCCGGCGGGCTCGCTGTGGCATGGCTCCGCCACGCTGATGCTGGCAGCTGGTTCGGACACCAGCGCGGCGACGCTGCTGCCGGGCCGCATTGTTTGGCACACCGCCTTCTGGCCGCTCTTCACCGGCCGTGTGCGCATGACGATGCTGCAAAGCGAGGCGATGCCCGATCCCATCACCGTCGACGCCACGCGGCGTGGCGCAATCCTGTCGCAAGGCGCGATTGCCGTACCGGCGTCCTTGCTCAGCGGTCTGGGTGCGCCGTTCAACACGCTCGATCTGCAGGGCAACGTGCAACTCGCATGGAGCGACTGGCGCAGCTTCGGCAGTGAAGCGTTCGGACAACTGACGGTGACGTTCGCCGACGCGAGTTCGCGGGTGTCCCTCATCAAGCCGCTGGGATCTTACCGGGTGGTGATCCAGGCGCAAGGCAGCAATTCGACGATCGACCTCGCCACGCTGAAAGGGCCATTGATGCTGAACGGGCACGGTGTCGTGGGTGCGGGCGCGACCTCGTTCAACGGCACGGCGAGCGCGGCGCCCGAAGCACGGGATAACCTCGCGGGCCTCTTGAACCTGCTTGGACGGCCGAGCGGGCCGAACACGGTGGCGCTCACCTTCGTTCACTGAAGCTCGTTCATTGACGCCGCTGCGCGGCGCCTAGGATGGCGCAACGCAAGCCAATGACAAAGGGGCATGACCGCGTCGCGGCCATGCCCCTTTTGCTTGTCTCTCGTTTGGCCGTCCTCAGCCAGGCGTAAAAATGCTCCGTTGCTCTGAAGAACCCTCGGCTACTCGACAGTCGGCACCTTTTGCGCGACGACTGGTGCTGCGGGTGTATTCGCTGCGGTAGACGGTCGCAATGCAGCTGACCCAATCACCGCAGCAGACGCTCCCGCTACAGCCGGGACAATCGCCGCCGCGGACGGACCCGATGCAACCGCTGCCGGTGCGGCCACCGTACCGCTTTCGCGAGCCATCTGCGAGACGTCCCAGCCGCCGCCGAGCGCCTTCACGAGGCCCACGGACGAGACCATGCGTTGACCCGCCAGACTGGCGAGCTTCTGCTCGGCGGTAAACGCGGTGGTCTGCGCCGTCAGCACGCTGAGATAGGCGACCGTGCCTGACTTGTACTGGTTCGTGACGATATCCAGCGCCTGTTGAGCGGAAGCGACGGCTTCCTGCTGCACGCCGATTTCCTGGCCGAGAATGCGCTGTGACGCGAGGTTATCTTCGACGTCCTGGAACGCCGCGAGCACCGTCTGGCGATAGACCGCGACATCCTGGTCGTAGCTTGCGCGAGCCGCTTCGGTTTGCGCGGAGCGCAAGCCGCCGTCGAAGATCGTGCCGGCGAGTTGCGGACCGAGCGTCCAGAAGCGCGCCGGCGCGGTGAGCAGTTGCGAAAGCACGGAGTTCTGGTAGCCGCCGCCCGCCGACAGCGTGAGCGTCGGGAAGAACGCCGCGATGGCGACGCCGATCTGTTCGTTCGCGGCCTTGGCGGCGCGCTCGGCGGCCGCGATGTCGGGGCGCCGCTCGAGCAGCGCGGACGGCATCTGTGCCGGCACGTCGGGGGGCGTCGCGGTGAGCGGCGACGGCGGGATCGAGAAGGTCGAGGCCGGTTCGCCGACCAGCACGGCAATCGCATGCTCGTCCTGGGCGCGGGCGATGCCATTGTCGATGGCGGCGGCCTGCGCCGATTGCAACTGCGACTGCGCCTGCACGACATCGGAGCGGGCGGCGACGCCTTGTGCGTACTGATTTTGCGTGAGCTTGAGAGACTTCCCGTAGGCAAGCACCGTATCGTCGAGCAGCTTCTGCATGGAATCGAGCGAGCGCAGCGAGAAGTAGGTTTGCGCGAGCGTGCCTTGCGCGGATAAACGCGCGTTGGCGAGCGTGGCCGCGGCGCCCAGCTGGCTTGCCTCCTGAGCACCCACCGTGCGGCTGACCTTGCCCCACAGATCCGGCTCCCAGCTTGCGTCGAGCGACACGTTGTAGCTGTTGTTGACGTTGGCGCGAGCGCCCGACATGCTGCTCGCGGTCGCCGAGGTGCCATTGCCCGAACGGGTCATGCCGGCCGAGCCGCTGATCACCGGAAAATACGCGGCACGCGCTTCACCGACCAGCGCACGAGCCTGCCGGTACGCGCCGGCATATTGGGCGATGGTCTGGTTCGAGGCGTTCAGCTTGTCTTCGAGCGCGTTGAGTTGCGGGTCGTCGTAAATCGCCCACCATTGACCGCGCTCATGCTGATCGGACGGTTGTGCAACCTTCCAGCCGGGCGCCGCTTCCTTGTAGGAGGCCGGCATCTGGGTCGTGGGCGTTTTATAGTCCGGGCCGACCGCGCAGCCGGTCAGGACGATGCCGAGCGCTGCGGCTACAGCGAGGGTCAAGGCGCGCGGTGTAGCGGATTGCGCGTGCGAGCGTCGGTCAAACTGCATGCTATGGATTCCTGTCGATTCGGCCGAGGCAAGTTCCCCGGCGTCCACGCTGTTGGCGCGAGCCTCGGAAAAGATCGGCAGGCCACCGCCCCTCCAGGCGCCAGCATGGCAATGGGACAGAGGACGTCGCGACGATCCAGAATGGTAGCGTACGCGATGCCGATGAGGCAGAAAACCGAAAGGTTAATGCAGGGCGCGATGCGGGTGTGTAACTCGCGCGGTGGCGACGGTTACGTGCGATTACGACGTCACGTTTGCGACGCGTTGGAACGCTGTGGCATGGGGCTACGGGCGCGGCAGGAAATCAGGGACGGGCGGCCGGATGGCGCGCCCTCGCGTTAGCAGCGCAGTTCGGCCGCAGGCGTTTGGCGGGCCTGTTTGCCGGCGGCTGCGCGACATGCCGGCGCTTCGGCGCGCGGCTGGCAAGCGGTGGCAACGCCCAGTGCCGCAGGTTGCGCAACCGGCTTTGCGGCGGCCTTGAGCGCACTCGCCCTCGCGTTAGCGGGCAGCGTCAGCGGAGCGGCGGCCGAAGCCGTCCCCGTAGCACGGGCATTGCGGCGGTGATCGAGCCACGCAAAGAACATCACCCCTAGCGATCCCCCCGGCAGCACAAACATGACCACGTACAGCGCCAGTTTCAACCAGCGGTACGGCCCGTGGAAGGTTTGCAGTGCGGAATCGTGTAGCGAGCGGCTCAGGCCACCCAGGGTGTTTTTCAGGTACAGCATGATGGAAATCCTCTACGCACCGCCAGGGTTGGGTGCGCGGCAAAACGGTCAGAACATGGTCTCGGGTGGCGCGGAACGCGCGTAACTCGTTGCCCGCAATAATATTGCCTATGCAATTAAATTTCAAGATATGTTGCGTCGCGGCATCCAGCCTTGTTGTTTTTTAGTATGCGTCCCCAGGGAACGCCGAGATTGACTTGTCTGCTTAGGCAGCTAAACTGCCCGTCTGCTTCCTGATGTTTTCAAAGCGAGTTCTGGATGAGCGACGGTCCGTACAACGCCGACGAGATTCACCTCGAATCGAGTCTTGGCTATTACCTGACCAAAGCGCGCAATGTGCTGGTCGAACGGATGGACCGTGCGGTCCAGCCGTTAGGGCTCACGGCGCAGCAGATTGGCGTGATTCTGATGTTGTCATGCAACCGGGCGCATACGCCGTATGAGTTGTCGCGCGCCATGTCGTACGACAGCGGTTCGATGACGCGCATGCTCGATCGCCTTGAAAAGAAAGGCTTTATCGTCCGTACGCGGAGCGATGCCGACCGTCGCATGGTCGAGCTGGAACTGACGCCGCATGGACGCGAAGTCGCGCGGCAATTGCCCCGCCTGGGCGCGGCGGTGTTGAACGAACAGTTGCAGGGTTTTACGGCAAACGACGTCGCAACGCTGACAGGCCTGCTGGGCCGCCTGATCGCGAATGGCTCCGGTAGTGACCTGGATTGCGGATCCGATGGCTGCCCGGCCGCTGAGAACGGAGCGTTCACGGAAGGCGGTAAATCGTAGCGGAAGCAGCAGTCAGCGGACGCGCCTGGCGCGTCCATTTTTTGCAGAGATATCTGTCTGGGCAGAAGATGACACTACATGTAAGACATCCCGCCTCCCGGCGAGATATGCATGCCAGGTCAAGTTTCTGCCGTCTGTGGAGATTCGATCATGGCCGCTACGGCTCCCGCAGTTGCCGCACCCGCCGCTGAACCCGCCCCGCTAAACGGCGGGACGCTGGCGTTGCTGACCGTTGGACTTGCGCTGGGCACCTTCATGGAAGTGCTCGACACCTCCATTGCCAACGTCGCGGTGCCGACCATTTCCGGCAGCCTTGGCGTCGCGACCAGCCAGGGCACCTGGGTGATCTCGTCGTATTCGGTCGCCTCGGCGATCGCCGTGCCGCTGACCGGCTGGCTCGCGCGGCGGGTGGGCGAGGTGCGTCTGTTCACGCTGTCCGTGCTGCTTTTTACGGTCGCCTCGGCGATGTGCGGCTTCGCGCAGAATTTCGAGTCGCTGATCGCCTTCCGACTGCTGCAGGGGCTCGTGTCCGGACCCATGGTGCCGCTCTCGCAGACCATCCTGATGCGCTCGTATCCGCCGGACAAGCGAGGCCTCGCGCTCGGTCTATGGGCGATGACGGTGATCGTCGCACCGATCTTCGGTCCGGTGATGGGCGGTTGGATCACCGATAACTACACGTGGCCGTGGATCTTCTACATCAACGTGCCGATCGGTCTGTTTTCCGCGGTCTGCGCGTTCGTCCTGTTGCGCGGCCGCGAGACGAAAACGACAAAGCAGCGTATCGACGCGATCGGTCTTGCACTGCTGGTAACCGGCGTGTCTTGCCTGCAGATGATGCTCGACCTCGGCAAGGACCGCGACTGGTTCAACTCGAACTTCATCGTCGCGCTGGCAATCATCGCGGTGATTTCGATTGCGTTCATGCTGGTGTGGGAGATGACCGAGAAGGAACCGGTGATCGACCTGTCGCTCTTCAAAGACCGCAACTTCGCGCTCGGCGTGCTGATCATCTCGTTCGGCTTCATGGCGTTCTTCGGCTCGGTGGTGATCTTCCCACTGTGGTTGCAAACTGTGATGGGCTACACGGCTGGCCTCGCCGGGCTGGCGACTGCGCCCGTCGGACTGCTCGCGCTGATACTTTCGCCGATGATCGGTCGCAACATGCACCGGCTCAATCTGCGGATGGTGGCGAGCTTCGCGTTCATCGTGTTTGCGTTCGTGTCGTTCTGGAACTCGACCTTCACGCTCGATGTGCCGTTCAATCACGTGATCTGGCCGCGTATCGTGCAAGGGATCGGCGTGGCGTGCTTCTTCGTGCCGATGACCACCATCACGCTCTCCAGCGTGTCCGACGAACGGCTCGCCAGCGCGTCGGGCCTGTCAAACTTCTTCCGCACCTTGTCGGGCGCGATCGGGACCGCAATCAGCACGACGTACTGGGAAAACGACACGATCTACCACCACGCGGTGCTGACGGAATCGGTCAGCACCTATGCGCCGAATACCACTGCCTATAGCGATTCCCTCACGGGTCTCGGCTTCGCGGGCCCAACCCTGACGGCGCAGATGAATCAGATCGTCACGCAGCAGGCCTACATGATGGCGACCAACGACTTCTTCCGCATCTCGTGCGCGAGCTTTATCGTGCTGGCCGCGCTCGTCTGGATCACGAAACCACGCAAGGGCGCGGGTCCTTCGCTGGGGCATTGAAGGGCGCGGCACGAGCAACGCCGCCCGCCCACGGCGGCGTTTTCGCTTACTGACTCACAGGCACATCGCCGGGTATACCGACTGATTGCGCCGGGGCAACTTCGAGCGACGATGGCGTCGCCGTGGCCGGCACGGTCGCGCCGCTACTGGGCGGCACCGGGTTGCCGGTCGCACCATTACGCACGAACTGCTTGAAATCGGCACCGGCTTCCCATGGATTCGGTTTGCAGCCCAGCGAACTGTCGCAATGCGCGGCGAAGCCGATGGTGGCGGTGCCGTCGTTATTGGGCGCCTTCGTGATCTGGTACGCCAGGGCGCGTTTGCCGCCAAGCGGGCCTGCGGTCTGGATCAGCGTGTCGGTCGTGGCCTCGATCGGGTAAGTGGAATGGTTGGTCACCCAGGTCTGGGCGCGTTGCCACCACACACTGCATTCGCTTGCAGTCGAACAGGTCAGCGGCGTGGTGGCGATCTGCATGACGTCGGGATTGACCTGCCCTTGCGTCGAGCAACCCGCGGCCAGGATACACAATGTTGCCAACAGAACCTTCTTCATCGCCTTGTTTCCTCCCTGCGTGAAGTTGACCGGACACGCGCAACCGGCACACGGTGGTCTTTCAGTTAAGGGTTGGACCCGCGCAAATGGACGGTGTTTCATACGCCTCGCCGAAAGCTTTTGATGGGCACTTCTTGCCGAAATCGTGTGCCTCATGGCGCACTGATCCGTAGCCGTTACCGGCTCTTTCGCATGAGCGTCGCTGGAAGCAAAATGGGCGGCCTGCGTGGCCGCCCTTCTCTGCCGGATGATCTTCGTTTTCGTCTTCGTCACGTCATGGCGCGCGCGACAACTCGCGCCGTCTAGACGCTAAAGCGATTCAACGTATACGCACGATAAGCGGCCACGAAAGCGTCGAACGAACCGACCTCTTCGCGCTCGAGTGTGGCCTGTTGTTCCAGCGACTCTGCGGCGAGATCCGTGAACGCTTGCGACGCGGCGGCGTCGAGCGGATGCGCGCGGAAATACGCGGCGTGCGCTTCACTTTGTTCGAGGCCGAAAGCAAGGAAGCTCTGCTGCTTGTCGCGCATGGTTTGCAGCACGCGTGCCGAAGGTGTGAGCGACGCGTCAGCGAGCTTGGCACGCTGGGCGGCAAGCGAACGGATATGCGCGTCGTCGCCGCGCAGGGCGTCGAGCGCCGTGGCGGCAATCTCGATCTTCGCGAACAGTTCTTCGGCCCAGTCGTGCATGGCGACGGGCTGGCCGTCGCGCGTGAGTTCGAGGCCTGGCTTGCGCCCTTCCTGGGTGACGCGCCCGAAGTTCTGGTTGGCCTCGCAGTAGGCCTGCGGCGGCAGCGTCGGGCTTTCTTCAAGCGCGCAGACCAGCAGATAGGCATCCAGAAAGCGTGCGGTTTCGAGTGCGATGCCGGTGGGCTCGAACGGATCGATATCCATGCAGCGCACTTCGACGTATTGCACGCCGCGCGCCGCGAGCGCATGCAGCGGCCGCTCGCCCGGATGAGTGACACGCTTGGGGCGGATCGTCGAGTAGAACTCGTTTTCGATCTGCAGCACGTTGGTGTTGATCTGCACCCACTCGCCGTTGCGTTGCGTGCCGATTTTCTCGTACGGCGGATACGGCTGACTGACCGCCTTGGCCAACGCGTCGAGGTAGCCGTGCAGCGTGTCGTAATCCGCGTGCAGTGCGGCCTGCGCGGTGGTGTTCGAATAGCCGAGGTCGCTCATCCGCAGACTGGTGGCGTAGGGGCGATACAGCGTATCGGCGTCGAACGTCTCGAGCGTGTGCTGGCGACCGCGCAGGAAGCGGCGCTCCAACGCCGGCGACGCGCCAAACAGGTACATCAGCAGCCAGTTGGTGCGGCGGAAATTGCGGATCAGCGCCAGATAACGCTCGGACTGGAAATCCACTGCACTTGCCGTGGATTGCTGATCTGCGTGCAGCAGACGCCACACTTCTTCGTTCAGCGAATAGTTGTAGTGGATGCCGGCAATGGTTTGCATCGCGCGGCCGTACCGCAGCGCGAGGCCCACGCGGTAGACATACTTCAGCTTGCCGATGTTCGACGAGCCGTAATTCGCGATGGGAATGCCGTCGTCGGTGTCGGGCAACAGGCCTGGCATGGAGTTGTTCCACAGGATCTCGTCGCCGAGCTTGGCATAGACGAAACGATGCAGCTCATCGAGCTTGTCGAGCGTGATCGCGGCGTCCTGTTCCGCGGGCGTGATCAGTTCGATCAACGCTTCCGAATAGTCGGTGGTCAGCGACGGATGCGTCAGCGCCGAGCCGAGCGCGCGCGGATGCGGCGTCAGCGCGAGTTGACCGTCTGACGTGACGCGCAGGCTTTCGCGTTCGATGCCGCGCAGGCCGGTCACGAGCGCGTCGCGCTGTGGACCGGCGGCGAGCACGGACAGGCGGTGCGAAAGCAGGTCGGTCGTGCGGGAAGGTGTGGTGTTTGGCATTGATGCGAGTCGGATGTTGTCGGCCGCCATGTGCCGCTCAGGTGAAGCTATGTGCGGTCGACGATATCCGGCGGAATTTTCAGTAGCGGGCACTTTAACATCTAGCTACAACCCCTGCTTGAGGCTACCTTTGCCACCACCTGGGCGGCTCGGATCGCGATGCTTTGCGACACCTCGGCTCGCGCTCATCCGGGCCACTCTACGCCGCCGGCGCCTCTCGCGCGATCCGCGCTCACCCCACTCGCCAGGTCCGGATGAGTGCGCTAGCCGCCGCGTGCTGCGCCCGCCCGGTCCGTCACTTCGTTCCACAAATGCATGGCCGCATAGGCCCGCCACGGACGCCAGGCGTCGGTGCGCACGCGCTGCTGGGTGGGCCGCTGCAACGCCGGGTCGCGGGCAGCGATCGACTGCATCAGCACCAGATCCCACGCGGGCCAGGCGTCGGCGTCGCGCCAGGCGCGCATCGCCACGTATTCGACAGTCCACGGGCCGATGCCGGGCAAGGCCAGCAGCGCGGCGCGCAAATCGGCCATGTCGACGGCGCCATGCGTATCGAGCGGCACCGCGCCGCTCGCGACTGCCGCCGCCATGCCTTGCAGCGCCGCCACCCGCTTGCCCGGCATGCCGATCTGCGCGAGGTCCACGGCGGCCAGTGCGGCCGGAGTCGGGAAACGCCAGGCGGTGCGCTCGTGGGGGTGATCTTCAATGCGCTGGCCGGCGCGCTGTACCAGGCGACCGATGATCGTGGTGGCGGCTTTGACGCTGACCTGCTGGCCGACGATGGCCCGCACCACCAGTTCAAAGGCCGACCACGCGCCCGGCACGCGCAGCCCCGGCGCGGCTTCGATCAGCGGCGCCAGCCAGGGATCGGCGGCGAAATGTGTGGCAATGGCCTTCGGATCGGCGTGCAGGTCGAACATCCGCGCAATCGGTGCGGCGAGCGCTTCGGCATGGCGGCCGGCGGGGCCGTCGATGGTGGCGACGAGGCAGCGTTTGCGCGGATGCGGGCGAACCGTCAGCGTGCCGCTGTCGCCGGCCCAATCGATCGCGCGGCGATACGCGCCCTCCTCGACGGCCTCGACGCCGGGGGTCGCGCGTCCCGCGAAGAAACGCAGGATGCGCGGCCAGTCGAACGGCGCTTTGTACGGCAGGTCAAGGATGGCGAGGTCAGTGGCAGTACTCACGCGGCGTGATCCAGATTGGGAGTGGGCGAAACAATAGATGGCTTGGTTTGGGGTTTGACGGTTGCCTCGCCGGTTCCGTTGGCTTTGACCTTTGCCTGCGGTGCGACGTGTGCGGCATTCAGGTCCACTGCGGTGTGGTGGGCTTCGGCATCGAGCAACGCGGCCTTGCGCGGCAGTCCCCAGCGATAGCCGGCGAGCGCCCCGCCCTTTTGCACCACACGATGACACGGAACCGCCAGGGCGACCGGATTCGTCGCGCAGGCGCTCGCGACGGCTCGTACCGCGCGCGGCGAACCGACGGCTTCGGCGATGTCCGAGTAGCTGCGCGTTTCACCGTAGGGAATCCGCCGCAGAGCATCCCAGACGCGCTGGCGGAACGCCGTTGCGTCGATATCGAGCGGCAGGTCGAAACGTTGGCGGGTGCCGTGCAGATAAGCGTCCACCTGTGCGATAAACGGTGCGAGCCGGGTGGCATCCTCGACTAGCTCGGCGTTGGCGAATTCGCCGTGCAACTCCGTTGCAAGCGCGCTCGCGTCGTCACCGAAGCCGATCTTGCAGATGCCTTTGGCGGTGGCCGCCACCAGCACGAAGCCCAGCGAGGTCGGCGCGCTGGCGTAGTGCACGGTCAACCCTGCGCCCTTGCGCCGGAAGGCGGACGGCGCCATGCCCAGCTCGGTCGGCGCACTTTCATACATGCGCGACGGCGAGCCGAAGCCGGCGTCGACGGTGGCGCGCGTGACGTCCTCTCCACGATGAAGCGCCTCGCGCAACGCCGCTCCACGCTGGGCCGCCTGGTACTGGCGCGGCGACACACCCACGACGCGTTTGAACAGACGTTGCAGGTGAAAGGGGCTGACGTGCACGGCATCGCTCAACTGCGCGAGCGTGAGCCGCTCGTGCGGAGCGGCGTCGAGCGCCGCGCAGGCGCGATTGACGATTTCGAGTTCGCGCGGCAGGCCGCCGGGCTGGCAGCGCTTGCAATCGCGATAGCCCGCGGCGCGGGCCGTATCTGCCGTCACGAAAAAATCGACATTTTCACGGCGCGGCAGGCGCGATGCGCACGATGGACGGCAGAACACGCCCGTGGTTTTGACGCCGTAGAAGAAGGCGCCGTCGGCATGCGGGTCGCGTTGGGTTACGGCTTCCCAGCGTTCGGCGTCGGTAGGCCAGGCAGGTGTCACGGTACGGTTCATGATGTCCTCGAAAAATCGGTTTCGATGGTCACCAATGTAGTTTGCATGCCCACACACTACGCTCCGGTTCTTGCTCTGTCATTGCGTCGGCCTTGCGGCGACGAGGGTTTCAGGGTCGATTCGAGGTCGGCTGCGACAAAACGCCACCTTATCGGGTTTTCCCTTAAAAAGTTATTGCGTCGCACCAACCCCGTGTGTATAGTAGTTCCTGTCTCCTCCATGTCTCCTCCTGATATGGATTCAGCCTGCTCCTTGAGAGCGGGCTTTTTTTTGCCTGTCGTCAGGCAATCCGGCCCTGTATTTCTGTCCCGCCCGGCCCGTTTAGACGCCGCCCGCCGCCCCGCCTTTCTCCTACACTGCGATTGACCGGTAAAGAACCGTCCAAGGGGCGTTTTCCATGAAGATCCATATTCGCGAGATCGACCATGTTGTCATCCGGGTCGTCGATCTTGAAGCCATCACCCGTTTTTATTGTGACGTCCTGGGCTGCAGCGTCGAAAAGGAGCAGCGCGATCTGGGGCTGATCCAGTTGCGCGCTGGGCGCTCGTTGATCGATCTGCTGAAAGTGGGCGCGAAAATCGACCGGCCTGACAGCGGTGTGCCCGGCACGGGGCGCAATATGGACCACCTGTGTCTGCGCGTCGAAGGCTTCGACGGCGAGGCGCTTACGGCGCATCTGCAGGAGCGCGGGGTGCGGATGGGTGAACTGGGCATCCGTTACGGCGCGGATGGCTTCGGGCCGTCGCTTTATCTGTTCGACCCTGAGGGCAATATGGTCGAACTGAAGGGGCCGCCAGAGGGCGCTGGCTGAACGGATTGTCGCCGGATTGCCGCGTGAGGCTGGCGACGCGGTGTCTGGCACGGTACGGGCGACGGGGTGGCGCGGCGCGCCCTACTCGCATCAAGCGTTCGCCGGCGCCTTCAGCACGGTCCATTCGATCGGCACCGGGTCCGATTCGGCACTGCCGAGCCACGCTGCGCCGTCCTGCACCGTGCATTGCAGGCGCATGGTCCGTTCCGCGAGCTTGCCGAGCGCAGCGCCCACTTCTTCGCCGAGTGTCCAGACTGTCACGTTGCGCAGCCGGTCGACCTTGTTGCGAATTCCCTGCCACCAGATTTCGGAAGTCCGGCCGCCGTAAGCGATCACCACGACCTCGTTGGAGCGGCCGCTCGCCTTGGCGATGCGCCTTTCATCCGGCTGGCCGACCTCGATCCACGTTTCGATCGCCCCAGTCAGATCTTTTTGCCACAGATCAGGTTCGTCGGTGTCCGACAAACCTTTGCAGAACTCAAGTCGTTCCTGTGCGAACAGGGCGAATGCTGCCACGCGCACCATCATGCGCTCGTCGGTTTCCGACGGATGACGCGCGATCGTCAGCGCATGGTCGGCGTAGTAATGCCGGTCCATGTCTGCAATCTGTAGTTCTGCCTTGTAAATCGTCGATTTGAGAGCCATGCCAATCCAGGGGCCCGCGCCTGCGGACCGGATAGAGAAGGAATCATCGGCAGCGCGCTGCCGCTTACCATGTTGTTTGTACATCGCTCGCTCCTCGACTGGGCTGCTGGGGCGGCGCAGGTTGCCATTGAAAATGGCAGCGCAACGGCGCCGGCCGGACTGCAGCCGTGAGGTGGCGAGATCGCATACCATGGCTGCTTTGAGTAGCCATAGCAGAGCATTTAACGTGCCATTGCGGGAGCGAAGGCCGCACCATACACGTCGGCGGCCGCTGAACGCAAGGCTTCCAGCACCATCGACGCCGCTGGCGACAGCAATTGCGACTGGCGCGTGATGATACCGAATGTATCCATTCTGCACGGCAGATCCACCGGCATGCGCTTCAGCATGCCGTACTGTTGGTACTGGCGCGCCACTTCGTCCGGCAACACGGCCAGCATGTCGCTGTGGAGCAATAAACTCGAAATGGCCAGAAAATTGTTTGTATTGACGACGTTTTGCGGCGGATTGAGCCCAATCTGCGAAAACATCAGGTCAAAGCGGTGACGCAATACGCTGCCTGGCGGATGCAGCACCCAGCTTGCGTCCACCACATCGCGCAGCGTCAAATCTGGTTCAGTTTCGAGAGGATGACCGATTCGGGCGACCACGCATAACGGTTCGTCGGCGAGCGGCTCGTAATGAACTTCAGTTTTCAACGGGTCCTGGCGCTCCAGGACGCGCCCGATCATGATATCGAGTTCGCCTTCCGCGACCTGCGCCAGCATCACGTCGGAGGTTTCGACCTGCAGCCAGATCTGCAATTGGGGGTAACGTTCCTTCACACTGGCAAGGGCGCGCGGAACCATCGTCGCGGCCGCGGCGGCGATCACGCCAATGCGCACCTGACCGGTCAGCCCTGCCCGCAGGGAAGATATTTCATCATGTGCGTGACTGAGGTTCGATAGCACCATGCGCGCGTGGCGAATCATCACTTCGCCGTAGAGCGTCGCGCGCATGCCGTGCGGCGTGCGGTCGAAGAGGCTCACACCGAGCATGTCTTCGAGCTCTTTCAGGAGTCGCGATGCAGCGGGCTGTGTGATGCCGAGCGAGTCGGCAGCTCGCCGGACGTTGCCTTCCTCCTCCATTGCCGCCAGCAGCAGCAATTGCCGCGTTTTCAGCCGTGCGCGCACGAACCAGTTCGAATAACTGCGTGTCATGGATGTCCCGAAATCGCGGCTCAATGCCGTCTGTGTGGGGGATTCCATGATGTCATACCCGAATTGATATCCGGAATAGAGGAAAACGCGCTGAAGTGCTATCTCGACGGTTGCGCGGAAACGATGGCGCCCGTCAGGAGTTTGGCGGACGGATGTGAAGCAGTTCGTATGAGCGTTTCGTCTTTAGAATAGACGGGCAAAATTAAGGCGGCTGGGCAATTGCCCAGCCGCCTTAATTGCGATGACTGATATTCCCGGAATCTAACCGTGCGCATTCATCACCGGGCTCCTTAATGAACCCGGCGCAACGGGCAATCTGACGGGATTTTAAAATCCCGCCGTCGCCTCACTACTGCTTGATGAAGCGATCGTTAGCCCAGAGGCCCTGCGTGTCGCTATTGCCGGCATTGACGAATTCGATGTCATGGCCGACGACACGCACCACGCGGAAACTCGAATTCTCGGGAGTCGAGATGCACTGGAAGCCAGAGAAGAATTCCTGCATCTGCTGCTGTTCGCCCGCCTGCGCGTGCTGATCGGCGGCGTCGAGTTTGTCCTTCGACAGGCAGCCATAAGCGTTCGGCTTGAACTGGATGGTTTGCAGCGGCTTGACGACATTGTCTTGAGCCTGCACCACCGACGCGGCGAGCAATCCTGCCACGGCGAAAAGAAGAGCGACTTGCTTTTGCATACTTGCCTCCGTGCGGGTTATTTACTCAGGTTAGCTATGTATTTAACTTCTAGGTCATACCCGCATCTTGCACTTTAGAAGAAGTTAGGACGACGACAAGCAGATCTTGTGTGCGCTCGCAACAGTGGCGAATTGTCGCACCTCGGAAGGGGCAGTATTAAAGGCACTCACAGGCCTAAAAAGCCTGGTTTCCAGAAGATTTTTTAACACTAATGGGAGCGCACGGCTTTAACTGTCAATGCTTCGCTGAATACATACGCGTAAACGAGAACAGCTAATTAAGTGAATTGGTATGAAATTAAAAGCACTTGATGCAGTGCACACAAAGTCACTGATCAGCCAATTGAAAAAACCGTAGCTATAGGGTTAGTTGCTGAATAAAAACGGTGCCAGGTCTTGCTGGCAGGCTTCCGCTGGAATCGCCGCGTCGCACGAAAACCCCTTGCAGGCTCCCGAAGTTCGTGGATAAATCAGACCACTTTTGGAGACACCTTCATGACACTTGCTCACTGGCTTCCTTTTGCGATCGCTTCGGCGATCCTGGTCGCAATTCCCGGTCCGACCGTGCTTCTGGTTATTTCGTACGCTCTGGGCCACGGCCGCCGCTTTGCGCTGGTAACGACCGCCGGCGTGGCGCTTGGCGATTTGACGTCCATGACGGCATCGATGCTCGGCTTGGGCGTGATTCTCGCCGCTTCAGCTGCGCTGTTCACGGCGCTTAAGTGGGTCGGCGCGGCTTACCTGATCTATCTCGGCGTCAAGCTGTGGCGCGCGCCGGCACAGGCGCCTAATGCGCCCGATACGGCGGAGACGCGCACCCACCGGATCTTCACGCATGCTTTCGCGGTGACCGCGCTCAATCCGAAGAGCATTATTTTCTTCGTGGCGTTCGTGCCGCAATTCATGGATCCGCATATCGCCGCGGCCTCGCAGATTGTCATTTTTGAGGCGACATTCGTGCTGCTCGGCACCTTGAATGCGTTCTGCTACGCGATGCTGGCTTCTGCGGCACGACGGGCGATACGCAGCCCGCGCGTGCAACGCATCATCAATCGGACAGGCGGAAGTTTGCTGATTGGTGCAGGGATCTTTGCCGCGACGTGGAAGAAGGCGTCGACCTGAGCCTGCCACGACGGTTTGGCGACGCGCTCGATGGGGGCAGATAGATGCATGTGGCGGATTTGACTGACGCGGATGCTGGCGCGCGTGACCAATGATATCCAGCGAGTTAGGGTTAGTCCCGGCGCGGCATTAGGACTTCTTCAGAAAAGTGCCCCTGGGCAGCAGCGGTGCCCCAGCGGACGCTGCGTGGCAAGGCTTTTGCAGGATGAGAGCCTCGCGTTGTCGCAGATGGGGCCGGATACCGGTGAGTGCGCGGCCGCACACCCGGCACGCCGAGTGCGTCTACAATGCAACCATGGCTTGGGCGAAAGGAGGATGCTGAGATGGAGCACCTGATACTAGGCGCGTTTCTGGTCGTGCCGTTGCTGATAGTCGCATTCCTGTTCTCTGATGAACTGTGGCAGGAACATCTGCAGCGCGCGCAGAAAGACCACCCATGGCATATCGATTGGCATCATCCGTTGCGCAGTTTGCTGCATCGCCATTGATGACCTTCCGCGTCGGCGTGGCGGTCAAGCACTGCGCCGATTCTCCCGTCCGGCTGGTCTCGCCAGTCGACGCGGGGGGGCGCCGTCTGGCGCGCATCCGGCACGCCTCGTTAACCTGCCTCCCCTTCAAGCTGCGCGCGGATACGTTGTGCGAACGCCTCGAGCGTCGCCTGCGGCGCCATCTCGCGAGCATGCATACGCAGCGGCTGGCCGTCCCAACGCGGGATGACGTGAAAATGCACATGCGCGACCGTCTGACCCGCTGCCGCGCCATTGAACTGACCGATAAACACGCCATCCGGTTGCAGCGCCGCACGAAGGGCAATGGCGATTCTCTGCGTCATTCGCATGCAGGCAACCGTCGCGGCGTCGGAGAGTTCGAAAATCTCCGCAGCGGCCTCTTTCGGCACCACCAGCACATGCCCGTCCGATTGCGGCATCACATCCATGAAGGCCAGCGATGCGTCCGTCTCATCGACTTTGATGCACGGTAGTTCGCCGCGCAAAATTCTTGCGAATGGGTTGCTCTCGTCGTAGTTCATGGCGCTCCTTGAAATGGCATCCGGTCTGTCCATCCTTGTGATGTTTGTATCAGCGGCACGGCGATTTTCCTACTGCCGGATGATGAGCCGGGTGCCCTCCGGGCGCAAGCAGCCGGGCCGTGACGGCCGTGCACCAATGGACCGAGCGTTCGCGCCTCTTACGCAGGTAATACATGGTTACCACTTGCAGCATCTGTTTCTGCGCTTCGCGCTCACAATCCGCCGCATGTACTTACATGACCTGATGGCGGAAAAATAAAATGCGAAAAATTGCGGCAGCAGTGTTGATGGTCGGCGGCCTTGCGGCTGCGGGTCAGGCGTCGGCTCATGATGGCGGCGCCATCGTAGGCGCGCTGCTTGGCGGAGCGGTGATCGGCGCGGTAGTGAACTCGGCGTTGAATCCGGCGCCACCGGTCGTGTATGAGGCACCCGCCTACGCGCCTGCGTATCAGGCGCCGGTGTATGCACCGGCCTATCAACAGGCGCCCGTCTATGCAGGGCCGCCGCCGGGATACTGCTATGACCAGTACCAAGGGGGCTATGTCGCGTGCGGCCCCGCGCCCGCGCAACCGTACGGCTACGCGCCGCCGCCTCAGCCTGGCTGGTAAATGAAAATGCGCGGAAGCGGCCGCGCTAGTGAGTTCGCTCTACAGGGTATGCCCGGCTTTTACCCTGTATTTACTAAAGTTTGTGCAGAACTCGCCGACATTCTGGCAATGAGCGACGAACATTCGATTCCCTTCAGGCCGTACGATCAGCAGTATCTTGAGGCGCGAGCCCTCGCGCTGAGCATTGCGGCGATCCGCAAGGCTCAGGGTAAGAGAAATCCGGTTGATTACGCAGTGGGCTCACCCGACTGGGAGACCGCGGACGAAGACTTTGCGCGCGATATCCTGCGCATACTCGGCGACCAATAGCGCGCCTACGGCTGCCGTACAGCGGGGTCTGACTGCCATCCACTTTGCGCGAGGCATCAGTGGCGGTGGCGCATCCAGTCTACGTGGTGCGTATCGAGCCAGCGCCCTCCGCGCCCTTCCCGATCGCCGCTATCGCGATGGTAGTGAGAGATCGCCCACAGCGCCACGCCCACCACTGCCATTACGAGCGGCCCCAGCAAATACGCCATTACCGATTCAGTCATGAGATCCTCCGTCGAGGTCGCGACTGCCATCACAGAACATGGCTGTATTTTAGGCGATAAGCTGAGCGAAAACGGTTGCTTTTGCGCGGAGGGATTCGCGCCTGCAAGCCCGGTCTTTTCGCGCTAAAGCGCCAAAATCAAGCGGATTGTTGGTCTGCCTTCGCACATTCGCGTTCTCCCGATTGCGCGACGATGCGCCTGCAGGCCGTGGGGCGTGGCTGCGCGCACGGACATTGCGCGGAACTCCCGGCGTGTCGGGTGCGTTTTCTTTCGTGCTGCGAAGCGTGTGGCCCGGTTCTGTCTGATGGGGCGGGATCGTTGGCCCCGGTAGTTGGATGGCGGCCTGTTAAAAGCGCTGACGGCGATCTAAGATGAGTCTCTAAGCATATCGACGAGGGGCGGCCATGGACGAGACAGTGGTTGGCGTCGCAGTGGGTTTCTCGGTGCTGCTGATTGCAACCTTGCTGGTTGTTGGGCACTACCGGCGCGAGCATCTTCGGCGGCGCATGATTCGTGCGATGCATGGCCATCGTTTATACGATTTCACTCGCCCAAAACGGTGACGGCTGTCTCGGCGATTCTTCTAATGGCCGACAATTGGTGACGGCGTCATCAGCGGATGTTGTGCTTCTCGAACCACCTGATGAGCCGATCCCGGTTGACATGAGTCGCCCGTATCGCAGTGCCGAAAACAATCAGAATGGTTGCCATCGAAATGGCCAGCATGGACTCGTTCATGGCCGCCTCCCAGAAGCATTACGCTTGCTTGAAGTTTAGGCGTCCAGAACGCGTCGAGTGTGACTGCGCGGCCTCGAATCGAGCTCCATTGCTATTGCAAGCGTCGACGGGCGCCCACGCGCACACACAAAAAGGCCGCCAGATCGGCGGCCGGAAAATGGTACTACATGCGCGGGGGATCACGCACGGGTCAGACTGTAAGCCATACCTAAGGTGGCGGAGGTCTGTGCGCCGTATCGGTCTGAGATTTGTCGGATTCAGACTGCATTGGTTTTGCGTATCGCACCCTGAAATCGCCGCAGCAATGCGCTGCAAATTATTTTGGATCGCTAACAGTTGCGCGACAGTACGGGTGTGCAACTGTCGGACGAAACGAAATGGCGTATTTGCGCGTTACAGTGGGCCGGGCATCGGAGCGGGACGCTCGCGCATGAGGCGCCGACTCGATGCGCTGCCTCCGCGATCGGCTTAGGGGCGTGTGCCGCGCGATTTATAACCCAGCAAAAACACGCACATTGCTTGATGGTAAAAGCTTTGACGAAAGGCTATCAATATCTGTGTACCAAAAAAGCGGTATCTGACTTGCCTGTGAAATAACGAGGGTAACGCGCGCAACGTTTCCAACCAAGCGATACGATCTCAACCGCTATGCCGCCGCCCGCGTCCTGGCGGTCACGGCCGGCGGAACAGCGTCGATCTGCGCTTCGACAAAATCGGCCCAACGCTGCAACAGGCTGCGCTGCTGCTCGGCAGCGGCAGCCTGTTCAGTCGCGGTGGCGGTTTCTTTGCTGGAACGCCCAAGGGCCGTTTCGATGGCGTCGGTCGCGTGATCCATTTCCAGCAGATGGGTCGCGGCGGTACGTCGAAAGTCGTGCAGGACGAAGTGCTCGATCTCCAGCCCAAGCGCTTTAACTGCCTGGTTCAGCGTGCTCTTTGCAATAGGGCGGTCCTCGCCCCGGACGGATGGAAAGACAAAAGTCCGGCTGCTCCGCGCCTCGCGCAGGTCGCGCAGCATCGCGACCGCTTGCTGCGGCAAATACACTCGATGCTCGCGGCCGTTTTTCATGCGGGTGGCCGGGATTTTCCAGAGCGCCGCCTTGAGGTCGAACTCTGCCCACGTTGCTTCGATGAGTTCGGACTTGCGGACCATCGTGAGGACAAGCAGGTGTAAAGCGAGCTTGAGCGGCCGACGGATGCTCGATGCGTCGATCGCGCGCAGTGTGGTGCCGATCTCGCCGGGTGCGAGCACGCGAGTGCGGCTATCCTGCGTCGCGATGAAGCGTGCCGGCACGACGGCCGCCGGATTGCTGGTGGCGAGCTGCCGTGCAATCAGGAACGCGTAGAGACGCTTGATGACGTTGCGCGTGTGGAGCGCCATTTTCGGTGAGCCGCGTTTTTTGATGCGCTCGCAGATTGCGACGATATCGTCCGAAGTCACCGCACCGATCGGCTTGTTGCCGATGGATCGCAGCACGTCCTTGTCGAGCGCTCGCCGTGTGGTCCGTTGATACTCCTCGGACTTGCTGGCCATAGCCGCCGTCATGTAAAGCTCGGCGGCGTCGCGGAGCAGGTCGACGCGCTTTTCGGCGCCTCGATCACGCCGCGCTGTTGCCGCCGGCGATACGCCGGCGGCAACCATCTCGGCGTACTTCCGCGCCCGCTCGCGCGCCACGCGAAGCGAAATCCGCCGGTAGTCGCCAATGGTGGTGAGCGGTTGCCGTTTGCCTTCGAGCGTATAGCGAAAGCGCCATACCTTATTGCCGGTCGGCATCACCTCGAGTATCAGTCCGTTGCCGTCGGCTACGGAGTAGCGAGTGGCGCGAGGCTCCATCGCGCGGATTTGTGCTTCGCTGAGAGGGAGAGCGGTCTTTGGCATGCCTTGGTTTGTTGGTACACAGCGCGTAACGAACGGTGAAAATTCCGCTCTGTGTACCAAACTATGCGAGTCAATCACGCTTCGAAGTATAGCGACTGATCGGTATTTTATGCCGTCAATAGTGACCTATTGTTGTCTTGGCCCGTTAGCGCGCCGCACGCGGTGCGTGATCAAAGTAGAAACGGCTAAAAATCACTCCGAGATAATCATGCGGGCGCCATTCGCGAGACAACGAGCGTAGGCGCTGGATCGGCGGTCGCCACACCGGGCAGCCCACATTTTCCGCATCATTTACCGTAGGTCACGGTAGCTCTGGGAATCGATAAATCTCAATATCTTTGGTACACACGACAGGGAAAATTGCAGCAAGACAACTTTGTGTACCCAATTTAGATGCCTCAGCGAGGTTTGAAAAATTACAAAAATTCATCATTTAGTACCTTAAATTAAGGCACTTTTTGATTTCAGCCGCAAACCGAGTGCGCCGTCATCACTTGCCGATACAGAAACGACTAAAAATCACTCCCAAAAGATCATCCGACGTAAACTCGCCTGTAATCGAGTTCAGTTGCTCCTGGGCAAGCCGAAGCTCCTCCGCAAACAGATCGAGTGCCTGCGCATTCTGATCGGAGTGTTGCGCAGCCGTCGCGAGATGCTCCTGCGCTGCGCGCAAGGCAATCAAATGCCGCTCGCGCGCGAGATACACGCTCTCCGCGCCGGCCTGCCATCCGGCGATACGCAGCAGTTCCTCACGAAGCAGAGCGATGCCATCGCCTTTTTTCGCCGACAGCCGCACTTCGCGCAGATCGACACCCTCGGCCTCTTCCAACGCGTGCACGGCAGGCGCGATATCGGTCAAATCCGTCTTGTTCATCACACGCAGCACGGGCACGCCGGCGGGGAAACGGGCGGCAATCCCGTCATCCTCGGCGTTCATTCCGGTACGGGCGTCGAGCAGATGCAGGACCACGTCGGCCCGTTCGATCTCGTTCCACGTCCGCTCGATGCCGATCTTTTCGACCTCGTCTTCGGTTTCGCGCAACCCGGCGGTGTCGATCACATGCAGCGGGATTCCTTCGATCTGGATGGTCTGCGCCACCTTGTCGCGCGTCGTGCCGGCGATGGGCGTAACAATCGCCAGTTCGGCGCCCGCCAGCGCATTCAGCAACGACGACTTGCCGACGTTCGGCTGCCCCGCCAGCACCACCGACAGCCCCTCGCGCAGCAGCGCGCCCTGACGCGCTTCATTCAGCACGTGAGCCAGTTGCTGGCGGATCCTTGCGAGCTTGCCGCGTGCATCGGCCGCTTCGAGAAAATCGATTTCCTCCTCGGGGAAGTCGAGGGTCGCTTCGACCAGCATCCGCAGCGTGATCACCTCTTCGACCATGGCGTGGATGTCGCGTGAAAACGCGCCGTCCAGCGAGCGACCCGCCGAGCGCGCGGCGGCCTCCGTGCTCGCTTCGATCAGATCGGCGACGGCCTCGGCCTGAGCCAGATCGAGCTTGTCGTTGAGAAACGCTCGGCGCGTGAATTCACCCGGCTCTGCGAGCCGGAGTCCGATTGCGCGGCCAGCGTCGATGCAGCGTTGCAGAACCAACTGCAGCACGATCGGCCCACCGTGGCCCTGCAGTTCGAGCACGTGCTCGCCGGTGTACGAATGCGGCGCGGGAAAGTACAGCGCGATGCCGCGATCGAGCGCGTTGCCGGCTGCGTCGAGAAAGGGCACGTAGCTCGCGTGACGCGGCGCCAGCGTCTGGCCGGCGAGTGCGTGCATCAATGGCTCGGCTGCAACCGCACCGGCCCGCCCGAACGAAATCCGGACCACGCCAATGCCCCCACGACCGGGTGCAGTGGCAATAGCGACGATAGGATCGGAATCGGTGGCGAGCATGGGATTGGACGTAAGAACGGAGAGAGCGGAATGCCCTGATGGGGCGCGAGGCATTGTAACGCGGCGGATCAGAGCGACTCCTGACGCGGCGCTCGAAGCAGACTTGGCATGGCTTTATCAGACAAATACCGATTTATCTTAATTACGATAAGATCACTTTCCCCGCAAATAAGACAACGGGCACGGACGTCAGACGTGAAATGCCCACCCCAGCTGGAAAAAAGCGCAAATCAATGAAACTGGGCCGCGCTTTATCTGGCGGCTATTTTGGGTTAAAAGTAGCCTAATTGCGCAATATTCTCGCCTAACTGGTTGTCCACTGTTCGCGCGCCGGATTGCACAATTTGGCCCATGCCGACCTCCAAAGAAAAACTAGCATTCGCCAAAAGGCTGCAGGACCAGATTGCCCGAAAGAACGTCAAGGGCGGGACGCAGCTCGCGAAGGAATTCAATCTGTTGCATCGGGGCGAAGCACCCGTGTCACCGCAGACTGCCCACAAGTGGCTCACAGGCCGAACGATACCGACGCAGGACAAATTGCAGACGCTCGCCGATTGGCTGGGCGTCGGCATGCACTGGCTTCACTACGGGCCACCGCCGCCGGTGGGTCTCAAAACCAAGCCGCTACTGCCGGGCGAGAAATATCCATTGACGCCGGAAGCGATCGAACTCGCGTCGAAGATCGAGGCGCTGGATCCGCGGGATCGTCACTTTCTCGAGGAGTTCGTGGAGCGTTTGTACGACGCCGGCAAGGAGTGAATCCGGCGCGTCGACATCGATTTCAGGCACGCATTAAAAAAGCCGCCCGGTTTTGAAGCCGGGCGGCTTTTTTTACAGCTTCCTGCAACGAGAAGGCTAGGGCGGGCTATCCCGCGCCCGCCAGCCAGATCAGGCCGCCTTGGCTTTCGGCTTGCCCATCATCCGCGTGATGTAGTACTGCTGGGCGATCGACAGCACGTTGTTGACCACGTAGTACAGCACCAGACCGGCCGGGAAGAAGAAGAACATGACCGAGAACGCGATAGGCATGAACATCATCATCTTGGCTTGGACCGGATCCGGCGGCGTCGGATTCAGGCGCGTCTGCAGGAACATTGAAACGGCCATCAGAACCGGCAGGATGAAGAACGGGTCTTGCTGCGACAGATCGTGAATCCACAGAATCCACGGCGCGCCGCGCATTTCCACGGACGACAGCAGCACCCAGTACAGCGAAATGAACACCGGGATCTGGATCACGACCGGCAGACAGCCGCCGAACGGATTGACCTTCTCGGTCTTGTACAGCTCCATCAGCGCCGAATTCATCTTCTGCGGATCGCCCTTGAAGCGTTCGCGCAGGGCTTGCATGCGCGGCGTGATTGCCTTCATGCGTGCCATCGACTTGTAGCTGGCCGCCGACAGCGGGAAGAACACGGCCTTGATCAGCAGCGTGAGCAGCACAATCGACCAGCCCCAGTTGCCGACATAGCTGTGGATCTTTTCGAGCAGCCAGAACAGCGGCTTGGCGATGATCGTCACCCAGCCATAGTCCTTCACCAGTTCCAGACCCGGGGCGATGCCTTCGAGCATGCGCTCTTCTTCCGGGCCGGCGAACAACTTCGCGGACACGTTAGCCGATTGGCCCGGCGCAATGGTCGGCACCGCTTCCTTCATGCCCACGCGGTACAGCGTCGGATCGATCTTGTTGACGTAGATATCGCGCTTGACGCCTTGCTGCGGAATCCACGCCGTCGCGAAGTAATGCTGCACCATCGCGATCCAGCCGTTGTCGGCCTGGCTCGCATAGTCTTCCTTGTTCTTGTCGATGTCGCTGAACGTCATCTTCTGGAAGTGGTGCTGATCCGTGTACACAGCCGGTCCAATGAACGTGTGCGAGAAGCGCGGTGTTTCCACCGGCTGGCTATCGCGCACCAGTTCCATATAGACAGTCGGCGTAACCGGGGTCGAACCCACGTTGATAATCTTCGTGTCGACGCCGATCACGTAGCTGCCGCGCGTGAACGTGTACGTCTTCACGACCTTCACGCCACCCTTGGCCGGCGACTCGAAACTGAGCGAGAACGACTTGGCGTCGCCCGTCAGATCGTGCGGCTGGTTCGGAACCGGCGAGTAGATGTCAGTGTGGTTCGGGAAATCGCCGCCGAGCAGACCCGTGCGCGCCAGATACGTGTGATCGGCGGTGTGGTCGAACAGGGTGATGACGAGATCCGGCTGCTTGCCATTGCCCTTGTTGATCAGCGACAGCTTCGACAGCGTACCGCCGCGAGTGTCGATCTCACCGCTATAGACGTCGGTGGAAAACGGAATCAGTTGTGCCTGGGCCGCGGGCGCTGCGCCCGGAGCGGAGGTGTCGGACTGCGGCAAATCGGCAGGCTGGGTTCCCGGCGTCGTGGTTCCCGGTGCTGCGCTGGCCGCGGTTTGCGTCGGCGTGGCGCTCGGGAAGAACATCGACGGGCGTCCGTGGTCGCGTTGCCAGTTGTCGAACAGCATGACCGCTGACATGAAAAATATGACCCATAGGACGGTGCGTTTGATATCCATGCGTTGTCTCAGTGTCGATGGAACGGCGCGTCAGCGCTTTTCAGAAGTGGGAGGCGGGACAAGATCGATGCCGCCCGCCGAAAACGGGTGGCAGCGGCAAATACGCCTGGCGGCGAGATAAGTTCCGCGCGCGGCGCCATGATACTGGATTGCTTCGCGCGCGTAATCAGAGCAGGAAGGGTAAAAACGGCACCGGCTGCCGAGCAGGGGACTCACGGCAACCTTGTAGAAACGCAATAAAGCGAAAAGTACCGTTTGCATGACTAGTGCGGCCAACCGGCGCCGCCCTGTAAGGAATACCGGAAGAGGTTAGCGGGATCGGACTGACTGATCGCCCACACGAACCTCTCCATGAGCGTCATTGCGTCGCAGGCGCATCCGCGGGGGGCGCTTCACGACGGGCAATTTCGCGTGCTGCCTTGTTGAGCAGCTCCTCTATTTCGCTACGACACAGCGTCTTTAACGGCGGCGACGAAGCGCCCGGCATAGCCTTCTTGTCGAAGCGTGTGTGCAAACGCAGCAGCACGTCCCAACCGCCAAACTCCGCGCGGCGCAGCCGGAAAGCTTCGCGCGCGAGACGCCGTACCAGATTACGTGTGACCGCGCGCGGCGCATACTTCTTGCCGATCACAAGGCCCAGGCGCGCGTCTTTGCCGGTGGGCCGGCCGTACACAACGAAATGTGCGGTGCGGCGCCACGGGCGCAAACGAAAAACGGATGAAAATTCATCCGTTTTTAGCAGCCTTGCGGCTTTGGGGAAGGCAGCTTGCGCTCGCAACGGAACCGAGCCCTGTTGCGGCGCTCCTGCCGTTCCCGCGCTGCCGCGGGCGTCGGACATAGCGCGCAATCCGCTCGCCAGCCTTAGATGGCGAGGCGCTTGCGGCCCTTCGCGCGACGTGCGTTGATGACCTTGCGGCCACCAGCGGTCTTCATGCGAACGCGGAAGCCGTGGGTGCGCTTGCGGCGGGTAACGGAAGGTTGGTAAGTACGTTTCATGTTGCTCTCACTTGGCAGAGAAATAACCGCGCGAGCATCGCCGAAAGTGCAATGGCCGGTGGTTCAAAAATTGGTTTTCGCGGAACCCGCTATTTAAACCGGTTTTCTTTTGGTCGTCAATAGTTTAGCGACGTATTCCACAGCTTGGGCTGGCGGCCGGGGTTTGATCGGTCCCTGTGGATAACTCCCTTTCCTGGTTGTTTTGGCGGTAGAATCTCGTCCTACTTCCCAAAAATCCTGCACGCCGCTCCGGCACGCTTGCCCCGCAAACCCTTGTGGCACAAGCGCCTGGAGCTGTTCCGCCTGGCCGCTCAGGGCCTTGTTGTGTAACAGCAACAGGGGCGCCGGCGGGCCGCCGTGCAAACATAACGACAGCAACTCGATGAACGAATTCTGGCAACACTGTTCCGCACTGCTAGAGCGTGAGCTCACGCCCCAGCAGTACGTGACGTGGATCAAACCGTTGGCCCCGGTTGCGTTCGATGCAGCAGCGAACACATTGAGCATCGCAGCGCCGAACCGCTTCAAGCTTGACTGGGTCAAGAGCCAGTTTTCCGGCCGCATTTCCGATATGGCACGCGATTTTTGGCACACGCCGGTCGACGTGCAGTTCGTCCTCGATCCCAAGGCCGGCATGCGTGGCGCGGCGACTTCCGCGCCGGCGCTGCAACGTCCGTCGCAATTCGCGGGGAACGGCGGCACGGCTGCTGTAGATGCCGCCGTGGGCGCGGTTCAGGCCGCACAGGCGGCGCGTTCCAACCCCGCCGGCGGTGCCGGGCAGGGCGCTCAACCGCATCATGGTGACGACAACGGCGATCTCGATCTGCCGAGCCTCGACGCGAACGAGGCCGCCGCGGCGCGCCGCACATGGCGGCCGGGGCAGAGCGCCGCCCAGCAAGGCAATGCCGAAAGCGACTCGATGTACGAACGCTCGAAGCTGAACCCGGTGCTGACTTTCGACAACTTCGTGACCGGTAAGGCCAACCAGCTGGCTCGCGCCGCCGCGATCCAGGTGGCGGACAACCCGGGCATCTCGTACAACCCACTGTTCCTGTATGGCGGCGTGGGCCTCGGCAAGACCCACCTGATTCATGCGATCGGCAATCAGTTGCTGATGGATAAGGCTGGCGCGCGGATCCGCTACATCCATGCGGAACAGTATGTATCCGACGTGGTGAAGGCCTATCAGCGTAAGGCGTTCGACGACTTCAAGCGCTATTACCACTCGCTCGACCTGCTGCTGATCGACGATATTCAGTTCTTCTCCGGCAAGTCGCGCACTCAGGAAGAGTTCTTTTACGCGTTCGAAGCGCTGGTGGCGAACAAGGCGCAGGTGATCATCACGAGCGATACGTACCCGAAGGAAATTTCGGGCATCGACGACCGGTTGATCTCGCGCTTCGACTCCGGTCTGACGGTGGCGATCGAGCCGCCCGAGCTGGAAATGCGCGTCGCGATCCTGATGCGCAAGGCGCAATCCGAAGGCGTGAGCCTGAATGAGGACGTAGCGTTCTTCGTTGCGAAGCACCTGCGTTCGAACGTGCGTGAACTTGAAGGCGCGCTGCGCAAGATCCTCGCGTATTCGAAGTTCCACGGCCGCGAAATCTCCATCGAGCTGACGAAAGAAGCGCTGAAAGACCTGTTGACGGTGCAGAACCGGCAGATTTCGGTAGAAAACATCCAGAAGACCGTCGCTGACTTTTACAGCATCAAGGTCGCGGACATGTATTCGAAGAAGCGCCCCGCGAACATTGCGCGCCCGCGTCAGATCGCAATGTATCTGGCGAAGGAATTGACGCAGAAAAGCTTGCCGGAAATTGGCGAACTGTTCGGCGGCCGCGACCACACGACCGTGCTGCATGCGGTCCGCAAGATTGCCGCGGAGCGTGGTACGGATGCGCAACTGAACCACGAACTGCACGTCCTCGAACAGACCCTGAAGGGCTGAAACCGGGCTGATGTCACGCTGGCGTTCCGGTCAAATTGGCGGTCGCCGTGGGGGCGCGATGAGCTAACGGTGAGTTCGCGGTGGTATTGCCTAAAGTTTGGGCAAAAAGAAGGGAAAATCGACCTGTTTATTTCGGAACTCGCCCCCATTTTAGGGGAGCGGTTCCGTTTTCAGGCACAATACAGGTTTAACCGCCCGGCGCTTGGGGCGGATATACGCCGTGACTGGCGCAGCGTAGCGCCGGCGGGGGCCGGGGCCGCGTGCAGGAATTGCCGAGTGGGCGCGCAGGCCGTCACATCAACGAAGGAACTCTATGCAACTGGTCAAGACCGAACGCGATAACCTCCTCAGGCCGCTGCAAACCGTGAGCGGCATCGTCGAACGCCGCCATACGTTGCCGATCCTCGCCAACTTGCTGATTACCAAGAACGGCCCTGACGTGTCGTTCCTGTCGACCGACCTCGAACTTCAGATCACCACGCACGGCGACTTCGGCGTGGGCAGCGATTCGGTTGCGACAACGGTAGCGGCGCGTAAGCTGCTCGACATCCTGCGTGCCATGCCCGACGGCCAGGTCACGCTCACGCTGAACGACAAGCGCCTCACCGTGCAATCCGGCAAGAGCCGCTTTGCGCTGCAGACGCTCGCGGCGGACGAATTCCCCACGGTCGCCCAAGCTAAAGACTTCGGTGCGAACCTGGTGGTTCCCCAGAAGACGTTCCGCCAACTGCTCGGCATGGTCCATTTCTCCATGGCCCAGCAGGACATTCGCTACTACCTGAACGGCATGCTGCTGGTGGTGGACGGCGACCAGTTGATGGCGGTCGCGACGGACGGTCATCGTCTGGCATTTTCGTCCATGAAGATTGAAGGCTCGTTTGCGCGTCAGGAAGTGATCATCCCGCGCAAGACGATTCTCGAATTGCAGCGCTTGCTGGAAGACATCGACGACACGTTGAAGATCGACATTGCGCCGAGCCAGGTGAAGTTCACCTTCGGTCAGGTCGAACTGGTGTCGAAGCTGGTGGAAGGGAAATTCCCGGACTTCCAGCGCGTGATTCCGAAGTCGCACAAGAACCAGTTCCTGATTGGCCGCGAAGAACTGCAGCGTTCGCTGCAACGCGCCGCCATTCTGACCTCGGACAAATTCAAGGGCGTGCGCTGCATCATCGAGCCGGGCCAGTTGAAGATCATGTCCACCAATGCGGACCAGGAAGAAGCCCAGGAAGAACTGGAAATTGCGTATACCGGCGACAGCGTCGATATCGGGTTTAACGTCACGTATCTGCTCGACGTGCTGGCAAACCTGAAGGTCGACATGTTGCAAGTGAGCTTGGGTGATGCCAGCTCCAGCGCATTGATCACCATTCCTGAAAACGACGAATTCAAATACGTCGTGATGCCGATGCGCATCTAACGCGTCCAACATCAAGAAAAACACCAAGGGGCGCAGCGCCCCTTTGGCGTTTTTATGGTGTTTTGAAATGTCCCGAGCAGCAACCAGGCAGCAACGCAGAACCGGAAAAAATCCATGACTGACACGAACAATTCGCAACCCGATAACAGCTACGGCGCCTCTTCGATTCAGATCCTCGAAGGTCTGGAAGCGGTGCGCAAGCGGCCGGGTATGTACATCGGGGATACATCGGACGGCACCGGTTTGCACCACCTCGTATTCGAAGTGCTGGACAACTCGATCGACGAAGCGCTGGCCGGGCACTGCAACGATATCCAGGTGATCATCCACGCGGACAACTCCATCTCCATCACCGACAACGGCCGTGGTGTGCCGACCGGTCTGAAGATGGACGACAAGCACGACCCCAAGCGCAGCGCCGCTGAAATCGTGATGACCGAGCTGCACGCCGGCGGCAAGTTCGACCAGAACAGCTACAAGGTGTCGGGCGGCCTGCACGGCGTGGGCGTGTCGTGCGTGAACGCGCTGTCTGCATGGCTGCGTCTGACCATTCGCCGCGACGGCAAGAAGCACTTCATGGAATTCCACCGTGGCGTGCCGCAGAACCGCATCATCGAACAGGTCGACGGCGTGGCTGTTTCGCCGATTCAGGTCACTGGCGACACCGAAAACCGCGGCACCGAAGTGCACTTCCTCGCCGACCAGACGATTTTCGGCGACATCGAATATCACTACGACATTCTGGCCAAGCGGATTCGTGAACTGTCGTTCCTGAATAACGGCGTGCGGATTCGTTTGACGGATCAACGCACCGGCAAGGAAGAAGATTTCGCATTTGTGGGCGGCGTGAAGGGTTTTGTTGAGTACATCAACAAGAACAAGGCCGTGCTGCATCCGAACATTTTCCACGTGAGCGGCGAGAAGGACGGCGTGGGCGTTGAAGTGGCGATGCAGTGGAACGATAGCTACAACGAGAACGTGCTGTGCTTCACGAACAACATTCCGCAGCGCGATGGTGGGACGCACTTGACCGGTCTGCGCGCGGCAATGACGCGCGTGATGAACAAGTACATTGCCGATCACGAGATTGCCAAGAAGGCGAAGGTCGAGACTTCGGGCGACGACATGCGCGAAGGCTTGTCGTGCGTGCTGTCCGTGAAGGTGCCGGAGCCGAAGTTCTCCGCGCAGACCAAGGACAAGCTGGTGTCGTCGGAAGTACGCGCGCCGGTTGAGGAAGTGGTTGCGAAGGCGCTGGAAGAGTTCCTGCAGGAGACGCCGAACGACGCGAAGATCATTTGCGGCAAGGTGGTCGATGCAGCGCGGGCTCGGGACGCGGCGCGCAAGGCGCGGGAAATGACGCGGCGCAAGGGTGTGCTCGACGGTGTCGGGCTGCCTGGGAAGCTGGCGGATTGCCAGGAGAAGGATCCGGCGAAGTCCGAGATTTATATCGTCGAGGGTGACTCGGCAGGTGGCTCGGCCAAGCAGGGACGGGATCGGAAGTTTCAGGCTATTTTGCCGCTGCGCGGGAAGGTGCTTAACGTCGAGAAGGCTCGCTACGACAAGCTGCTTTCTTCGGAGCAGATCGTTACCTTGATTACGGCGCTCGGTTGCGGGATTGGTAAGGAAGACTACAACCTCGAGAAGCTGCGTTATCACCGCATCATCATCATGACCGATGCTGACGTCGACGGTGCGCACATTCGGACGCTGTTGCTGACGTTCTTCTATCGGCAAATGCCGGAGATGATCGAGCGTGGGTTTATTTATATCGCGCAGCCGCCTCTGTACAAGATCAAGGCGGGGAAGGATGAGCGGTATCTGAAGGATGCGGCTGAGCTTAATGCTCATATGCTGAAGCTTGCTTTGAATGGCTCGGAGCTGGTGCCGGGCGAAGGTGCTACGGCAATTGCTGGGGATGCGTTGGGTGAGCTCGCCCGCTCGTATCTGCTCGCGCAGGCGGTGGTCGACCGGTTGAGCCGGTTGTATGACGCTGGCGCGCTCGAAGCGGTGATGGATGGGGTTGTGCTCGATCTTTCTTCGGAAGAGGCTGCTGAGGCTTCGGCTAAGGCATTCGAGGCCAAGCTCAGGGATGATCCGTTGAAGCCCGAAGTTCGCGTGACGACGATGTATGACCAGGTGCGCGAGCTGAGGTCACTGCGTGTATCGCGGACGCATCATGGCAATCAGAAGGTTTCGGTTCTCGACGAAGAGTTTCAGTTGACCGCTGACTTTCAGCAGCTTGTGAATACGGCGCTGACGTTTAAGGGGTTGATCGGGCCGGGCGCTGTGATCAAGCGTGGCGAACGCAGCATGGCAGTGAACGACTTCAAGAACGCTATGAAGTGGTTGATTGCGGATGCGGAGCGGAATGTTTCCAAGCAGCGCTACAAAGGTCTCGGTGAAATGAATCCTGGGCAGCTTTGGGAAACGACGATGGATCCGGCTGTGCGGCGTTTGCTTCGTGTGCAGATTGAGGATGCTATTGCGGCTGATGGGATTTTCACCACCCTCATGGGCGATGATGTCGAGCCGCGGAGGGCGTTCATTGAGTCGAATGCGTTGAGGGCTGGGAATATTGATGTTTGAGTTTTGTTGTAGATAGCCTCGAAACCTGAGAAAAACGGACCCATAAGTTGAGAAAATTATGGGTCCTTTTCCATTAATAGTTTGGATTTATAGGCGATTCATCTAGGCACGCCTGCGCCTCCTAAAAATCACCATGGATGGGTGGCGACGTCGCGTGAAAGAGACCTGTCCCAGACGTCAGTGACGGAACTGCGAGCGGAAAAAGCCGGTGCTCCGGGCACGAAGCTAGCAATTATGAAGGTCCCGGCATTGTCGGCAGTGGCATTCATAGGAGGCCCCGCTAGACGTCCAAACAAAGTTACATCCATCGATGGGCGGCCCATGCGATGGCGGCGCAAAGTATTGCCATCGAGATAACGGAACGGGTGAATGTGTTTCTGACGTTGGCTCGGCTGCGTTCTGCGGCGTGAGCTACCGCGTCCCTTGCGGCTTCGCGAGCTAGCGCTAGTTCAGCGATTGCGCGAAGCGCTTTCGTCTCGGCGCTCTGCTGGGCGATGTGGAGCTCACGGACATACTCAGTGATGTCCAGCTCCACTATGTTTTCACTCCACGTTGCGACAGGCTTCAGGTCTTGAACCGACATAGGCAAGGATTTACCTGTTTCCCGTCGCTCGGGCAGCTGGTAGTCGAATTTGATATCGAATTGCTCATAGAACCGGTTGCGCCGCTCCTTATTGTCGGCGGTCGCTTGGCCTGGAAGCAGGGTTATCGCGTTAACGGCTGTGTCAGGCGGGAACCGCTTGACCCATAGAACGACCGCATTCATCAGATACGTCCCAATTCTATTGCCTTCGAGTCCGGGCAAGTCTAAATTAAGCGCGGCTTGGTAGAGCACGTGGGACGTAAGGGACGCAGTTCGCAGGCCCGAGTGGTACGAGGCCTTGAATTTCCCCTTCTTGCTGTAGGTGCCTGAGTAGGTTCCTTCGACGACGACGCCGTAAGAGAGACTGAGTTCACGGTCCTCTGAACCGCCCCGTTCCGCATACGGGTCACGCTCTTTTAGCTGCACAATGAGAACTGCCAGCGGCTCCTTTGAAGGGGCTTCCTTGGGTCGGACTTGTAGTGCGACGGTCTGCGCGGCTAGAAGTGTCGGAAGGGTGCGGTCGGCGCGGTTCCCGGGCATTTTTCGATTGATTCGGACAAGGTGAGACGCACTAACGGTGCCTGTGCGCAAGCGACATTGAAAGCATTAGGTACAAAGCAGCCCAGTAACGAGTGCCGCGCCTCTCGTCGGAAGTTCTACAGAACCGGACGCTCCAAACTCGGGCGTCTACCGGAGCGCTCATCGGTAAAGGGCGCCGCAGAAATTCTTCTCTGTAGCAGGCTCTTGCGCATAGCCAGAATCTCATGCACTAGGTCAGCTCCTCGATATAGCAGCGACGTCTCGTGGCGTACATACTGTCCTGTCCGTTGTGCGCTAAACCAGTTGAACGAGCCCACACAGTAAATGTCTTCGTCACCGATGACGAGCTTGCTATGCACCTCCCGGACAAAGTTTACTGTGATGCCTGCGTTGCGGAGGGTCGCAACGTCAGCTAGAAGTTGCGCCAGCTTTTTTTCTTTGACCTCGGCACCAGCATCCCCAATGTTGAGTTGCGGGTCCGTATAGATTTCAACTTCAACGCCTCGGTCAATGGCTTCCTGCATTGCGTCGAATGCGCCAATTTCCCTCGCCCGCTCCAGACGAATCCAAGGCGTCACAATCTGGAAGGTGCTCTTCACGCTCGACAATGTGTCCAGCAGGAACGCGTCATGGCCTGAGGCGTCTCTCAACTGAGAAATAATCGTAGTCCGGGTTTGCAGGTCCGTGCGCTGTCGATGTTCAAATCGCAACGCATTCGTTGCACTCTTGAACAGAAATTTCGCTAGAACACCGCGAGGTTCGCTCGCTGGGACCGAGTCGAAAACATCCATGTCACCGAAGACAATGAAGCTGTCTTTCGCGCGGGACACCGCGACATTGAGCATGCTCGTACTTTTGTCAATGAACCGACCATCTCCATGCTTGGAGTAGACAGGTGAGAAGATAACGATGTGTCGCTCGGCCCCTTGCAAGGAGTGAACGGTTCCGGCAGTCAGCATACCGTCTGCGCGCCCGACCTTGATGTCGACCTTTGCGCACGCTGCTTCGATAGCGGAAACCTGGGCAGCGAATGGCGTGACGATGCCGACAATCCGATGGAGCGGCGCACCGTACTTCGTCTCCAGCATGCCGCGATTTGCTGAAAGCCACGCTGCAATAGTTTCGGCCTCGAGCAGGTTGCGACGACTTCCCGCAGGTAGGCTCTGGCATATACCGTCGACATGAACGTACGCCATTGGTGGGAGGTGGTCAGATGCGCCCTGGGAAGCTGCGGGCGCCTGACCGCGCCGAGGCAGCAGCTTCCCGTGGTAGCAAAGCTTATTACTGAATTCGATGATTTCGTTATAGCAGCGCCGGTGCTCGTACAGGTACAGACCTCGGTCAAGTTCGGGGTCCGCATGATAGCGCGTTGCGTTCTGTGCGACGAGCATGACGCTGCCGCTTGCGGCGGTCTTTCCGGTACGGGCCAGCTCTTCGTATGTCATGCTCTTCTCGGCCCCGGTAAGCAAACCTAGGTTCATAAGATTACCGAAGTCGACTCGACGCGGAACGGACCAAATCGGTTCAATCTGCTTTGTGTCGCCAATGACCAGGGCTTTGCGCGCCAGAGAAAATGATGCACCTGCGATTTCTGGAAGTACCTGTCCCGCCTCATCGACAATCAGAAGGTCGACGAAGTTGTACAGGTAATCCGCGTCGAATTTGCCGTCGCCGCGAACGAAGCTCTGCAAATATGCAGGCAACATGGCGAACGTCGAGACGGCGCACGGCGTAACCATCATGCGCCGGCGGAATCGGGGCATGAGCGTGGCCGGACCGGGGTTCCTGCTTTTCTTCTTTTCCAGAATTTTTGCCAACTGGCTTTCCGTTTCGAGCAACCAGCGACCTTCCCAGTAGTGCGTGGTCAACATGAAAATCTGGAATCGAAGCTCGGTGTCGGCAGAGTGGTCGCACTGTTCGAGTGACAACTGCTCGATGTCACCAGTAACGCCGACGCGTCGCGCGGCATTGCCGAAGTTGGTCAACGCTTCCGTCTGGGCTAGGAGAACGCTCTCTCCACGCTCAACCGCACGGGCAGCATTGTCTCGTGACTGGGACTGCGCATTGAGACGGTCGCCGATAGATTTCTCGATTCCTGGTAACGTCGCCCCCAACGACTCATATGATTCGCGTTTCACTGCCGTCTTCAGGTATTCACGGGCCTGGCGAAGACGTTTCGCCGCCACTGGGGGTAACCATGAAAAGAACGGATAGAAGAGCGATTCTCTGGCTCGGTAGCTATCCCATCCGTCCTTGACTATCTTCCACTCTTGGACAGTTGCGTTTAGGCCGTCGACGAGTAGCTGTCTGACAGACATGGTAGTGGAAGGGTCATCGCCTAGCTCGGCGGCTGTATCAGCCTTCGCGGCACAGAAAACATGCCAACTTTCTTCAGCTGCTATCAAGCGCGCTGTACGCTCCTGTAGTTCAGCATGTAGACGTGTTACTACGGGCTTCACCTCCGTAGCGTTCAAATTCGAAAAGGCTGCCTTCGCGCGAGACAGGAACTCAGTCTTTGCACGGTCAACATATTCCTGAGTTTCGATTTCGTCGAAGAACGAGTTTGTCTGGTATTTCTCAGACGCTTCCGCTTCCCGACTTTGTGAGGGAAAGTAGGCGCCGAAACTACGTATATCAGGAAGCCAACGCCCGCCAAGTCGGTCGTCACCACAAGCAAAATCTTTCCCGAAAGCATCGATGATATTAGTGACGGCCTGATTGTTCGTAGATGCAGCGAAGATTACCGGTGGCTCCGATTCGTCCAGCGCTGCCTGGGCCCAAAGCGATGCCACGACAGAGAGGAGTAGCGTCGTTTTGCCCGTTCCTGGCGGCCCATTTACGGCGACGATTTCACCGTCTTTGGCGGCAAGCAAGTGGGTCAGCGCGGTTCTCTGTGCGTCGGCTAGGGGGAATTTGTCGCTAGAGTGGCCAAGTCGGGCAGCGAATCCTGCCCTACGCGGAAGGCAGGGCTCAATAGGTGCGGCATCTACACGCGCGTACGTCTCGAAGAGAGGCAAGCGTGGCCGCTTGTCGCGCATGTGGTCATACAGGCGAACGACGTGCTGGGTTGCGCCGCTGATGACACCTTTTTTCAGCACAAGCCCATAGTCAGCGGGCAAAAACTGGCGTGTTTCAGAAATGAAAGCGCTGCAAACCGCTGCAAGCATACTATCGAGGCCAACCAGGTATGCTTTCCAACCTTTTCGAAATTCTTCGAGTTGGGTTTCGTCGCCATCGCTTACATCGGCGGACGATATACCGGGAACCTGCCCGTCGGTCAGATATTTGTCGAGGTCGTCTACCGTCCCGATGGAGAACGAGCCGGCCTCCAGAGGTTGCAAGATGTCTCGTGGCACGACCGTAGTGGGCTTCGGGAGAAGGCAACCCTCCCGCGACAGCAACGCATGCGTGACGAGCGGAGTGACAAATTCGGGCAACTGTGTCGCTCGTTGTCCGTGTTCATTTTTCACTGCATATAACAGTGGCCGATAGACGACCTCGATGAACTGGATTTTTTCTGGTTCCCCCGAGAAGAACTCCTCGACCGTATCCTCATGCAAGATTCCGGATTCCGCCTCGTCGTGACACACCCGGCGGCATGCATTCACCTCATCCTTCCTGAGGATACCGCTGCCCAGCTCCGCATCAGCGAGCGAGTTTCGCCAGTACGCGGCGTAAGCAATCGATTTTTCTTGCATATTTCTTGTCATCTGTCAGCTGGTCTGGCCGAAATATATATGCACCCATTTGCTGGCCTGTCAAACCTCGCATCGAGGGCATTCCCGTGGCCGAACAAGTATATTGGGATATATGCTATTGCGTGAACGGTTTGGCGCGCAGAACAATTGCTGGTCAACATTCGCGAACGCAATCTTCGGCGCTTTGCCACCATTGTCACGCCTCGTTCAACTGACCGACATCTTCTAGGGTCGCTGGACGCGGTAAGCCCGTTGTCGAAGAAGTCTTTGGTTGTTCCGCTGCATTCACTCGGTTAGCGCAGTGATGTGCTGCCGCTTGGGCACTCCCTCATCTATCGGAGACCTGCTGTCTCCAGACAGCGGGAAGAAGGTCTGACGAGCACACTCTCAAGACTATGCGCGACAACCTTGAATCGACCAGATATCGCCGCCGCGATTATGGTGGCGTTATCCGAAATACGCAGGAAGGCGCTCGACCGCCTTAAGGAAGTTGAAGAGTGGGCAAGCCAATTTGAGCGGGCAAATCGATTGAGATGTCTTGCTGACAGGTTCCACACCGAAAAGCTGTCTTCAAACGATGGCGTGATTGATGCAGAATGGATTCGCCGCGCGGCAGATTAGGTGGACCCGACGGTCGTGCGCAGCTGGGACGATTTAGGCGGCCCCGGCGACGAGGTTGCCGTATAGCGTCGGCCTCGTGCCCATTCATTGTGTTGACGCGTGCACCGTGTTGACGTGTCACGGCCGAGCTCGCTCTCCATTGCTTCGAAAAACCTTTTGCCACATGCGTCCCGCGGACGCACGAAGCTGGCGTGAGAAATCCGCCTCTCTGCCGCTATCTCTAATTCGGCTCGGCGTTGGTCACGAAGCAGCCGAACAGGTACGTGAAACCCTATTCGATGCGAGCGAGTGCACACTTTCTGCCATGGCAGCATGACAGTGGCGGTTTCGAATTCTTGGGCCGTAGAGAGGTGCGTTTTCAACATCACATTACAGCCGCTGAGCCACCAGCGCAAACCGACCACTTCGCCTCCTGGAGCACCATCCGGCCATGCCCCCATTATCATTTCCGCGAAATACTATATCTACGCAGCCGCACCATTGCTGCATGTGCGCGGACTAGGGACGATGAACGGCGGAATAGTCGCCTACCCCCGCGCCTCTATTGTCCGAAGGTGAGGTGCGCTAATCGGCGGTTTTCACCTATGACGACGCCGGTCAGCGCAAAAACCGGTAATATTCGTCTCCATAACGTGCAGAATTGCGCGCTTTCGACGCTGGCATCTGGAAAAGGTGCGTAAGCAAGCACTTGCGCGGCATGCGCGTCACACAACCATTCGAAAAAGCATATGGAATTCACCGCAGAACGATTTTCGGGTCATGAATCGTTTGTCTGCCGCTACGGCTGGTTGCGTAAGGTGTTCGACGCTGTCAGCGCGTCACCTGAGATATTAAGAAAAGATGCTGAAGCTACCGAGCGGTTAGGTATCGGCCGCAACATGGTTCGGTCGCTGCAGTTCTGGGGAGAGGCGACGGGCGTAATTCAAGTCGCACCAGGGGATGCGAAGGGCCATGTCGCTGGGCCAACAGGTCAACTGCTATTCAGTGACGGCGGATGGGACCCGTTCCTCGAAAAGCCTGAATCACTTTGGCTCCTTCACTGGTGGATTTGTGCAAACGCCAACATAGCCGCGTGGAACGTCGTCTTTGGCGACGTCTCGATGGCGCGGTTTGAGAAAGCGGACGTAGTAGCGAGACTGACCAAGCGAGGCGCCGGCAATGCCCGCGCGCTGGCCCAGTCAACCGTCGAACAGCACACGTCGATTTTCCTGCAAAGCTATGTGCGGGGCAACGACTCCACGGACGATAGCCTATGGTGTCCGTTACAAGACCTAAGACTTGTCCGCGCGGTGCCAAGCAGGAATGGCACCACAATCTACGACTGCTCGGTGGCCTCACCGATAGGCCTCAGCGTGCGGGTCTTCACCGCCGCGCTAGTTCACCTTTTTCGCATGCAATCGTCGAATCGGAGGTCCTTGCCGGTGCACGAACTCGTCCAGACGACGTTGAGTCCAGGTGCCATCTTCAGACTCGACGAACCACGACTCTATGATTTTCTGCAGCAGACGGAGGGTCTGACAGGCGGAGCAATTCGATTGATAGATACCGCCGATACCCAGACTGTGGTCTGTGACGAGCAACTTCTGTCATCAGCTGACTATATCTTTTCGCTTCTGGACGTTAAAGCACATGTCTGAGCCTATTGCGACTCATTTGCTCCTCGACCGCCATTTCAGCCGGTCTATTTCACTTGAGCGTGACTTGCATGACAAGGACGCACTCGCAGGGTATATGCTTACTCCAGCGGTAATCGCCGCGCTGACTCAAATCGGCACCGGCGTAAAGACGCGGAGTAAGCAGAGGGCTTGGAAGATTATTGGCCCATACGGCAGTGGCAAATCTGCTCTGGCTTTACTTCTTTCGCGCCTGTTAGCGGGGCCCAAAGCGGCACGCAATATTTTCGGCGCGCTCTCCGAGCAAGCCCCGCACGTCGCTGCGCTTTTCCGTCCTGGACACAACCTGCTTCCGCTTGCAGTCGGCGGCTCACGCACGTCCCTTGGCAGCGCCATTGCCAAGAGCGCGAAGGAGGCACTACAAACGTGGACGGAACATCGCGGCGCCATAAAGCTGGCCAAGGCGATTGACCTGGAGCAGGGGACGTATAAAGGCCAGCGCCTGAACGCGGCATCTAACTTCCTTCTCCTCGACTTAATTTCCTGCGCTCAGGAGCAAGGGTACGGCGGCGTACTTCTCCTCATCGACGAACTTGGAAAATTCGTCGAGCACGCGACGTTGTGGCCGGCAGAAGGAGACCTGATGGTTTTGCAGCAGGTCGCGGAATTGGCCTGCCGAGGCGACGATGCTACTTTGTTTGTGGTGACGATGCTGCATCAGCACCTCGCCGACTATGCCAAAGGCGTCGGGCGGACAGCGTCGGACGAGTGGCATAAGATTGCTGGCCGTTTCGACGAGGTCCCGTTTGATGAGCCGGTCCAGCGCTACGCACATTTCGCTGCTCACGCGCTCGCTGCTCCTGAGTCAGTGACAAATGTGCAGGCTATTCGACGGACGGCGCGCACAATCTACAAGCGCGCCCTTACTCTCGGTGTTCTTCGTAGCTCCGGCGAGTCCGACAACGAACTATTTGAGCATGCCGAGAGGCTTTTCCCACTTCACCCGGTCGTGCTTTCGGCGATGGCCCACGTATCCAAGCGCATGGGGCAAAGTGAGCGCTCGTTCCACGCATTCCTGCGTGGTCACGAACCGTATGCTTTCAGAGACTTTATTCAGACGCGAACGCTTGACGCCAAGAACTGGTATTCAAGTGAATATCTGTTTTCGTTCCTGAGTCAAGGCTCCCGTTTACGGTTTCGCGACCTGGCTACCGAGCGCAGGTGGGAATTTGCGCTCAGCGCTATCGAGGATGCAGTTGAGAGGCCGGAAATTGAAGTTTCTGTGCTCAAAGCACTGTCGGTCCTTGAGCTAGTGCGGGGCAGCGCGCGCCTGGCTGCGACCCCCGAGCTGTTGGCTTTTGCTCTTGCGGATAAATTTTCAACGGCAGATGTCCAGGCCGCTCTGGACGAGACCTGCAAACGAGGGGTATTGCTAAAAACGCCAGGCAGTGAAGGTTATGCGTTCGCTGTCAATGAGACAGTCAACGTTGACGCTCTCTACGAAGTGGCGGGAGACTCGGCCAGTGACCTTACGGTTGCGGGACTGCAGAAGCTGCTTAGCGAAAACACGGTTGTCGCGAGCGGCCATTACCATCGAAAGGGGACCCTTCGGACGGTCTCAATCAACGTCGGTCAAGCCGTTGATGACTTTCCAAAGTGCTCGTCAGATGCTGATGGTTTGATTAACGTTATCCTCGTCGACGAGTCTCGTCCTGAGCATCGCAAGAAAGCGACGGCGCTACAAGCAACGACTGGCTGTCCCTTGGTGCTTTGGACAGCTATTGAGCTCAGTGAAAGCGCGCTCGTATCGCTTCGCGAATTATCGCGGTGGATGTCGGTTAAAGCGGCAACACAAAACGGCACCTTGGACCCGTGGACCTCTCGCTACGTTGAAAACTCACTAGCGGATGCGCGGCGCCGCGTCGAAGCCGATGTCATGAGCCGGTTACTCGGGCAATGTGATGAAATCCATCAATACTACTACGAAGGTGAGCTAGTTCCGAGCACTACGCAGTTGAATGTAAGCCAGGCAGCGTCGTGGATGTTCGACGCTGTTTTCACAGAGTGCCCGACGCTCGTAAACGAGCTCATCAACAAGGACCGCCCCTCCTCGGCGATTGTGCTTGCGCGACAGAAACTGTTCGAGAAATTATTGGCACAAAATGTGTCTAGCCAGGAGTTTTTCGGCGCAACTGAGTTCCCTCCCGAGCGTCTTCTCTATGCTACTTTGCTGCGGGACACTGGGATTTACAGCGAGCGAGCCAACGCTCCTTGGTCGGTATCCGATTCGTTGACACAGGTTTGGCAACGGATAGAAATCCTACTCAAGTCAGCGACGCCGGCGAGTTTTCGCACCGTTCTGGAGCGACTGAGCTTGCCGCCTTTGGGCTTAAGACAGGGTGTATCATCAGTTTGGGTCGTCAGCTATCTCTTAGCAAAGCGCGACGTATGTGCCGTATTCGAGCGTGGAACTCTAGTCTTGGAACTAACGGCGGACCACCTCGCTCGCATGTTCAAAAACCCCGACGCATTTCAACTGCGCGAGTTTTCCGATGCGGGTCGTGGAGAGAAGTTGCAGCACCAGTACTGTTCTGTTCTGGCGTCAGTCGGCCAGTCGCTTTCGGAGACGCCGACTTTCCTTGAGTTGTCTCGAGCAGTGGTCCGCTGGTACGCCCGCCTGCCCGAGTATGCGCAGGAGACTTTGACCGTCTCGGCCGACGCTAAATTACTCCGCTCGACGCTCAAGCGTGCTACAGACCCGATTGAACTTCTGAGTGAGCAAATCCCCTCGCTGTTCAATCAAGGGGCGGGAGCGAAGGGCTTTGTGCACCGCCTGAGTTCCGCAATGAACGAACTCGGTGGTGCGTATCGTCGCCTTCAAGAAGACGCTGCAGCCGTTTTGGGTCGCGCATTCGGAATCCCGGGTCCGCTGGCAGTGGTTCGCGCTCAACTTCAGCGGGAATGTGCCGACATAGCAGCAGACTTGGCTGACGTGGAACTGAAGGCATTCGTGCTCAGATGCGTCGACGTTACCCCTGTAGACGACCGCTGGCTAGATTCACTCGCCACTCTCATCGTTAAAAGGCCGATGGAGTCATGGGTCGACGATAGCCTTGCGATGTTTCGGGAGGTGATTTTGGAGCTTTGCGGCCGATACAAGCGCTGGTTGAAGGTCGCGATGGAACGAGGACAACACCGAGAGGCAGCTGAGCGTTTCATGAGTTTCACGATTACATCGTTCGGTGGAGAAGAGCGCTCTCTGCTCCTCGCCTCTTCGAAGAGGGCAAAAGAGCTCGCTAGCACGATATTGGCCTCGTTGAAACCGCAGGTAGGCGAAGACGCCGAAATGTTGCAAGCAGCGCTCGCACAAGCGCTGGCTGAGGTCCTGCAAGCCGACGAATTGCGCACTGGAGCCGAGATTGACAGTCGAAAAAAAGCGAGTTAGACATATTCTGAGTCTTTCGGGCGGCAAGGATAGTGCCGCCTTGGCCCTCTACATGAGGGACAAGGTGCCCGAGATGGAATACATTTTTAGCGATACGCGTAAGGAACTTCCAGAAACTTACGAGTTTCTCGACAAGATTTCGAACTACCTGGGAAAACCAGTTATAAGACTTAATGCAGACTTGGGATTCGACCACTGGTATGAGATGTACGGCGGAATGATTCCTTCGAATCACCGCCGCTGGTGTACGCGAGCGCTCAAGCTGAAGCCTTTCGAACAGTATTGTGGGGACGAAGAGATAATCAACTACGTTGGGCTCAGAGCAGACGAGAATCGCTCCGGGTACATCAGTCACAAACCGAATATCAAGGCGGTCTATCCTTTCATTGACGCAGGATTGGTCTTGCGAGATATTGAAGAAATCCTGCGCGTTTCTGGTGTCGGGATGCCTCCCTACACCAAGTGGGGGAGGACTCGCTCGGGCTGCTACTTCTGCTTCTATCAGCAAAAAATAGAGTGGGTGAGGCTTAAGGAGACCCATCCCGACTTGTACGACAAGGCGAAAGAATACGAACGACCGTATGAGAAGACTGGCAATTTCTTCACATGGAGTCAAGGTGAGAGCTTGACGGAACTGGAGCAGCCGGCGCGTATGGAGCAAATCAGAACTGAACATGTCATTCGGATGCAACGAAAGATTGAGCGCCGAGAAAACGTAACACTCCTTGAGTTATTCAAGGACGCAGACTCTGGGGAGACGCCGGAGGATGATGATGACCAAGGGTGTCTGGTTTGCCAACTTTAGCTATTTTGACCAGTAAGGGGCGAGAGTGAGTGCAATTGAGCCGTTTCCCTCGCAATCACAACTCGGTACGCTCGCGTATCAAGCTATAAGCTAAAAACAAACCTTTATGGCTATCGAATTTAAGGCCCGCGTCCTCCTTGAGTTGGGTGCTGAGTTGATAAGCTCGGACGCCGTCGCGTTGTATGAGCTAGTTAAGAACGCAATTGACGCGAACGCGACAAGGGTGCGTATTGACGTGGACATTGTGCTTCAACAGTCGACGTTTGTATCGTTTAACGACTGGCTGTCCAAAGTGCCTGCCACGCGGTTCGATGCCGCCGAGTTTCGAAGCGCGCTGATGAAAGTCGTGGAGCCGGATGCGCCAGAATCGGCCCGCGAAGCGTTCTGGGGCGCGTTAGGCGAGCCTTCAACGCCTGACGAAGCGGCGAAGCGACTTGCCGAAGCATACTTCGCCGGCAATAGCATGCGCATCGCCGACAACGGGCACGGCATGACGCAAGAAATTCTTCAAAAAGGGTATCTGACTGTTGGTACGCCGCTACGGCTACTTGAGAAACCTAAAAAAACCTCGCCTCGATGGGCTCCTATTGGGGAAAGTGAGGCAAAGCCAGCACTCGGCGAAAAGGGCATTGGACGATTGGCGGCGATGCGACTAGGCCACTACGTTTATGTCAAGACAGTCAGTAAATCGGACCAATTTTTCAATCTACTCGAACTGGATTGGCGTCCAATTTTCACCGACCCGACGCTTGATGCGAGTGCTCTGGACTACGCACCAGAAGTTGGAAAGAAAAAGGTCGACGTTACTTTAACTGGAACCGTTGTAACCGTGCGTGACTTGCAATCGGATTGGACCGAGGAAAAGTTGCGGGAGTTGGCCAACTCGGAGTTGGCTAAATTGGGAGACCCATTCGCATCAGATTTCATAAATGATTTCATAGAGCTCAGGCTTCAAGGGAAGCGGGTATGGCTGCCTGAGTTTGACGAATCACGTTTCGAAATGGCTGACGCGGTGTGCACCGCAAAATTTGGTATTAAGGCACAGGATGACGGCGAAGTTCCGACAAACCCAAATTTGGGCGACCTTGAACTTGACGTTACCGTGGATTACCGCCTGTTTAACGAACAACGGAGTTGGAAGGTCGTTGGCGCTTATCTGAAAAGCTCGGTGAGCGAACCAGTAACCAAAAAGAAGAACAGCAAAAAAGAGAATCTGCTTCCTGATTCAGACGCAGTGATTGCCGCGCTGCCAAGATTGGGACCGTTCGAAATGAAGTTCTACTGGTTTAATCGAGGAAGGCTGCAAAGGGACGCTAGGGAAGCTTGGTCCGGCGGTCTCCAGAATTTCGTAAGGCGCTGGAGCGGCGGTTTGCTCGTTTATCGAGACGGTTTCCGCGTGTATCCATATGGCGCGCCGTCAGACGATTGGCTGGATTTAGACCGAAATGCATTATCTGCGTCCCAATATAAACTGAATCGTGCTCAGATAGTCGGTTATCTCCGCATCTCACACGAAGGTAATCCCGCATTGCTCGACCAGACAAATCGAGAGGGATTCCGTGATTGCCCGGAAAAGGAAGCACTGCGACGTCTCCTTCGACATGTCATTATTAGCAAGTGTCGACGTTTCTTGGAAGCAGTAGACAAAGAGGCGAAGAAAGAGGCGCCGGAAACGATTGAGGACCTCGCGCTGCGTGTCGCAGATGCAGAACACGCTACCGTAACTCAAGTTCGTCAACTTGGCGCACGCGTTCCCCAGGAACAGGATGCTGTTCAAGAAATCCTATTCCAGCTTGGGGAGCTACATGACGCATGGGAGCGGGCTAAGGCCAAAATTCGCAATCACGAAGACGAGCTTGAGCAGTATATCCACTTGGCAGGCGTGGGTCTCCAAGTCGAGTTTTTGGCGCATGAGCTAGCCAGAATATCGAAAAACACTTTGCAGCTGCTAGGTGGCGACGAAAGTGATATAGCATCGATGCGCCGTGGACTGGAAGCCCAGCTAAAGACCCTAGATAAGAAGATTCGCACTCTTGATGCCTTGAGTATTCCTGGACGCCAGCGAAAGGTGACCGTCGACCTTAGAGAAGTGCTTTCGGCTTTTATGGATATGCATGAAGCGAAGGCTAAGCGACACGATATCATTTTCGACGTCAATTACATCAGCAACGGGGCGTTTAGCGTGCATGTCGAACGCGGACAAATTATCCAGATTCTCGATAATTTATTTAGTAACTCGTTCTACTGGGTGGATGCTCGTGCTGACGCGAGCAAAAAGGGGAAAATAACTCTTGTCGTAAATCCCGAGCAAAAGACTTTGGAATTTCACGATAATGGCCCGGGAGTTCCGCCTGACATGGTCGATGATATTTTCGGGCCCTTTGTGACCACAAAGCCAGACAAAGAAGGTAGAGGCTTGGGATTGTTTATTTCAAAGCGACTGGCTGAATACAACGATGTAAGTCTCGAGTTGGGACCACCCGAACGTGATGGCAATCATCACTCTTTCGTTTTGAAATTCAATTCACGAAATAAAGCAAAATGAATATTGCTGCGCGACTGAGAGAGTTTACCGGAACAGCGGTAATAGTGGATGATAACTACAAAGACCCTGACCTTGATTCAATCGAGGACACGCAATGGGCCGAAATGCGGGACATTTCCAATGATGCCTGGAAGGCCTTGGCTGAAGCTAGATTTCCCGGAATGCGCTCACCGCTTGAACTTCGTCGAAATCAAGAGCAACTGAAGACGGCATGGAAGTTGTACAAGGAGGATGCTGCAGCTTACTCGATGCTCGACCCTATTTTCCGAGGGCTGCTCGACCAGTACGAAGGTGAACTGAAGCAACTTAAACCATTGATGAACTTTCTGCGCGATGATGCGAAGCTAACTCTTAAGTGCCACCCCAGTCTCGCGGAAGCAGAAGAAGACATCAAAGGATGTAAATTAGTATTCCTGGATTTTTATTTAGAGCAGACCACTCCCGATGAAGTGATTACGGCCGCTTCTCAGTTTAGAGAATGTCTAAAATCCGACGTCATGGAGCATGGGAATGCCGAGGGTCGTTTCGTTTACCTCATGTCTTCGAATTTGCCTCTTGATAGGATGGAAGATTTCAGAAAAGCGACAAAGCTGAAATCGGCGTTTTTCCGCTTTGTTGAGAAACCTTCGTTAAATGCTATCTGGTTAGAGCGCGACCTTGAGCCGAAGCTCGAGCTATATGGGGATATGCGCGGGCTGAGTAAATACTTGGACACGTTTTCAACCGAAATTGATACTGCCACCAAGTTTCTGGTTGACGAGATAGACTCGCTGGAGCTCCACGACCTGACCTTGCTACATTCTTTGAGACTGGAGCGTGAGTCGGAAGGCTTAGGGGAATATTTGAGCTGGCTCTTTTCTGAAGCACTTGCAGCAAAAATTCGTGCTAGGTCCCGTCTTCATGCGGCCGCGCACATCGTAAATCATATAACGGCTCTCCCGTTTAATGGCGAGATACATCCGAACTCCGTTCTACTCGACTTATACGCCGATGTAACGTTTGCTGGACAACGGCCTTCTAAAGAGAATCCTGCCGTGCGTTTCGGAGATGTTTTTTCTGAAAATGTCGATATGTCGTCATTTCCCGATAACCCGAATTGTATTAACAACCACACCCAACCTGCTTCCAATAAGCGGCATGCGGCGATACTTGCCCGACGTCGAAACATAGCCTCGACCCGGGCACAAACACCCGATTACCATCGCAATGGTCCGCCACCGTTGTCCGCTGCAGCGACGGCGCGCCGCAAGCGCAACTTGTTGCGTCGGAATCCGGACACTTTCCTGCTCGCAATCTCCCCGGCATGCGACCTTCAGCGCTGTCCAGCCGACTATCAGGTAATGTTGGTAAAGGGACATGTAGCAGTTAGGTCCCCCAATTTGGAGGATTTGCTTGCAGCAAAGCCGTTTGCCGGAAAATACCACCTGCTCCGCGAAGTTGCAAACAACTCGTATGTTTTGGTCAAATGGGACGAAAAGTCATGCATTATGGTTCGTGCCCGCGACCTCCGCGACTCTTCCAAATATCTGCTGCGGGGTAGGCTTAACGAAGTGTTATGTCACGAAACGAAGGAGCTTGCGCTACGTCATCTTGGTCGCGTAGGCGTTCAGGTGGACCCGTCGTTTTCAATTGGCCTAGGTGGTGTTTTCCGACTCAAAGTCGCCCAGAATGATGTACGAAACTTCGTGGTTCCTGAAGACTTCTTTGCCGGCATTCGGATGGAGGGTAACGGAAACAATGACCATCGATATGTGCTTTCCCGTGCGCTAGCTGCTTGGGTGCGAGAGCAGCTCGAACCATTCAAAATGGCCGACGGCCTCTTGCCCTTCAAACTTCCGAATATTCTCGAGTTCCTAGATAGCGGGCACGTACCCCAGTTCGACTGGGACGAAGCCAAGGCGAGTAAGGTCATTGCCAAGAACTCACTTAAAGTGTTCTTCACGAAAGACATCAAGAGCCATCAAGCGACCGGTGAATACGAGCTAGTGCTTTATCCTAGAAGGAGAGGGTCTTCCGCAATTGAATCGTGATGCGCGGCTCGATGGCCAGAAGGGCTGATGTCAACATATGCGCCGAGAGAGACGCGCACCGGTGCATCTACGGGCAACCTTCGCCAGACGGGCTGTCAGGTCGCTCGCCACAATCTCTACCATACGCGTTCCCGTGGGCGTTTGCGCCTTCGAACGCCGCCTCGCTTGGGCGAGCTGTGACGCTATCCTGACGGATGTATGCCCTAAAGGGCGGCGGCGCTCGCCGGCTGTAAGTGGTGGTCGAAATTCGACATTGGATGGCGGTGTCGAATAGTGGAGTAGCCCCTTGATTCTCAGGACACGAGACACCCATTAAAATAAGAGGGAGTCTTGTGACTAGTTTCAAGCCTAGGCAAATCGTGGAAAGCATTGAAGTTCTGACCGAGCCGGAGCGCCGTCGTCGGCGT